>JBGOVX010000055.1:0-18289 GCA_041478355.1 Terriglobia bacterium | reverse complement strand
GACGCGGCGGGGGATCCCCAGAGAGCTCTTGGATACCGTTGATCGCAACAATCTTTTCAATTAGGTGGGTAGTTTCCGCCGATCGGGCAGTCCGGTCCCAAGCAGCGCTGCGCTCGAATACAAATACCCATGGAAAGTACTTCTCAATTGGCCGGTAACGACGCGCTTCCCGTGGTTCCCCCCGCGGCGGAGACGGGACGAGCGAGCAGCTGGTTGCGGTCTCCGCTTCTTGCGATTCCGGCGCGGGCAAGACTGATGCCGGTTGCCTACAGCTTCGCGGACCAGGCGCTGGCCGTGGGAGGGGGCTTCCTGGTTAACGTTGCGCTGGCACGCACGCAAACCAAGGAAGAATATGGGATGTTCGCGCTTTCCTATTCGGTCTTCATCTTCCTCTCCGCCCTGCACAATTCAGCCATCGTCGAGCCGTACACAGTTTACGGCTCCGGAAGATACCAAAACCGTTTTTCCGAGTACTTGCGGCTGATGGTGCGCGTGAACGCGTTGGTCGGGTTTCTGCTCACGATGCTGGTGCTTCTGGTCTGTCTGGGGCTCTACTGGGCTGCACCGCAACTCGTCTCTCCTGCTTTGTTGGGTTTGGGGGTGACAGTAGGGGTTCTCTTGTCAGGCATTTTCATGCGCCGCGTGTTTTACCTCCAGCGGAAAGCAGCGTTTGCCGCGCAAGCCTCTCTCATCAGCTTCGTGACGGTCGCTGGCGCGCTCTGGTTCGTGGCAAAAGCTCACCTCCTGAACGGTTTTTCAGTGTTCTTGATCCTTGCGCTGGGCTGGATCGCTGCGGGCCTCGGCTTGAGAAAGAAGCTCGCTCTGGGTCACCCGGCGCAGTCCTTCTTGGATTCGGAACCCGGCTATTGGAGTGAGCACTGGAAGTATTCGAAATGGGTTCTCTCGACCGCTTTTGTGTTTCAGCTCACCACGCAGGGCTATTACTGGATCGTTGCCGGGTTTCTCTCCGTCAAGCAGGTCGCCGAGCTCAGGGTCATGCAGATGCTCGTTGCACCGATTGACCAGGTTTTCATTGCCTTGTCCTTCTTGGTCATCCCCGCGCTTGCCGCCAGGTACGCGAGCAACAGGTTGGGCAGTTTCCTGTCATTTTCCAAGCGCTATGGATTGGCGGTTGTGAGTGCGACCGCGCTCTTCGCCCTTGCCGTTCGCCTCACGGGTAGACCGGTGATGTACTGGTTGTATGCTGGAAAGTTTGATGATCTCGCGCCCACGCTTTACATTCTGGCACTCTTGCCGCTGATCATGGGAATTGGCAACGTCATGAGTAATGCGCTGAATGCTGCCGAGAAGCCAAAGCTCGTCTTCTATGCTTATGTGTGCAGCGGAGCCGCAACGCTCCTTGGGGGGATTCCCCTGGTGATCCATTTCGGGCTGCGCGGCGCCGTTTTCGGGCTGCTCCTTTCCGCGGCATCGTACACAGGAACTATGGGACTCGGTTTTTTCTTCAACTTTTGCCGCCAGCCCAGTCCGTTCAGTGGTCCCTGAATAATCTATGAATAATGTAGGCATCCAAATTTCGGCTACGAGTCTCGACGCCTCAGCCTCTTACTTGGTCGGTCGTTCTGGCCACGAGGGGGACCTCGCTCCGATTGCTCTATTCGTCTACAACCGGCCCGAGCACACCCGGCAGACCCTCGAAGCTCTCCGTGCGAACGACCTTGCGCAGCAAAGCGACTTGTTTGTCTTCGCGGATGGTGCGAAAAGTGAGTCCGGGGCTGCAGCAGTTGGAGCAGTTAGGAAGTTCGTTCGCGCGATCGATGGATTCAAGTCCGTGACAATCATAGAACGCGAACGCAATCTCGGTCTGTCCAAATCGGTGATCAGTGGCGTCACTCAACTGTGTAATGAGTACGGACGCGCGATCGCCGTCGAAGACGACGTTGTTACCGCGCCCGATTTCTTGGCATTCATGAACCATGCTCTGCAGCGATACGTGAACGAACCGAGAATGTTCTCCGTCTGCGCTTTCAACCTTCCCATCGTCACACCCAAAACCTATTCTTACGACGCATTCTGCTCTTACCGCTTCACGTGCTGGGGCTGGGGCACTTGGAAAGACCGGTGGGAAAAAGCCGACTGGTCGGTCAAGGACTTCCCTGAGTTTATGGCTGACCGAGCAAAACAAAGACGATTCAACCAAGGAGGCGATGACCTCTCTTGGTTGCTGGCCCTCCAAATGGAGGGCAAAATCGATTCCTGGGACACTATTTGGGCGTATACCCACTCCAAACACGACGCGCTTGCGCTGCTCCCTGTCTCCTCAAAGGCTTACAACATCGGCCTGGACGGATCCGGTACCCACTGCAAACGGGCGCCTTTTAAGCAGCACGTCCTTGCGCCCGGAACCAGCTCCGAGTATCGTTTTCCGGACTCTGTGAATATTCACCCGTATTTCGTTGCCGAAATCCAACGATTCCACCGCCCCTCGATGGTTAGAAGGTTGGTGCGATTCTTTCGACGACTTGAGCCGAGGATAAAACGGTTCGATACTGCGACGGCTCCGAAAGGCAAGGCGTAACCATCCATAGCGACCCACAGAGCCGGAGGCACACCGTTGATCATTAAGAGCATGATCAAGAAAAGGTTGAAGCTAGCTTATAAGAAGCTGAGGAGGAAAATCCCATCCCAAACCGGGGCATCACTACTTCTGCTAGGGCAGCAAATGTCGCGGCAAGTTGCGATTGTGCCGCCGAATGAAAGTTTTAGAAAAGTCGGATTCAAAGTATTTTCACAGTGGGATGAAGACGGTATTATTCAGTACCTAGTAAGCCATCTTCCGATACAAAATAAAACCTTTATCGAGTTTGGCGTTGAGGATTATGAGGAAAGCAACACGAGGTTTCTTCTCCTCAATGATCACTGGCAGGGGATGGTATTGGACGCGTGCGAGTCCGACATTCACTTTATCCAGACGGACAGAATCTACTGGGAGTTTGACCTCCAGGCCAAGTGCGCCTGGATTACGAGAGAGAATATTGATTCCCTCCTCCGGGGGGCTGGCTTTTCTGAAGACGTTGGACTTCTTTCGATCGACATCGATGGGAACGAATACTGGATTTGGGAAGCGATCCAATCCATCAGACCTTGCATCGTGATCGTTGAATACAACAGTCTATTCGGTTTGCAGCCCGTTTCCATTCCGTACAAAGAAAATTTCCATAAGCTATCAGCCCACTATTCGGGCTTGTACTATGGCTGCTCCTTAGCGGCGCTCTATCACCTCGCTAGAAAGAAGGGCTATGTCCTCGTCGGCTCAAATATATGGGGGCATAATGCCTTCTTCATCAGGTCTGATGTAGCTTCAGAATTCAAAGGATTGGAACCGGAAGAAGTGTATGTGCCGAGCAGGTACAGAGATTCGAGGGATCCAGCCGGGAACTTGACCTATGTAAGAGGTGAAGACCGCATGAAATTGATTGAGCATTTGCCGGTTGCAAACGTTGTAACCTGTCAGGAAGGTCTGCTGAAAGAGTTTCATAGTCCGCAATAATCGCACTGGAATTCAGCCGCGATCGACATTGAATCGCGTAAGAGCTTTAGGACAAGCCCCAGTAAGAACGGCAGAGAGCGGAAAGAATGCGTTCTTAGGATCGAATAGATCGGGTGCCTCAATGCAGGTCGGAATCAACTGTCTCGCCGTTGACCCATCTTTTGTCGGTGGTGTCACCACATACGTCCTGGGACTTTTGGAAGGCTTTGCCAGTGCGGGCAATGGCTGCCGATTCCGCACATTTGTTACCGAGGGGAATCAGCATCTCTTCGAGCAGCTTCGAAATCGCGATAATTTCGAATTCATAGTCATTAGTGACCGGCTATTCTCCGCGCGGAACAGCATCTGCCGGGGGGCATCCCTTTCTTGCAGCCGCGGACTCTATAAGTTCACTAGCGATCTCGTTTTCAAGAATATCCGGGAGCTGATGGATAGCGAATCGGACGTCCTCTACACCCCGACTCCCGTGCTCCGGTACTTCGACAGCCGCAGGCCCACGGTGCTTACCATGCACGATATCCAGCACGTCCATCACCCAGAATTCTTCAGTTGGCCGAGGCGCCTCAGTCGGAACATCACCTACGGATTGAGCGCGCGCCATGCGAGTTATTTCCAGGCCAACAGCCAGTACACCAAGGAAGACCTGCTGAGCCATTTTCGCTGGCTATCTCCGGAACAGGTTGAGGTGATCCCCTCGGGAGCGCTCATCGAACGATTTGCGGCGCCGGCGGCGGAAAATTCTATTTCTGGGCGCTACCGTCTTCCGGAACGGTTCCTCCTCTTCCCGGCCCAACTGTGGCCGCACAAGAACCATTTGACGGTGCTGAAAGCGCTGAAGCAGATCGAAACCAAGCACGGGGCGAAAATCCCGCTAGTTCTCACCGGCGAAAAGTATTCGGCCGCCCCACAGATATTCAAATTCATCGAAGAACAGTCCATGGGTTACGTCCGCTACTTGGGCAAAGTCCCATTTCAGGACATGGTGGCGCTGTATCAGCAGGCAGCCTTCATGATCACGGCCACGTTGCACGAATCGAGCAGTTTGCCCATCTTGGAGGCGGCCGCCGCCGGAACCCCCATCATCGGTTCCAAAATCCCGCCCATCGAGGAACTGTGCCGTGTGCTTCAGTTGAATTTGTTCGATCCGCTCGACGTCGATGGACTGGCGCAGCTCATCCTTGCGCTTTGGAACGACGAGAAGATGGCTTCCAGCCAGGTAGCTCACAATCGCCAGAACATCGGCTTTTATTCCTGGGAAAATACGGCTCGGCAATACGTGCGGCTGTTTGAGCGAATCGTGAATTCATGAAGATGTCCTTTGCATGCCGATAGCCGCGTCCAAGACTCCATCGATGGGGAAAGCGCGCAGCTACCGCCGAGACTTGCTGAGCAGCGTCGCCTTCGAGGCGTCTTTGGCTCTTGCTGGCGCATGAAAGACCGAGGCTCTGAATGGCTAGTTTAGCGGCGAACACTCAGTTCAAAGCGCTGCCGGAGGCATCGCGTATCGAGCAGCAAAGCCTTTTGTTCTTCTTCTCCGCGTTCATGTTTCGGATGGGTCTGGCTCTGGTGACCATTGAACAAATTCGACCCTTTTTCGGCATCCAAGTGTCGGACTATTGCTTCTTCTTGTCACTTCTCGTGTTCTTGTCTCACCCGAGACTTCGCTTGGGGAAGCTCAGGGGTTCAGGGGTTCTTCTAGCCGGATCACTAATACTCCTGGGAAGTGTCTTGTCTCTGCTGAATGCCACTAGTCTTAGCGACGCGGCCGGGCCTTTGGTGAGAATCTTCGTGCTGTTTGGATTGTTTGGTCCATTGGCGTTGATTCACGCGAAAAACATCCGAGAAAACATGCTCTTTCTGATGGGCGGAATCTTTGTGAACTGCGTAATCACTCTACTCCAAGCGTCGGTATTTCCAGGAATCGCGGATGCTCTTTCCATCAACCCTACCCGGCCCGATTTAAGTGAGATTGGCAGGTTTCAGGGCTTAACGTCGCACCCGAATATTATCGGGCTTTCGGCTGCGCTCGCTGTAATGATTGGGATCGGGCTGCTGAGCTTCGAAGGAAATAGACATACCCGGGGACGTTTAGTCATCGTCGTCTTCGTCTGCACTCTTGCCGGGTTCCTGAGCGGCTCCCGAGCTGTGTTTGTTGCGCTCATTCCGAGTCTGATTGTTTTTTTAATTTTCCAAAAACAGCGCCGCCGAGCCATTGTGCGCGGCCTTGTTGCTCTGGGAGTACTATGGGGGGCGGTGATCTACATAGCACCTGCTCTAATTTCGCAATTCTCAGAGCGTCTCGATTCGACAGGTTCGAACTTCTATTCGGACTATGGCCGTTTGTGGTCGGCCGTCTACACAGTTGAAGAAATCTCTCAAAGGCCAATCATAGGATGGGGCGTCGACCATCTCGACGATGCTGGGCTGACTGAGATTCCGGGGACCGGTGAAATTGTCGGCGCCCACAACACTTTCCTAAAGTATTGGCATGGTGCGGGTCTGCTTGGTGCTGCAGGCTTCCTGACAATCTTTGCCCTACCTGCGAGGCGGATGTTGCAGCTTCTGAAAAAAAGACCTTCGAGTAGCTCATCCGACGCGTTGAAGCTGTCACTGAGTTGTCTTATATTGCTGTTCATTGTCTCTAATCTTGGCCCATTCGACTACAATCGGTTCTTGTACATACCCCTGTTCTCTTTTGCCGGGTTCGTCGTGACCGTATGGTTTCCCGTTGAAACGCGCGGGATCGTTCGCCAGCGACGGGTCGGAGAGATCAGCTGCACAACAAACACTTTGACAGCATGACAAAACGAAGGCTACCATCGCGTTGAACGAAAAGGTGAGCGACTCTCACCATTTGCACACAGGGCTGGGGGAGACACTTCTGAAAGCGGAACACGATGTGGATGAAAAACCGATCCGAACTCTTTGACTCAACAGCGGAAATTGGTTCAGTGTGGGAGCGATGAAAAAACTCCTTCCGCTTTTCTTGCTCTTCACTGGCGCAGTATACGGACAAGGCATCAACAGTTCTCTCGTTTATGTGGGCGGGAGTGTACCTCAATGGGGAAGCAATCCGGATATCGGGGCACAGATCAACACAGCTTATGCGTCTTGTCCCGGAACTGGCTGTACCGTCGTCTTGGTACCGCAGTCGAACGGCTCCTGCTACGACTATAGCACGCCGATTGCCTTCACGACTGTCGGTAAGTACGCCCTGTTGCAGGGCGGTGGTCCTACTTCCGAAGGGCCTGGTCCTACCGTCCCTGAGCAACCCGGTGGCGCCTGCCTGAATTTCACGCCCTCTACGGCTACTTCAGCCATAACTTTCGACTACGTTCCACACTCTGGAGGAGGAAATGCCCCGGTTCACGGCATCCGCGACATCATCCTGCAGAATAACGGCTGCCAGAAAATCGCAGGTTGTGGCAGTTCAGCAACGGGAATTCAGCTCGGCGGAATCAACAGTGGGGCGCAGAATGGGGAGATCGCGAACGCTAAAGTGAATGGATTCGGCACTGGCATCAGCTTCCTAGACACCGGCTCTCAATCGTGGGGCGTGGTGCTCAGGAGCGATTCTATCGTGAATAATGCTATCGGCATTTCTTTAGCTGGGTCGCTCGAGAATATATCGCTATTCGGTGGTCGCGTAGCAGCCAACGGTACCGGGTTTTCGATAACAGGAAATGCGGATATCTTTGCTCATGGAATCTCCATCGATTCCAATTTGACGGCAGGAGTTAACGCCACGAGCGGGATATTTTCCTGTACAAATTGTCACTGGGAAAATGAGAGCGGCGGCACCCCGATTACTACACATTACTATATCGGAACGGGCGCGGCGTCTCTGGTTATAGAGGGTGGCAAAGCCATAGACGACAACCTTGCCGGCACCCCAGATGTGGACTACTGGTTTAGCAATGCCGGTCTCTCGACCTATATCCACGGATTACTGATTTATTCCGGGGGCCGCAGGGCAGCTCAAGTTGTCCAGTCGATTAGTCCGTGTACTTGGTGGATCGCTATTTTCAACGATTCGCCGTCCGTTCTTACGACGCTCACGGGAGGGTCTTCACAGCAGGGAGTGGTTTTCCCGAATAACCTCTATTCGGGCGTATCATCCGTGCAGGCGCAATTTCTAATCCCCAATCTTGGCGCGGCGTTTGCTCCTAACAATGTGTTACTCAGCCCAGGTTGGGGGAGCACGGCATACGTGAATTATTCTTTCGGTACGTCGCAGCGGTTCAGTTTTGTGGTACACAGCAGCGGTGTTCAACAGGGTCTGGGCCCAAACCTGGAGATTACGTTCCCAACGGCATGGCCCGAGACGCCCTTCTATATATGCAAGATGGTTGGAGGAACAGGAACGATCGCGCCGATAAACGGCGAAGCGACCGCAAATACGACCAATATGACGCTTACATTCGTCGGTACACCCGTAGCCGGTATTAGCTATCAGATTCAGTGCGTAGGGGAATGAGATGAGATGCGATGCGATCTTCCAACGTCGCGGTGTGAGCCGAATGGCGATATCCGCCGGACAATCCGAGAGACGCTCGATCGCAAATTACCGTCAATGCCACCGCATATACGGCAGTAGATCAAGCAGAAACAGACGAAACGATGGCACAAGCCATGAACGCGGAACCCCCTCGACTGATGTCTGAAGAGCCCAAGAAAATCGGCGGGGCCCTTCCCACTCTGAATAGAGAGCAACTTCTCTTTGCTTTCCGGAACAAGTGATTGGGCGATGGAATGCAGATCGCCTTGTCAGTAAAAAAACCTGAGCTCCAAGAAAGATTCCACATGCTTACCATACGAGCGAAAGCGCCACTCCGTATTAGCTTCGCCGGTGGGGGGACCGACGTACCCCCATATCCTGAGAGAGAAGGCGGTTGTGTCCTCAATGCGCGGACAGTCTTCGAGCGGCTGTCACGCAAATTTTAGAATGGGATTCTAACAGGCATGATCTCCGGTCCGCTCGCTTAATGGGTTAAACAAATGAAAGGACGTTGCTCTTGCAAGCAGTGATTCTTGCCGGTGGGCTTGGGACCCGCCTGCGACCGTTCACAGAACACATTCCTAAAGCAATGGTTCCAGTCGGAGGCAAGCCTTTCCTGGAACACCAGATTCTTCTTTTGAGGAACCAGGGAATTGAAGAGATTCTTCTGTTAGTTGGCTATCGAGCCGAACAGATCAAAGATTTCTTCGGTGACGGATCGAAGTACGCCGTTCGCATCTCGTATTCGCATGAAGAGGCACCCCGGGGAACGGGCGGCGCGTTAAGACTAGCCCAGCCCAGGTTGCAAAGTAATTTTCTATTGCTGAACGGAGATACCTATCTGCCGATGAATTTTCGAGACGCGATTAGTTGTTTTTTAAGGTTGCGGCCGTGGGGTCTTGTAGTTGCTTATAAGAATGATGACTTTCTTTCGAAGCGCAATCTCGCAGTTTCGTCTGACACGCAAGTGATCGATACTGATCGGAAATGCACACACCTCACCCATATCAACGCAGGCGCAGTGATTTTCAGCAATCGTGTCTTGGACATGATTCCCGAGGCGCAAGCCTATTCCCTCGAGAATGAGCTCTTCCCGAAGCTGATCGCCAGGAGGTCCTTATGGGCGTACGAGACTCATATCCGTTATTACGATATGGGCACGCACGACGGTTTGCAAAGCCTGGAAGGCTTCCTTGACCCTGCCGCATCTTCGCATCCGGAACTTTCTCGATCGAAACAATGAGACCACAAATGGGCAATGAGGAGGAAAGAATTCTACTTTTCTTGAAACGTATTCCGTACACGCCGATTGATGAGACGCGGTCAAAAATTCCTAATAATGTCGTCAAGGACTGGCAACGCGATTCGAGTTGGACTTCCTAATTGTGATGGACGAGATTCCGAAGCAAGATCAGATTCGCTTCATGAAGGAGAATTGTGGACGGGCATTTGTCTTTTCCTTCAAGAGGTGGCGCTTCATACTGAGCCAACAAAATTGATTAACGAACTAGCACGAGCGACTGTCATTGGCCGAGAAGTGGCCAAATGAGTTCACAGCGAAGGCACCGGACAAGTCTTGAATCCGAGTATGCAAATTACGTTCCCATTGACATGGCCCGCGACGCCTTTCTATGTGTGCAAAGTCGTCGGAGGTACGGGAATGCTGGCGTCTCTCACTGGGGAGGCAACGGCGACCACGACAAACATGACCCTGGTATTCAACGGCACACCTACAGCAGGCGCTGGATATCAAGTTCAATGTATCGGTGAATGATAGGGACTGCCTTCTTTAGGTACGCATGACGCGTTGGGGTTGATCTTGAGATCCGCGCCCCGATTGGCCATTGAGGCGTACTCGAGCAACTCAGTCTCGGGCGAAACCGCTCTCGGAGAGATGATGTCAGCGAATCACCTGCAGAAGTTAAATCTTGGATGCGGTCCGAATGCTCCCGTTGGCTGGCTGAATCTAGACGGTTCTTGGAACGCTTGGTTTGCGCATCATCCACACCTGCGCAAATTCTTGGAGGCGGCGGGATTGATCAACGCGACTAACCAAGGTGCGCAGTGGAACGTGAAGCCAATTGTGCATGATTTAAGAAAGCCCCTTCCGTTCAAGGACAATACATTCTCCGCCGTTTATGCTTCCCATGTGTTGGAGCATCTTTATCTGGTCGAGGCGCAGCAACTTCTGGCGGAATGCAGGAGAGTTACTAAGCCGGGGGGCGTGCTTCGCATCGTAGTTCCCGACCTGCGCTCCATGGTGGTGGATTACTTGCATGGGGAAAACGGCGATAGTGGCCCTTTTCCGGGGAAGATTTCAGCTGCCGATCTGTTGAATGACAAGCTTGGATTTCGCAAACCAGCTCCGCCCGGGGGCAACGCCGTCTTCAAGTTTTATGCGATTTGGAAGGATTTTCATTCGCACAAGTGGATGTACGATTGTGTCTCTCTCATTCGCTATTTGGAACTAGCTGGTCTCGAGGAGGTTTCGGAGAAAAGCTTTCTCCAGAGCGAGATACCGGGCATCGAAGAGGTTGAGGACCCAGGCAGAGTTCTCGATGGCGCTGGAATTTGCGTGGAAGGCAGAAAACGTCCAGAAATTCAATGACTTCGTATTTTTGTGTCGGCCTGATGGAACTGAAGGCCGCAGCCGAGGAAAAGTGCGTCTAGCGGAAGTGAATGCAACCGGCCACGGACCTTTAGCACAGCTCCCGAACATTCAGGATGAGGTCCAGATTCGCGATGGGGGTAGCTGCCTTCTCTGCGGAGGAGAACTCAAGCAATCCGTGACTGGACTTTTCGACACACGTTTTGGGATAGACGGCATCTATGGCGTGGCATGCTGCCGTCGATGCGGCTTAGAGCAGATAACGCCGGTTCCGACGCCTGCGGAGCTTAAGAATCTTTACGAATCTCATTATAATTTTGGAGGTGAGAAAGGGACGCTGTACACAAACCTTCGCGAGCGATTCTTATCCTCCTTCCTCTACCGCTTGTGGATTCGCTTGGATGGAGACATATCTTTTCACGGCCGCGCCGGTCAAGGACGTCTGTTGGACATTGGTTGCAATGAAGGGCGCGGCATGAAAATCTATGCACATAACGGCTTTCAGGCGGAAGGCCTGGAATTAAACGAGACCGCAGCTGAAGTAGCGCGACGAGCCGGCTTTACGGTTCACACATGTGATCTCAGTCACTTCAACTCCCCTGATCCGTATGACGTGGTGGTGCTTTCCAACGTCTTGGAGCATTCGCTCGATCCCAAGCAAATGCTGCTGGATGTCGCCCGACTCTTGAAATCGGGCGGTCAAGTATGGATCAGTTGCCCGAATACCCGCAGTTGGCTCCGCAAGACGTTCGGCTCATCTTGGATTAATTGGCACGTTCCGTTTCATATCTCGCAGTTCTCGGCTGAAACATTACAGAAAGTCCTGACTCAAGCCGGTTTTACTGCCGTCGAGACATCGCAAATTACTCCGGCACTATGGGTTTCATCCTCAGTCATCGCAAGACTCTTTGCTAAAAAGGGACGCCCCACTCGAGAACTTAGAAATCCCATTCTTATGCTCGGCCTGCTCATGGTTTCCAGGTTATTCTTCTTTCCTGGCCTGTGGCTCGGAAATCAACGCGGCCGAGGTGATTGTCTTCTGGTCATGGCGGCGAAATCCTGATTGTCGGTAACTGTATGCGCGTCAGGCATCGTTCTATTGTTCATTTCCGGGTTCCTGCAGAAGAAAGGCGATTCATGAAGAAGGCACTAATCACAGGTATTACCGGCCAAGATGGAGCCTACCTGGCGGAATACCTGCTGGCCAAGGGCTACGACGTCCATGGGATTAAGCGGCGCGCTTCTTCGTTCAACACCGCTCGCATCGATCACCTCTATCGGGACCCCCACGACTCGAACCGTCGCTTCTCTCTGCACTACGGCGACATGACCGACGCGAACAATCTAATTCGCGTGGTCCAGGAAGTGCGGCCAGACGAGATTTACAATCTGGCCGCGCAAAGCCACGTTGCGGTGTCGTTTGAATCTCCGGAATACACCGCCAACGTGGATGCGCTCGGAACCCTCCGGCTCCTCGAGGCCATTCGCATCCTTGGGTTAACGTCGTCCGTGCGTTTCTATCAGGCTTCCACTTCCGAGCTATACGGAAAAACGCAGCAGACGCCGCAGTCGGAATCGACCCCTTTTCATCCTCGCTCGCCCTATTCCGTTGCGAAGCTGTACGCCTACTGGATCACGGTGAATTACCGTGAAGCTTATGGCCTGTACGCTTGCAATGGCATTCTGTTTAATCACGAATCCCCGATTCGGGGTGAGACCTTCGTCACGCGCAAGATCACCCGGGGCCTCGCTCGCATTAAAGTTGGCCTGCAAGAGTGTCTGTACCTGGGAAATCTCGACGCCAAACGCGACTGGGGGCACGCGCGGGACTATGTCGAGATGCAGTGGATGATGCTGCAGCAGGAGTCCGCGGAAGACTTTGTCATCGCGACCGGGCAACAGTACTCCGTTCGTGAATTCGTCGACGCCGCCGCGGAAGAAATGAACATGCGGCTAACTTGGCGCGGGCATGGCCAGGAAGAAAAAGCCTTCGACAAACACGGACGCTGCGTGGTCGCTATCGACCAGCGCTATTTCAGACCGGCTGAAGTCGATACGCTTGTCGGTGATGCAACGAAAGCTCGAGTCAAATTGGGATGGCGGCCAAAGGTGACATTTCGCGAGCTTGTAGCGGAGATGGTGGCGGCTGACTTGCAAGCAGCCGAGCGTGATCACCTTGTTCGCCAGAATGGACATCGCGTATATGATCTTCACGAGTAACCTATGAACGCCGCCGCGAAAATCTACGTGGCTGGCCATCTCGGGCTAATGGGTTCGGCCCTGGTCCGTCGACTCCGTTCCACCGGACATCTCAATCTGATCGTTCGCTCCCATCAGGAGCTTGACCTGACAGAACGGCAAGCCGTCCGGGAGTTCTTCGCAAAAGAGCGGCCCGAGTACGTCTTCCTTGCCGCCGCCCGCGTAGGCGGCATCTTGGCTAACGCCACCTACCCAGCGGATTTCATCGGCCAGAACCTCCTGATCCAGACAAACGTCATCCACGAAGCGTATCGCGCGGGCGTCAAGCGCCTCCTGTTCCTCGGATCCAGCTGCATCTACCCGAAGCACGCCGCACAGCCAATAAAAGAGGACTACCTGCTCACCGGTCCGCTCGAACCCACGAACCAACCTTACGCGTTGGCAAAAATCTCCGGCATTGAGATGTGTTGGTCTTACAACCGTCAGTATGGTACGCAGTTTTTCGCGGCCATGCCGACGAATCTGTTTGGACTGACGGATAGATACGATCTGCATGACTCTCACGTAATTCCCGCATTGCTTCAAAAAATGCACGAAGCCAAGGTGAACAATGCCCCAGAAGTTGTGGTCTGGGGCTCGGGCACTGCGAGAAGAGAATTCCTGTTCAGCGACGATGCCGCGGATGCCTGCATGTTTCTGATGAATTTGACCCACGAACAATTGAAGCACATCGTGACGCAAGACGAAATGCGTCCCATCGTTAACGTCGGCTGCGGTCAGGATCTCACCGTGCGTGAGGCAGCGGAGTTAATTGCAAGCGTAGTAGGATTCAAAGGCCGCCTCGTTTTTGATGCTTCAAAGCCTGATGGCACACCTCGGAAGCTTCTGGACACCAGCCGCTTGACTGCACTTGGCTGGAGGCCGCAAACATCTCTCCGTGAAGGCCTGAGGAAAACTTATTTGGACTTTTCAGAAAACGTCGCCAGTGTTACTCACTCCAATCTAGCTGCGACGAAGTCGTTCTGAGGGTCAAACATGTAAGCCACATGATTGTCCGGCGGCATCAAACCACCAGAGCATGAAGCTCCGAACCCGTAGTTCTAATCCGATCATGCACTCTGGCAAAAGATCCAGCGGTATCGTGGCGATGCGCTGCAATCTCGTTCAGTAAGTCATCAAATATGCGGATTCTAATTCATTCCCTTAATTTCTCACCCGAGCCGACCGGCGTCGGCAAGTACACCGGAGAGATGGCCCAGTGGCTTGCGGGACAGGGTCACGACGTTAGGGTCGTTACGGCTCCACCTCATTACCCGCAATATCGGATTTTCGATGGATATTCCTCCTGGCGGTTCAGCCGGGAAAAGCATGCTTCAGCATCTGACCTTCCGGGTATCCTGGAAGTGTTCCGTTGCCCTGTTTGGGTCCCGCGGGAGCCGCGCGGCTGGAAGCGCATTCTGCATCTGATGAGTTTTTCGCTCTGCAGCTGGGCTGTGATGCTGCGACAGCTTCTCTGGAAGCCGGACGTCGTTCTTTTGATCGGGCCAACTATCTTTTGTTCTCCTGGGGCTCTGTCCGTGGCCCGGCTCTCGGGTGCCACCGCGTGGTTCCACGTACAGGATTTCGAAGTCGACGCTGCCTTCTATCTCACGGACTTTTCCTCGCCTCAGTTGAGGCGATGGGTACTTGCGATTGAACGTCTTGTCCTGTCAAGATTCGATCGAGTCTCAGCCATTTCTGAGCGAATGGTAGAGCGGCTATCTGCGAAGGGAGTGGACTCCGCTCGCAGTGTCCTGTTCCCGAACTGGGTAGATACTGCGATCATCTACCCAATGCCGGTTTCAAGTCCGTTGCGCCAGGAACTTCAAATCCCGCCCCAGGCAATCGTGGCTCTCTACTCCGGAAGTATGGGAAAGAAACAAGGGCTGGAATTGCTGATTGAAGCAAGCCATCGATTGGCTTCTCGCACCGATATCCGGTTTGTATTTTGTGGTGATGGGTCATATCGGGAGACGTTTGTCCGCATGACTGAAAATTTCCGAAACGTGATAGTCTTGCCGCTCCAGCCTGCCGAGCGCTTGAACCATCTGCTTAACTTGGCGGATGTCCACCTTCTGCCGCAGCTAGCCGACGCCGCCGACTTGGTGATGCCTTCTAAGTTGACCGGAATGATGGCGAGCGGCCGTGCGGTTCTGGCCACTGCTGCACCGGGGACGCAACTATTCCGTGCCGTGCAAGGCCGCGGTATGGTCACCCCGCCGGGGGACGTGGACGCCTTCGTTGCGGCTCTGGTTCAACTCGCTGAGGATCGCCGTTTGCGGAATCGAATGGGAGAGGAAGCAAGAAAGTACGCAACCACTTGTTTAAACCGCGATGAGGTTCTCCACCGATTCGAGGTATCTTTGTTGGGATCTCGCGGTTTCTCGCCCTCGGATACTCAGACTGCAGCAGTTGTGGTCGATAATGAGAATCGCGCCGTTGAAGTAATTGCAATGACACCGGGAAAAGCTGGCGATGATTGACGGAACACCGGTCCCGGCCTCTTTTCCTGGCGAATATCGAAGAGGCATTTGCCGGATGTCCGTCAAAATGTGCGGGACATCGGAGCACTCCTGCAATTCTGGGTGGCTGCGGCCAATTCTAGCGCATTCTTTGCTATTGTCGCCAGCTCGAATCTGGGCGTCGGCTCGGATGCCTTGGGAATCCAGAACTTCGGGACAATTTCCTGAGAAGTAAGTACTGATAAGCGACGTTGGCCCTCTTCCGGGCATCTTGATACTACTTGTGCTCTAGAATTGGTTGGCTTGTAACGCACCAGTAGAGTTTGAAGGCCGGCTTTGTAAGGAGACCTATGGCGACTGTCGTGATGGCGCCCGAGCGCGAGGCCCTGCCGTTGAACGGAAACAAATTGAAAGGCCAGCGGCCGAGCGTACGCACTTTGCCTCGCCAATTGGCTTGCGTCGCTATTCTTGTATTGACAGACCTGTCGACGGTTGCCTTCGCTCTCGAACTTGCCATCTTCGTGCGAACGCATCTCGTTACTCATGTAAACACGCGCGTCCAGCCTTTGACCTTTCCTTTTTCACACTACATGGTCTTCGGGTGGTTATGGCTGATCCTGGTGCTATTTCTCGGCGTCGAAGGACTCTATACCCGGCGCCGGTCGATCTGGAATGAGGTAGGCCACCTGACGAAAGCGGTCGGCCTAGGCCTGATCGCCTTCTTGGCGGCCATTGCCTTGGCGCACCTCAGTCTTGTCATTTCCCGCTTGACCATCCTCATCATGGCCGTCAATCTCCTCATTCTGCTGCCAATCGTGCGCTATTGGACCAAGCGAGCTCTCGGGGCAATGGGGTTATGGCGAAAGCGAATCTTGATTCTGGGACTGACCGATATGGCGAAGCTTGCCATGCGAGGGCTGACGTGTGATCCCTTTTTGGGGTACGAGATTGCCGGCCTGCTCGATGACGATCCCGCTAAGCAAGGCGATTGCGTTGGAATCTGGAAAGGAACACCTGTCCATGTCTTGGGTAGTCTCTCCGACACTCAGGAGGTGATGGAGCGGACGCACTGCAGAGACGTATTGATCGCCATGCCGGGCCTGCTCGAGGAGAAGCTGTTGGCGCTCGTCCACGAACTCCAGCCCTATTGCGACAGTATCTATGTAGTCCCGCAATTATGGGGTCTGCCGATGATGAATTTGCAGGTCGACGGTTTTCTCCGCGAGCGCGTGATGATGCTTAAGCTTTCGAACAATCTGGCCAAGCCTTGGAATGGTTGGTTCAAGCGCGGCTTTGACTTATTCCTTGCCGCTGCCATCACTCTCTTGGCGCTCCCCATGTGCTTGGTCCTCGCGGTTTTGGTTAAGCTGGATTCTGAAGGGCCTGCTCTGTTCATTCAGGAAAGATTGGGATACCGGGGAGGCAGTTTCCGGTGTATCAAGTTTCGAACTATGAAGGTGAACGGAGAAGAGACTCTGGCGCAGTACCTGGAATGCAACCCGCACGCGGCTGATGAATGGCAGAAATATGCTAAATTGAGGCATCACGATCCTCGCCTTACTCGCCTGGGTCGCTTCTTGCGGCGATGGAGCTTGGATGAGTTTCCGCAACTACTGAATGTTCTGAAGGGTGAAATGAGTCTCGTCGGTCCGCGTCCGTATCTTCTTCAAGAGCGCGAACGGATCGGCGATGACCTTCACACCATTCTTTCCGCACGCCCGGGCATGACCGGATTCTGGCAAGTGAGCGGCAGAAATCATTTAACCATCGCGGACCGCGTCCAGCTCGAGGCCTGGTACGTGCGCAACTGGACCGTCTGGTTGGATTGCATTGTCTTGGCCAAGACCTTCAGGACGGTCTTGTTTCCGGAGAACGACCGCCGCATCGCAGACGTCTCGGACCTTGGCCTCATTTCCGACACCTACCCTACCCCACAAGCGGCGCCTTCGACATTCCGTACACACCCGAGGGAGAGTCTGCATCGCAGCAACAGGATTTGACGAGGGTCCACCGCGCTGGTGCCCTCTCACTCCACGAGTGAATTGCTTGTATTTGAGCGCAGTTCTCTCACGGAATTACCAGGATGCGCGGCAGCCACCCCGCCAGCGCCCCACCCACCAACGGCCCAATCACCGGCACCACCGCATAACCTCAATCCGACCCACCCTTCCCCGCCACCGGCAAAATCGCATGCGCCACCCGCGGCCCGAAATCGCGCGCCGGATTGATCGCATACCCCGTCGTTCCGCTGGCGATGCTGGTCGTCGCCAGTCTCTGCACCTGGCGCCGAGACCCGCGGTTCCGCTGGGCGCCCGCGGCAACGCTGGCCGTCCTGCTATGTCTTGGAATTGACGCTGACCTCGTGCGGCGGCGGGAGCTCCGGGGGCGGCGGCGGCAGCACCGTCACACAAGCCGGAACGTACACAATAACCGTATCCGCGAGCGCCACCTCCGGCTCGACCACGCTAACCCACGCCGCGAAACTGACTCTAATCGTGCAGTAAGACGCCCGCGCAAACTACGCTTCTTAGTTCTTATGCACGGTCTCAAGAAACACCCAGACGTTGTTAGTCCGAGCCCCTGTGCCGGCGATAGCGCGTGCGCGACGCGGGCCGAGATCACGCACCGGATCGATCATGTAGGCGATAGTGCCGCCAAGCGAAAGCCCGATGCGCCCTTCCGGACTTGGCGTTTTTGGGCGGACCACATTTGGACCACTATGTGAACTCTGTCCTTGCTGACAGGATCGGATATGCATGTACAGAGATCTCAACGCAGAGCGCCAAGCAATGGAAGATCAACTTCGATGTCGTTGTCTGTGGCACGCAGCGCACAGTGTGATCAGGTTGTTCAACGCATCGTCGCCGAGCTTACTTCGCTTAGTTAAATGATGTACGTGTAAGTCTTTCGACGAACCGCATTCTTGGCATTTCCACCCATCTCGTTTGAGCACTCGGTCGCGAAGAGAGTTG
>JBGOVX010000247.1:0-4206 GCA_041478355.1 Terriglobia bacterium | reverse complement strand
TGTCTACCTGGACCAAGCGCATTTTTTTACTTTACGCACTCCATTCGGATTTATAGGGTTTTCAATCTTGTCGTAAATGTACGCGTCCCACTCTTTCGACCCCACTAGATACGTGGTGTCCGCTTCCGTAAACAGTAGTTTTATGCTGACCGTCCCATCTGGGAATTGCTTAAAAGCATTGGGGTCCGGATGATCTGCATCTTTCCACACTTTTCCGATCACCCATCCTCCTGGACCGTTGTACATGCCCACGGCCCAATTCTGAAATGCAGTTACTTGCGTTGGCGCCAATTCCTTTGGCCGGGACCCTCGTTCATGGGTTAGTCCATGAATAAACTCTCTCCCATTTGGTCCCCAGTGCATCCATGGGGCGTGATACCAGTGGCGAATAGTGTTCTTCTGGAGCACCCAGTCATTCTCAACATTTCCTTCCATGCAGTAGTGAAGAACGCTCGCGAGATAATCCTTCCATTCGTCCTCTTTAGAGAAATTGTATTTTTTCCAGGGCTGCGATTCAGCTGTCGGCATCCAGAGCGGATAGTTCTGGCTCAAGCTGAATACCGGCCCGGACCAATTGGCGATTGGCTTCTCGCCTGCGTCCGGAAAACGGTGCGGGCGCCGTAGGGACATCTTCGAGTGCGTGCTTGCCGCAGCCGAACGCTCTTGTGCCGCCGAAAAAGTCCGCGGCAGGAAGAGAACTAGAATTTGTGACAGGCAAAACAACATAACGGCTCGACCTGTAAGCTTTAGAATGTGCATCGTCAGTGGTCCTGAAAGGTGACGTTCCAAGTGGCGCGACTTTACAACCCCTAGTTCGTTAGAGTTAAGTACTCATAAACTAAACAGAAGGCTGTTCGGCTCAGTACTCGTAAACTATATTTTATTGCACGTATGATCCTGATATAGTGCCTCGCACATAACCCCACAGGACTCTCCAGCACTCAAGGCTGCATTGCGGAGGTGCCATCATGGCGTTTGACGCGATCGTAATCGGAACTGGTTTTGGCGGCACGATAGCCGCAGTCCAACTGGCCGCTAAAGGAAAGTCCGTATTGCTGCTCGAACGCGGAACTTTCTGGCGCTCTCCCGACCCAATTGGACTCAACAGCGGTGACCCGTTCGGTGATTGGGCGAAGACAAACAAGATGCCCGTCCAATACTGGCCTCGGCCTGACCACCGGAAGGGCCTGCTGGACTTTGCGGCAGCCCTTCGGAATCTGCACAAATTTGGTTTGTATCAATATTCAACTTTCAATCAGGCGGATGTACTGACAGCCAGCGGCGTTGGCGGCGGTTCCCTCATCTATTCCAATGTCTCGATCCCCTCGGTGAAGGCGGCGAGAGATCGTATCGGGCTGAACATCTCGGATGCCGACTACGACGCGGCAAGGATATGGATGGAAGGTCCACATGGCGACCGCAAGAGCGCCAATCGCGGCTGGCTCAATTACGTTGTCACGAAGATTCCCATGGGAAAGGACATGACCGCGGCGGATTTTGTGAACCTCGGTGTCGATCCCACTAAACCGCCGATGGAGCAGGACAAGGATGAAGCTTACCTGTTGCTCGACCGCAGCCGTGTCTTGCGGATGGCCGCCAAACAAGTGTCCCAGAAACTTGGCGTTCCCATGGAATGGAATCCTCTGGAGCTTTCGCTGCTTGAATACGACGGCTACAAAAACACTGCCGCGATCAAGGACAGCGATTCCGTTCCAGCGCACACCCATTGCGAACGTCAGGGACGCTGCCTTCTGGGCTGTCTGCCCCAGGCCCGCCATACTCTGAATAAAACGCTCTTCAAGAAAGTTCTGCAAAAGCCAGGTGTCACCTTGATGCCGAAATGCAAGGTGCTGCAGATCAAACAAAAGCCCGGCGGCTATGACGTGGTCTTCGACGACGAATTTACCGGCAACGGAGAGACCACCGCTTTTGCGCCGAAAATCTTTCTGGCAGGTGGCGTCTTGGGGTCCACGGAAATCCTTCTGCGTTCCCAGAAGAGGAATACGCTGACACTCAGTGCCACGCTAGGCACGAAGTTCTCGACGAACGGAGACTTCGGCGGCTTTGCGTACAAGACCACCAAACCGGACAAGACGGTTCTCCCCTGCTACACGACACGCGGCCCCATCAATACGTCGCACGTGAGCATGAACTTCAACGGACGATTCATCCGCATTGAAGATTGCGCCGTCCCCTCCATGTTCGCAGAGTTCACCAGCAAAGCCCTCGAAGTCCTCGACGACGCCGGGGCCAGTCCGAACTTCTTCCAGTTGATGGGCGCGGCCTGGCAGGCGAACTTGGGTGAGCACTTGTTCGAGGTTCCCAATACCGTCGATCCCAAGAATTCTCAGACGGAAGCTGAAATGCTCGTGGACACCTTCTTTTTCAACGTCATGGGCCAAGACGAAGCCACAGGGAAATTGAAACTTGGTGGAATCGACGGCGATCAGCTCGACCTAGGGTGGGAAGTTCCTCTCGCCCAACAAAAACTCTGGGCGGACATCGAAACGATGCTCCGTGAATTCAGCTCGGCCATGGGCGGAAGATTCATCGACCTACCGACTTGGCAAGGATTGCTGGGCAAGAAGAAACTGGTCGTCGTACATCCTCTCGGCGGATGTCCGATCGGCACCACGCATGAAGACGGCGTCGTGGATGAGTTTGGTCAAGTTTTCGATGCCAGCAAGCCCGCCGCTTCGAAAGCGGTACTGCCGGGCTTGTATGTCGTAGACGGCGCCGCAATCCCCGGAGCACTCGCTGCCAACCCCAGCTTGACGATCTCGGCGCAAGCCTTGAAGTCTGTCACCAACGCGCTTGTCTGAAACACTCTGAGTAGGAAGGAGAAACCATGGGCAAAGCCACTCTTCAACTAGAGCTTTCGAACGCTGCGGGCGCGGATCTCAACGATTTCGTGCGTATCGAGCTATTCAGCGCTACCAGTTCCACCCACACGCAGAACAACACGCGCGTGCAGCGAAACATCACCGTCAACGGTATCGAGGCTGCCGGCGCAGGCACCGTGTATAAACTCGTTCTGACCCCTTCCAACTACCGCCTTGTGCAATTCTTCATTACGCTTGCCGACGGCCACACCCTGGCACAAAAAGTAGCGTTTCCAGTCGACCCCGCCAGGGTCGTGACCATTCAAGCGCCGGCCTTCGCGGGGCTGGACCCAAGAGTGCAAACCTTGCTTGCGCAGTCCGAAATTCCTCGGTTCCAAGCGCCGGGCGGCGGGTTTCTTCAAGGGACTGATCTTTACCAAGCCTTTGATAATTTTCCAAGGCTCAAAGCCTGTCTGCTCAACATCGCTACAAAGTCGGCGGCGACTCCCCTGCGCGATGGCACCACCTGCATGGATCACTACAACGGCATGATTCGCATGGAACAGGACCGCCTGTTTATCCGAATCAATCCGGCCTTGATGGAAGAGGTTGAGAATTCTCCTCTGTTCCATAGCGTTTCGGCGGCTTTGCACGAACCCGTTCCCGGCTACACGATCACGGAAAGTTTCAAGACCCTGGATCGCTACGGGAACCTCCAACTTACATTTCAGCGCCGCGGCACGACGGGCGGGGATTATCTCGCGGATGTGGATATCGATGATGCCCAGGGAATCGAGCACATCTTCCAAGTTCTGCGGAATACAATCGTCGGTCCCACCAATCCGTACGATATTCACGACATTCTCGTCGCCGACCAACAGCTCGACCCGGGCTATACCTTCGTTTTTGCGCAAGCGGCTGCCGTTACTCAACCAGGTTAGTTTCTTGCCGCGCTGTGTCTGCAGCTGAGACGTTCCTGGCTGAATTTGGAAACTGTGAATGGATGTCTGCGAGCGGCGAATTTTCGCATGAGAGTGCTTTGAGATGGCGGACACAACACAAAACAAACCAGGCAGACCTCGGCCGGATTTGAAGGAGTTCGTCGACCTGGGGCGCTCCTCCGTAAATTCGCATTTTCGTGCTCTTCTTGCGCAGAAAGATGTCGGTCCATCCGCACCCGTTTTCGAAAAGCTCAAAAGCTTTCTAAGCATCGAATTTGTGTTGCGATTTCTGAAATTTGCCAAGGCATTTTTCAGTTTTCGCCACAAATTTCAGGACTACAACTACGCGCAGGGAGAGACCGGCATTTTCCTGATGGCCCAGAGTCCGGCAGCGTCGGCGGCGGATGATACCGCCGAGATCAAGATGAGTATTGCGGGTGATT
>JBGOVX010000099.1:0-13104 GCA_041478355.1 Terriglobia bacterium | reverse complement strand
TGCACATACTGCGGCTTTTGCCAGTCATTTGGCTGCCACGTTGGCGCGAAGTCGAGCATCCTGGTGACGAAGCTGCCCGAGGCCGATGCCACCGGGAACTTTAAGTTGGTTACCGGTGCCACATGCTACCGCGTGAACAGCGACAACAGCGGGCGTGTGACGGGTGTGTCGTATTACGGTCCCGACGGCTCCGACAACACGATCGAAGCGGAGATGGTGGTTCTAACTCCTTTTATCTACGACAATACGCGCCTGCTGCTGCTTTCCAAAACCGCAAAGTTCCCGAACGGCTTGGGCAACTCGAGCGGCCAAGTGGGCAAGCATCTAATGGCCCACCTGGGCTACAAAGTGTTCGCCGCGTTTGACGACCGGTTCGTCAACATCTACATGGGTCCAAGCGCGCAGAAGCATAGTCTCGACGATTTTAATGCCGACAATTTCGATCATAGCGGCATGGGCTTCATCCGTGGCGGGCAGATATCAGTCACTCCCGCCGACCTCGAGGCGGGACCCATTGGGACCGCCATTAGCATGTCGCCGCCGCCGGGCATTCCGCGCTGGGGCGCGGCGTACCGCGACTTCTTCGCGAAGTATTTCGCGCGACACGCGGGGCTGACGGCGCAAACCGAAAATCTGCCGTACGCGGACCAGACCATTGATCTCGATCCGGACGTGCGCGATCAGTGGGGCTTGCCGGCGCCGCGCGTGACCTACGATTGGCGGCGGCCAAACGAGCTTGCGCGGGTCGAGTTCCTGATTCGGAAATTGGAGGAGTTGGGCCGCGCGATGGGTGCGACGCAGGTTTGGCGCTCGCCGTTCCCTTCTGGCATGCCGGGCGCTCATCATGAGGGCGGCACGCGAATGGGGAGTGATCCGAAAACTTCAGTGGTGAATCGCTACGGCCAGAGCTGGGACATTCCGAATCTGTTCGTCATCGGTAGTTCGACTTTCCCATCCATGAGCGGTTTCAATCCGACGCTCACGATCCAGGCACTGGCTTACATGAGCGCCGATGCGATCGTGAATCGTTACAAGAACAAACCCGGCCCGCTCGCATAACGGGGACGGGTCGAAGCCGGATCAGCTATCTAGTATTTAACAGTTTCGCAACCACATCGGCGGCACGATAGGTGAGTCCACCAGGCGGAAGAAAGCGGCCGAGCTTGGTCAGGTCATTTCCGGAGGTCACCAAGCCATTTTCCGTGTATTTTCCGGCGCGTACCTGAGGAAGTCCAATCGTCGCGACCAGCGCATTGCACAAACACCTTTTTCCCACCGTGTCCTCCGCTTTCCCTCCCTTGGAAACGTACGTCGTCACGGGCTCGGCCGAACACCGAAAATCAATTGTGCCCTCAGGGGTCCTGTAGGCCTCGCGCAGATAGCCGAGATCGCAGATGCGAGGTCTGGCCAAATAGGTTTCCTCGTCCGACAATGAGCCTTCCAGTCGCACAACTTTAAACGGGAAGTTGGTCGGAGAGGCAACTGAATTCGTCGATACCTGGACTTCGCCGGAGGCGACTTTTTCCAGGATTGCTTGTTTGTAATCGTTCCTCAACCCCGACTCCTCGCAATACGCAAATGCGGTTCCTACCTGAATCCCGGCGGCGCCTGCGGACAGGGCTTCGCGCAATTTTTCGGGGGAGCCGTACCCTCCAGCGAGCCAGAACGGCAGACCCAATTGGCGTATTTTTTCGATGTCCACCAGGTCGCGTTCTCCATAAATGGCTTCACCGGCATCATCGAGTTGCAGTTTTCCGCGAGGTGGCGCATTGTGTCCCCCGGCCGTATTTCCCTCGATGACAAATCCGTCCACCCTGCCGTTGGCCTTCTTCACCATGGTTGCCGCAAGGACATTGGAGGCAATGATCGCGAGAAACTGGGGGCGGACCAGCGGCGGAAGGTCGCATTCCATAAAGTCTCTCGGAACGAATGTCTTCGACGCGTCCTCGCCATCCTCGGCGCCCACCACATGCAAGGGATAGGTCGCCGACTCATGTTTGGCTAAACGATCCAGTACACCTGGAATTTTGAGCGGGATACCCGCACCCATCAAGACGTAGCCCACACCGGCGAGCATTGCTCCGTAAAGCGAGGGCAGGTGCGGGATCTGGATTTTTTCCAGATAGTTGATTCCCACCGGGTTGTTATGCCCTTCGCGTGCCAGGAACACTTCAACAAAATTGGAGACGATGCAAAGCTCTTCCCTTTCTCGCGGGCCGTCCTTTGCATGGAGTGGAAGAGTTTTATAGGATCCGGTCTGGGACTTGCCGTCAGGGATGTAATACTTCCCCCAGATGCGTTCAGCCATGCTGGGAAAAGGAAAATGATCGAGCGCGCGGCGCATGTGCCCGCCTGGATCACCATCCTGCAGCCGCCTGGCTAGAATCTGGTCCAGAGCGGTTCCGGAAACAACTCCGAGCTGATTGAGCTGAGATACCGCGCGGGCAAGCTGCCAATTGGAAACGCCCGCACCCATGCCACCCTGAATAATCGTAGGATGATTGCTCATATACCTCCTTATCTCATGCCAGGCAGATTGTGACTGTAAAACTTTTGTATTTTTTTCATAGTGTGTGGCGCCTGAGGCAATAGTGTACCCAAATCGAACTGAGCAGATTGAACCCGGCGCCGGCTCGTGCCTCGATTCTCTCGCCGAACTTCACGTTTTTCTTTTCCACAGGGAGTAAGTGATTGACAGTGCAGGAATCGCGTTGTATTAAATCACTTCACTAAATCTGGAGAGGAAGAAAACATGAATCTTCGAATGGTAACGGCGCGCCTCGCTGCGTTCGTCGCAGCTTTGGTCATAGTAGTGCTGGCCGGCATTCAACTCCGAGCGCGCGAGGACAAGCCAAAGGGATCGGCGGCGCCGCCTCCATCCATTCCGACGATTTCGACCGACAACCTTGCGCGCGAAGGTTTCTTCTATGCCGGTGGCCAGTATGTTGGAGCGCCGGGTAAGGAAGTCATGCATGGCGCCATGTATGTTGAAGTCTGGGTGCCGAAACAGATTCGGCAGCGATATCCGGTCGTGTTTTTCCACGGGAACGGGCAGACCGGCACCGTCTGGAGGCAGACGCCGGACGGCCGGCCGGGTTGGGCGTACTACTTAATTAACCAGGGTTATGTCGTTTATATGGTGGACTATCCCGCGCGCGGGCGATCGCCCTACGTTCCCGACGTGGACGGCAAACTGGGAATCCGCACGGCGCTTGATTTGGAGCAGATATGGACGGCCCCGGTGCCGTCCGGCGGAAATTTTCCGCGCATGAGCAAGTACACGCAGTGGCCAAGCGACTCACCGAAAAAGGGAATGATGGGCGATCCCGTCTTCGATGACTTTATCAAAGGCCAGGCGCAGTTTGTGTCGGGCCAAGCCGAGTTGGCGGTGCCGGCGGGGGTCGCGCTGCTGGATCAGATCGGGACTCCGGTCATATTGATCACCCATTCGCAGGGAGGCGGAATCGGATTTAATGTTGCCGACCAGCGCCCCAAGTTGGTGGCAGGCATGGTGGCGATCGAACCGGGCGGCCCGCAGATCGGAATCGTGGATACCGCCAAGGTGGCGTATACGGGCAAGATTGGAAACGCGTGGGGCATTACGAATATGCCGATGCACTATGACCCGCCGGTCAATGATCCCTCGGATCTGAAAATCTACCTCGAAGAGAAGTCAGAACGTCCCGATGAGGTTCCGTGTTATCTCCAGCAGGCGCCGGTCCACAAGCTGGTAAGCATGGAAAACATTCGTGTCCTCTCGATATCCGCCGAAGGCACCTATCATCGCGTTTTTGATGCCTGCATCCCCAAGTGGCTTAATCAGGCTGGTGTGAAGGACGACTTCATCCGCATGGAAGATGTAGGCATACACGGGAATATGCATGAGATGTTCCTCGACAAGAATAGTGATGAGGTCATTAAATTTATCGATGACTGGATCCGCAAGAACGTGAAGTGAGCGCTTCTGTTAGCTGAATTGCCGCTACTTGTATGTGGAGTGAAGGAATTTAAGGCCTAGCTGGGAAAAATTCGGCCTGTTGCAATAAGAAGCTTGTTCAGTTCGGTCTGAAAACAAAGCTAGTGGTAACTTCCGTGGCGACCGGGACCCCATCGCGCCGGGCGGGCCGGTAGCGCCACGCCTGCACAGCTTCGATTGCGGCGACCGCCAGCATATGATTTCCCTTTACGACCGTTACGTCGCGCACAGCGCCCTCCGCGCTGACCGTAAAATGTAATTCTACAGACCCTGAAATGCGAGCCATCTTTGCCATCGGCGGATAGACTGGATCCCTTCGCGTGACGAGCAGAGGGGCATCGATTTTCGCGCTTGGTTGAGCAGCATTGCCTGCCGGCTGCACGGGCGCCACCGGCAAAGTCACAGATAACTGTGGAGCCAACTCTGGATTTGTTTGGATCGTGAATGTGGGAGGTGCGAAATCGGCTGGTTGAGCAGGCGCGACCGGGCGGGGCGCCATGGCCTTGGGAGTCGCTGCTAATCGTTGTAGTAATGTGTTGGGTGGATTGATTTTCAGCGGTGTTACCGCCTTCGCCTGGGGTGCGGCATGGGCCGTTAACTTTGGCCCTGCGGGCTCGACCAGAGGAGGTTCTGTGCCCGCTTTTGGTAGTGCAATCAACGGCGCTGATGCGATAACTGTTTGCTTATTCCCCGGCTTAATAACAGAATTCTGTACAAGGGGAAGCGGAGGCCCCGGCGCAGGTTCGGACTCACTGACGGGCTGCGCTGATCTACTGCTTATCATGTGGAGGAGCAAACCTCCACCGAATTGCCATGCGATCACACCAAGAATGGCCATCAGCGCAATGGAGGTAAGCAGTCCCCACGCGAATGGACCGATCCATGCCCGTTTTTTTGTCTCGCCTACCGCGAAAAATGGGGCCCCGGAAGTTCGCGGCAAATCTGCCGAACCAAACAAGGCCGGTTTCAATACATCTGTCGTGCTTTTCGAGGTGACCTTTGGGGCCGCCGCTTCAGCCGCCGCAACCGGGGCCGGAGAAGGACTTGGCGACGCCGCAACCGCGTTGCGTTGGGTCCTGGCCGGGGATTCGCCGTGGCTGGCTGCCAATGGAATGGCCGGAGTAGACTTCGATTCCTTTGTTTCGATCTGCGTGGTGGCCACGGCAGGGCTCTCGGCGAGGCTGGCAGGCTGAGCCTTTAGAAAGAGCCAGTTGTTAATCACACGGCGGCAGTCGTCCGACAAATCGATGAACCGCAGGCCACCCCCTTTGCCCGAGTCATTGAGCCACACAACTTGCGCCATAGCGTTCACGGAGTTATCGATACCCGGCAATTTGAACTTGATAGGAACGACCAGGTCTTTTTCCAGGGGTCGAATGCCTTGAAAAGCCATTCCATTTTCACTGACGTTAATTGGAAAACCGCCATTGTCAGGGCCGAGGTCGGCGTACACCAGAGTTTCAATTCTCTGGCGCGCGCAATGCCTGGGATTATTGAGCCATGAAGGCTGTTCGGCTATGAGTGGAGACGAAGGCATTGTCAGCAATACCCGTGGTTAATTCCAGCAATTGGGTGCCCAAAGTGATGCCTGATCCATCTAAATTTAGCCGAGAAACAATTGAAAATAAACGAGATATAGCGCAGACAATTATGCATGCCAAAATTATCATCAATACTGGACATGCAGATTCCGGATAGATGCAAAGCGTTGCGCATAGCGTTCCGGCGAGACTCTTGACGCCCTCAGGAAATCAGCAGACTTACTTATTATCCTTGGAATCTTTGTAGCCTTTCTTGGTGACTTGCGACTGGCGTTGTTCGAGCGAGGCCCGGGTGAAAAGCTCCGGAGAAAAATTTGAATTGTATTTGCAGCTTGTCAGGTAGATTTGGGACACTTGGCGGCCATTCTGAGTCCGGGAGATGCTGAGCGGGGTTTTCACGCCATCGCTGGTTATGTACTGCGTGTAACTGATCGCGGTCTCGGAGCGCTGGCGCGTTTCAGGGTCCCTGGTGGTCACCACCCAGCGCAACGGCAAGTGCGTGGACTTATCGATGGCCAGGCGCAAGACGCGATGGTCGCGGTCTGAAAATTCGATCCATTCCGCTTCCTTCAGATCGAGCAAATCGCTTCCGGCATAGTGAAACTCGACGCCCGCTTCGTTCATGCGCGAGCGCAGCATGTTGTTCATTCCCGATTTCACCTGCTCGGTGAAATTTTTGATGGTATCGTCCGGCTGATTGGACAGCCCGGCCTTGTCCAGCATCCAACCCTGATCGCCATTGAACACTGTGATGAGCGTGCCGCCATGCGTTATGCTCAGGTCATCTATGCCCAGCAGGGCCGCGAAGAGGGAGTTCTGGCCTTTGGAGATGTACTCGGTGCGGTTTTTGTCGGGCAGCAGCCACATGTCACGAAACGGCGTGAATCCCAGCAGTTCATCATTGTGGCCAATTTGCGCGGCGCGCCCGCTGCACTCGGAATCGCGAACCTCCAGGTAAGTGCGCCCGCCGAGCGCGGCAATCACCTGCTGCAGCATGGCTTTGGCCTTGGCGGCGCTTTGTTCGGGCAGCAAATCCTGCCCCTGTTGCCCCGTCGTAGCCATCGCAGCCGGGGCAGGGGTTCCAGACGCCGCCGCCAAACCTAACGCCAACACAAGACACGCCGTCGTTCGAATCATCAGCCGCACAGAATTGCGCCTCCATATACATTGAGGGCCTTGCATATGATAAAGGTTGCCAGACGGAAACCCAGGAAAAGGGGCGCCGAAACATTCCTGGAAAAAATCTGCAACGTCATTTACTTTGCCGCCTGCGTCTGACGCGCGGCAGAGATCAGATCGCGGAACAGCGCGCGCGCCAGCGCATCGTCAGGCATCCGCTCGGGATGCCATTGTACGCCCACAACCCAGTTTGAGTCCCCGGTCCATTCCACGGCTTCCACCACGCCGTCGGGCGCATGCGCGGTAATGCGCAGGCCGCGGCCCGGCTCAAGCACCGATTGATGATGCGATGAGTTGACCTCCGCCTGCGTAGCGCCTGAAAGATTCAGGACCCGGCCCGGATCGAAACACGCGCCATGAATCGAGTCAACTGGTGCGGTCTCATTGAGGAGCCCATCCTTTTCGGGGCTGTGGCAAATCTTTGATCCAAGCTCGCTCGGGATGTCTTGAATGAGGCTGCCGCCGAGAAAAACGTTGAGCGATTGAATGCCATAGCAGATCGCAAGCACCGGCTTGCCCGCACCCAGGGCATGTTCGAGCAGCGCGAAATCGGTGCGTTCGCGAGCCGCGTCGGAATCGGCGGTGGCCCGGTGGCGCCTGGCGCGGAAGTGCGCCGGATCCACGTCGGCAGGGCTTCCGGTTAGCAGCACGGCATCCAATTCTTCCGCCTGGCGCTTCAGTTCATCGGACGGCATTGCGAGCGATACCAGCACCGCCTCGCCGCCTGCCTGCTCCACGGCGCGAATATAGTTGCCGATTTTTTCGCGCTGGTTCACCGCTTCTTCGGTGGCGGCGCGCCATGGAACCCCGACGCGCGGGCAAGTACGAGTTTGCTCAGCCATGGATGCAGCCATCCTAACATTGGGTTTTGCAGGCAGCAACACGCGCACGCGGAAAGCAATGGGCCGACGCATTGGAGTTTCTTGAAAAAAGAATGCTATTACGCGGTTGGCATTTGCTGCAGTACAGGCGTTCAAGGAGGGCGGGAAAGCGGCGGGTTGCGGATTCACAGCAGGCCTGAAAATGTTTGAGGCGGCCCCTCTCTTGTCCTTTGGGACAAGAGAGGGGCCGCCTCGTTGGGTTAATCGGTTGTAACGAAACTTACCAGGAGATTTTCAGCGAAAGCTGCATCTGCCTGGAATCGCTTGCCGTGCCATCACCGCCATCGAGTGCACCGGCGTTTCCGTTACATCCGCTGGCGCTCGGTCCGCCTGGACATGGCCCCGTCGGGCCAGGGACGGCAACTTGTCCAGCGGGTAGCGCGGAGGCATCGAAGATGGTTTCATTGGTAACCGGTGGATTGAAATTGGCACGGTTGAAGAGATTGAAGACCTCCCATTTGAGTTGGACATTGAAGGTTTCCGAGATTCGTGTAACCTTGGTGTTTTTGACCAGCGAAAAGTCAAAATTCATCAATCCAGGTCCGGTGAGAATATTGCGGCCCGAATTGCCACGGGGAATATAGTTAATGCCGCCAACCGTGACCACGGCCGGAATTTGGAAGCATTGCAGCTTGATGTAATTGTTGTTCTTCCCCGGGTTAGTGAGCGAATTCCCGCATGATGCAAGACGGTCCGGGTAGGCAAATGGATCGGAGTTGTTCAGGCCGCGAGGATCTCCACCATTTGCGCCAGTCATAATTGGCGTCATGGGCTCGCCGGTGGAGGCTGAAAAGATGCCGCTCAACTGCCAGCCGCCAAGGGCCGATCCGGCAAACCCCGACCAGGACTTGGGCGTGGGCACGTTCCAGAGATAATTCGCGGAGAAAACCTTGGAAGTGTTGAAGTCAGAGACGGCGCGCGTCAGATTGGGGTCGAACCAATCCAGAGTGGATATTGCGGTAATAACCGAGTCTGAAATTACCGCTCCGGAAGCCGTGTCTATGGACTTCTGATAGGTGAAAGACACCGTGGCCTGCAAGCCATGGCTCATCTGTTTGGTCAGCTGCGCCTGTAAACCGTGATAGACGGACGAATTCCTGAAAAAAGTAGAGGGCATGCGACCAAAAGTCGCATTGAGAGTCGGATAGGACGGATTTGTTATCTTTACGGGGTTTACTGCCGGGCACTGGTTAATGTTTCCGCCAGCAGGAAGAATATTGTTAATGCCCCCGCCAACGTTCGGCTGGATATTGTCACACGGCCAGAGGTATGTCCCATTGAGGTTTTTTACCGGGAAAACGGTGTTGGGATCATCCGACTGTGTGGGGCCGTGAACTCCGCGTGAGCCTACATAACCGATCAAGGCTGTGAGGTTGGGCGCGATTTCACGTTGAATGTTGAGGTTATACTGCATCACATAGGCGCGTTTCGGGGTTTGCTCGATAAAGGCTACGCGAGAACTGGCGCCGCCCGCTGCCTGACAAAACGCGGAATCTCCCACCTGGGCAGGGAGGACGCAGGCTCCAAAGTCGCCAAGCTTACCGAACGAACTCGCAACCAAATTGCCGCCGCCCGATTGCAGAAAAGGGGCGGTATTGTTGTTGGAAGTGCTTCCCATAAAGGCGAGCAGAGGCAGTTGGTCGTAGAACCCAAAGCCTCCGCGGATCGACATCTTCCCATTGCCCTTGGGGTCCCAGGCGAATCCGACGCGAGGTTCGAAGTTCTTCCTGGTGTTGTTGCGGAACAGGCCATCGATCTGGGAATTGCAGATGAGGGTACCTTTTGAATCGTACTGTGCCTTCCCGCAAGAGGGGAGTTGTGAACCAGTTGTGTCGTATATGGAGAGTATAGTGGCATTTCTTCCCTGGGGATCGTGCGCGATCTGCATCGGCTCATAGCGCAATCCCAGGTTGATGGTGAGGTTCGGACGGAGGCGGAAGTCGTCCTGGATATATCCGCCAAAGATCGTCGCCCGTGGCTCCACGGGTCTAATGGCGCCAGGGAGGTCGGTAACAAGTTTTGACGCTTGGTTATTCAAAAAGGCGTCCATCGTCCCATATTGAAATGAACCTCCGGGACGCGGGCTTCTAAATATATTATTTTGATCTCGCTCCACATTGAAGCCGAATTTAAGGGCATGCTTCCCCTTGGTCCAAAAGGCATCGTCATAAAATTGGAACGAGTTCCAGTGGTTCGTTTGGGGGTTGAACGAGGTCAGCCCTCCGGTAAAGATGGAAGTGTTGTTATTTATGAAGACCGCGGGAGCATCGTACCCAGGGATAGCACCGAACGCCGTGTCCGCAGTATTCGGATTGATGGCCGTGGCACCGGCTGGCCCCCCCTGGAAAACCCGGCTATAACCGAAGCGCGCGGAATTGATCACATTCGCGCTGAAGGAGTGGGTCTCTGCAACGGTGGCGAAGGTGCTGCTGGTCGCAGTATTAGTGATTTTGTTGTTGTATTCATCGGGCCTGCCGATAGTGGATTTGTCTCGGAAGAAAGTGCCGCTGAGGCGGTCCTTGTCCGAGATATTGTGATCGGCTCGGATGATATAGTAATTCTCCGAGGCCTTTTCATTCGCTCCAAACACGCAATGATCCGTGTTAGTCCCGCTCACCACGATGGTGCAAATCGTCTTGCCGCCCAGGGAGCCACCGATGGGGAAGAAGGCATCCAGATACTTTTTCACCGCGGCGTTCGCAGTAGCAGCAGCAGCCACCGAAGGAATGATGCTGCTGGCGCTTAGACCTTTAGCTTGGCGCAACCCTTCGTAGTCGCCAAACACAAACGTCTTCCCCTTGATGATCGGCCCTCCCGCCGAGGCGCCGAACTGGTTCCGCCTGAAGTTCGGAATTTTCGAAGTAGGATCGTCATAGAAATTCTTGGAATCCAGCCAGCTGCTGCGCAAAAATTCGTACGCGCTCCCATGGAACGTGTTGGTGCCGGACTTGGTGGTGGCGTTGATGATTCCGCCCGATGCCCGGCCATATTCGGTCGAATAGTTGGTGGTCAAGACAGAGAATTCCGCAATGGCATCGACGCCAGCATTGGCGCCAAACACGTTGCCTGGCCCGCCGTTTCCGGGATCGTTGATGCTGATTCCGTCCACGCGATAGTTATTCTGCTGAGGGCGGCCGCCAGAAATTGATAGTTGGACTCCGTACCCGCGGGTAAATCTGTCGCGAGTTTCGATGCCGGGCTGGGTATGCAGCTGATACACGCCAGCTTGAAGGTTGGCCAAGTCGCTCCAGGAGCGGCCGTTGAGAGGCAGTTCCTCGATCGTCTTTTCATTAGTGATGCCGCCGATTTCGGCGTTGGACAAATTCACGGTCGGGGCCTCGGCAGTGACTTCAACGGTTTGTGTGGCCTGCCCGACCTGCATGGTCAGGTTCAAGGATTGTGCCCCTCCGACTGTCAGTGTGACGCCCGACTGCACCAGCTTGGAAAATCCAGCGGCTGTGGTGGTGACGGTATAAACGCCTGGCTGGAGGTTTGGCGCGGTATAAAGTCCATCGGAATTCGTAGTAACATCTCGTGTATCGCCGGTCGCATTGTTCTTAATGGAGACCGCGGCGTTGGGAACCGCACCGCCGGATGCGTCAGTGACGGTGCCGGAGAGCGTCGCGCCAACCACCTGAGCGGCGAGCCGCGTCGATGCTCCCATACCCAATAGCAACGCAATTGCGGCCACAAAACATAGCCACTTTCTATTACTGCCTGTCAGACTAGTTCTCATCTGTGTTCTCCTCATCACGATCGAATTAATTCCTTAAACCCCAAGCAGGACGCCAAAAAACATTTTGGGGTCCCCCCATGCTTTCCCGAGCCCACGGTTGCCGCCAGACTTCGTTGTGCGAATTATCATCAAATGAGTCGGCAGCATTGAATCAGAGCAATATCTGCAGCAACTTATAATTATGGCAATACGAAAACGGCCACAATTGCTAAGGCAAAATCAGAGCTTAAAGAGCCACTATCTATAAAGTTTGTTGTTACTTGAAACCCCTTAATGCTTTACCACACCCAGATTTTGCTGGGGGAAAAGTTACACCCGAATTCTAGGGTGAGTCAAGCGAAATTGTGTGCCTCGCTTGTCGTTCCGGATATGCAGCCACCGCCCCCCCGCGCACCAAGCCGGACCGGAATTTCGAGCCGGGGTGCCCCGCTAAAATAGCCCAGGAATGCTAATTCTATTTAGGATGTGATTTTGGCACTGGAATTTTGGTATACTGCCGAAATGCGCATACAAAACATTGTTGCAGTTGCAGGTTCACTGGTCATTTCATTGGCGTTTTCTGTGGCCGCAAAGCAGGCTTCGGTGAAGGTCGCGCTGAGCGACGCGAAAGGGCAGAGCGTCGGCACCGCGGAACTGTCGCCGGCGCCCAAGGGCGTGAAAATTCGCCTCAACCTGATGAATCTTACCCCCGGCGAGCACGCCATCCACGTGCACACCGTGGCGAAATGCGAGGGCCCTGCATTTACAAGCGCTGGTCCGCATTTGAATCCAGACGCCAAGCATCATGGCCTGCAAAATCCGGAGGGGCCGCACGCGGGCGACATGCCGAATTTTACCGTGGCAGCGAACGGCAAGGCCAAGAGCACGGTGGTTGCGCCGGGAGTCACCATGGGGGAGGATAGCCACTCGGTCTTCAGCAATGGCGGAACCGCGCTGGTCATCCATGCCAAGGCGGACGACATGAAGAGCGATCCGGCCGGCAATGCCGGCGACCGAATCGCCTGCGGTGTAATCGCCAAGAAGTAGCCGGGGAAATTCACAGCTTAGTCGTGGAAATGTAAAACCACCGCTTGACGAATAAAAGGATTCTGCTATACTTTCTATTCGTCTGACGAATAGCACGTGGTGTCAGGGGCGTTCAGAGTTTCGAAGACCTGCCTGAAGAAAGGTCGATTACGAACTCAGGATAGCAAATAGTCGAGCATCGCGCGAACCCGTCCGGGTATGCTACGGACGGCTTGGCCCGGCGCTCGACGCCGGGTTTTTTATTGCTTCGCATCCTTTTGAAAGAAAGGCGAGCGAACGTTCCGCCGGGAGCGGGACGGTCCGATCGGGTCGGACGCAAAGATCTTTGACAACTGAATAGGCTGGCATTGTGTATTGCGTCTGGCATTCGCACGAATGCGAGGCGTGATACATAATCTGCAAATTTTGCTCGAGCAGAGCAATTGTGGAAAGGCGAGCTTGCTCGACATGCGCTTTTTGTCTTCCTGAATTTAGTTTGTTTTTCTAATTTCAAGATGGGAGAGGGCGACGTGTTGGGTAAGTTTTATGGTTAAGCTACTAAGGGCGTACGGTGGATGCCTTGGCGCCAGAAGACGATGAAGGACGTGGCAAGCTGCGAAAAGCCTCGGGGAGCCGCAAGCAGGCTTTGATCCGGGGATGTCCGAATGGGGAAACCCAACGTGATGAACTCACGTTACGGCCGGCTGAATACATAGGCTGGTACGAGTCAACCCAGGGAAGTGAACCATCTCAGTACCTGGTGGAAAATAAATCAACAGAGATTCC
>JBGOVX010000021.1:0-29844 GCA_041478355.1 Terriglobia bacterium | reverse complement strand
CCAGGAGCGAAGACGGAAGCCCGGCCGGAACTACCGGGGCGTGTGGCTGTTCGGTCAAATCCATTCCACGCGAAACACTTCCTGGATTATTTCCCAGCAAGATGCTGAGCAGATCTTCCTGCTGGGCAATGCGTCTTTCCAAATCCGCAATTTCCGCGGCGGCCGTATAGACCAATTGCTCCGCCTGGCGAACATCGAGTATTGAATTGATTCCGTGTTCTTCGAGGGTCTGCGTCAGGTCCAGCGATTCTTTTCGGGAGGCGAGCGCGTTCTTGGAGATATCCAGCTCCAGGTCCAGCTCACGAAGTTGAAAATAAGCGCCGGCCACATTCGCTACCAGAGTGGCATTCACCTCTCGCTGCCCCCATTCGCTCGCTAGCAGTTCCGCCCTGGCCGCTTCGTTAGTGCGGCGATACTTGCCCCAGAAGTCGAGATCCCAGGCAGCGGATGCGGTCACGCGGCCTGAGGTGTATGTGTACGACGGGATGGGCCCGATCGCGGGATTTCGCAGGCTGCTGCCGCTGCCGGCAACATTCACCGTTGGAAATTGATCTGCGCGCATGATTCCTACTTGCGCCTGGGCTTGCAGAACGCGAGAGGCCGCGATGCGCACGTCGTAATTCTGCCGGAGCGCGGTGCGAATCAATTGTTGCAATTGCTGATCCTGAAAAACTGTCTCCCACTTTTGGCCGCCCAGCGAGTCAGGGGAGGCCTTAGCCGCTTCCGCTTCAGTTAGTCCGCGGAACGCGCCAGGGACGTCCACGCTCGGCTTGGTGTAGCTCGGGCCCACCGCGCAACCGGTAACCGCAAGGATGCACAAAACGGCAGGAAGGACCAGCGCCATAACTCGAAGGTTGCCGAAGCGTTTTCTCATCCGGCGTTAGTCTCCATCCTGTGCGGCAACGGAATCGGCTGCGGACGGGATTTGCGAATGCCCCGAGTGGAAGAAGGACGTGCGGTTCAAAACCTTTTCCTGGAATTGCTCGAGGTAAAGATAAATGACCGGCGTAACGTACAGTGTGATGAACTGAGACACCACCAGGCCGCCTACGATGACCATGCCGAGCGGACGCCGGGAAGCGCCATCGGCTCCGTAACCCGCGGCGATGGGGACGGCGCCGAAGACTGCCGCAAGCGTGGTCATAATGATCGGGCGGAAGCGGTCCATGCTCGCGTCATGGATGGATTGTTCCGCGGTCTCACCGGCGTCCACGCGCTGGCGGGCGAAATCCACGATCATAATTCCGTTCTTCTTCACGATTCCCATCAGCATGAACATGCCGACGAAAGCGTAAAGCGACGCCTGTTCTCCAAACAAATACAACGTCAGCAGTCCGCCCACCAGAGCGGTGGGAAGCGTCGAGAGGACCGTCAAGGGGTGCACGTAACTTTCGTACAGTATGGCCAAGATCACGTACATGATAAAAACGGCCAGCACCATCAAGACGGTCAGATCGCGAACCGTGTTGCGGAAAGTGAGAGCTTCGCCTTGCAGGCTGGCGCGAATCGAGGGCGGCACAATCTCCGACTCAGCCTTGCTGATGAAGGCCGTGGCCTCTCCGATCGCCACTCCGGGTTTCAAGTTGAAGAAAATCGTGACGCTCGTGAATTGGTTCAAGTGATTTACAGTCTGCGCGCCCACCGAGGTATTCCATGAAACCAGCGCGTTCAATGGCACCATGTTTTTCCCGTCGTCCGACTTAATGTAGAGCAGCGAGAGGTCGTCGGCCTTGGAGCGATCGGTGTCTTTGACTTCCAGAATGACCTGATATTGGTCCTCGGGCTTTTTGATCAGGTAGAGGTAATTTTGCGAATACGCATTCCGAAGAAGCGTCAGGATGCGAGTCTCGGAAACACCATAGGTGCGAGCCTGGTCACGCCGGATGTTAATCTCCAGGTTGGGCGTATTGTGGAAGAAGTCCGAAGAAACCGTTGCAAATCCCGGGTATTGCACCAGCCTGGCCATGAGCTTCTGCGCCACGTCATACACTTGCTGCGAATTCACGCCGGAAAGCGAGTAGGCATACTGCCCTTGGTTCTGGTTGGTCGCTCCCGTGCTGATGTTCAAGACTGGCATGGGCCGCAGGAACGCGAAAACACCGGGAATGCTGCCGAGACTCCCCATCAACCTCCCTGCGATGCCTTGAATGGGCGGACGTGCCTGTGGTGGTTTCAGGAATAGGAGCAGGAGCCCTTGATTGGACCCCAGGAACGCGCCATTGCCCGTCATCGTGAAAGTTGCTCCGACGCTGGGGTCCTGCCGGATTATGCCGGCAGCCTGATTCTGGAGAGCTTGCATCTGCGTGGGGGACGAGCCTTCCCGCCCGATCATCACGCCCCAAATAAAGCTGCTGTCTCCGACAGGCAGAAAGGCCTTGGGAACGGCAATAAAAAGTAAAACTGTGCCGGCCATGCATGCGGCCCATGTTAGAGCGGAGACCCAACGATGGCGGAGAAACCACCACAGCGATGCGCCATAAACGGCCAGCACGCGTTTCTCGATTCCGCTCGACGCTCGTTCGATCCAATTTTGCTTCGCGCCCTGCCCCCTTTGCTTCAGCAACCTCGCGCACATCAGCGGAGTGAGCGTCAGCGACACCAACCCGGAAGCGATGACGGCAACCACGATGGTCACGGCGAATTCGCGGAAGATGCGGCCAACCAGCCCGGACATGAAAACCAGCGGAAAAAACACTGCCGCGAGCGAGATGGTCATGGAAAGTATGGTAAAGCTGATTTCCTTCGCGCTACTTAGAGTGGCCACCAGCGCACTTTCGCCCTTCTCCATGTGGCGCACGGTGTTCTCCAAAAACACGATGGCGTCATCGACCAGGAACCCCACGGCGAGCGTCAGGGCCATCAGGGAGAGGTTGTCCAGGCTATATCCGAGCAGCCGCATTACCATGAACGTAAGCAGGAGCGACATCGGCAGAGCCACGGTTGGGATCAGTGTGTCGGTGGCTCTTCCTAGAAATAAAAAGATCACGGCGACGACCAGGACAAAAGCGATCAGGAGAGTCGCTTGCACGTCGGCAACCGAGTGAACAATACTCTGAGAACGATCATAGATCGTAGTGATGCGCACCGACCCCGGAAGCTCGGCGCTGATCAGCGGCAGCAGATCCCGAACGCTTTTGGCCACCTCCACGGCATTGGAGCCGGCCTGACGATTTACCGCGACGACCACAGTGGCGGATGGCTCGGGATATCCGCGCACCCAAAACCTCATCTTGATGCGTTCGTCCTGTAGAGAGTCCTGCACGTCGGCAACATCGCGCAGATACACGGGAGCGCCGTTAGTGCTGCTGACAATCAGATTGCCGTAGGACTGGGCGTTATCGAGTTGCCCGTTGGGGCGAAGCAATGCCGTCCCCGACGCACTGTCGAATTGCCCCGCGCCGGTGTAACTGGTTCCGTTCTTGACTGCGGTGGCCAAATCATCGATCGAAATGCCGCGAGCCCACATTTTCGAAGGATCGACCTTAATGCGGATCGCGGACTTGGTGCCGAACACAAGTACGCTGCTCACCCCCGGCAGAATGCTGATTCTCTGGCCGACCTGGGTGCTCCCGTAATCGTAGAGCTGCCCCGGGGTAACCGAATCGCTGGTCAGCGCGATGTACAGAATTGGCTGGTCGTTGGGGTTCGTCTTGGAGTAGGTCGGCGGCGAGGGCAGGTCCACTGGAAGACTGCCCGATGCTTGGGAGATGGCGGTCTGCACGTCGGTGGCGGCCGCGTCGATGCTTTTATCTAGAGCGAACTGAAGCGTGAATCCTACATGTCCCTGCGTGCTCTGCGAGGTCACCAGCTCGAGTCCGTTGATCTGCATGAACTGCCGCTCAAGCGGCGTGGCGATGTTGCTCGCCATTGTGTCCGGGCTGGCTCCCGGATAGCTCGCCTGGACCGAAATCACGGGGTAGTCCACCACGGGCAAATCGTTCACTGGAAGGCGCGTATAACTGAGCACGCCGAAAACGATTACGGCCACGGTTAAGACCGCGGTCATGACCGGGCGGCGAATGAATGGTTCCGAGAGACTCATGTTTGGCCCGCCGAATTCGACACGGGAGCGTTGGCGGGCGCGCTTAAAACCTGGACCTTGCCGCCAGGGGTGACCGCAAGCTGACCGTTGGTGACCACGCGTTCCCCTGGTTTAAGCCCCTGCTCGATGACCACCAATTCCCCTTGCCGCTGTCCGAGCTTCACGGGCCTGGCTTCGGCGGTGGAGTCCTCTTTAACGACATAAACGAATGGACCGTTCGCCGAGGTTTGCGCCGCTACCGCCGGCGCCAGCACGGCCTTGGAAAGCGTGGTGAGTACCAGGCGGACGTTCACGAACTGCCCGGGCCATAGGTGGTGGCTGCCGTTGGGGACCGTGGCGCGAAGCATCACCGTTCCGCTGGTCGCTTGCACGGAGGTATCCAGAAAGGTGAGCGCTCCAATCACCGGTTTGTCCGGCTCGTCCGGCAAACGCACCTCTACCCTTGATGTTCCCTTGGCGGTATAGCGCTGCACGTCCGACAGATCATTTTCGCTAACGGTGAAATCGGCATAGATCGGATCTAACCTCTCGATGGTAAGCAGCGAAGTCGTGTTTGCGGTCACCACGTTCCCTACATCCACCAACCGGCGCCCCGCGCGGCCATCGATGGGCGAGCGGATTGAGGTGTACTCCAGATTCAGGTGCGCGGATTCGACGGCGGCTTCGTATTGCTTTACCTGCGCCCCGGCCACATCGACGGCGTTTTTCCGAGTGTCATAGTCCTGCCGTGCAATCGCTTTCGAATCCACCAGGTCGGCCACGCGGGTAAACTGAATTTTCGCCAGGTCCAGTGCTGCTTTCGCCTGCGCCAGGTTGGCCTCGGCCAGATTCAGCTGCGCCTGGAAAGGCCGCGGATCAATCGTAAAAAGGGCGTCACCCTTCTTCAAATCAGCGCCGTCAATGAAATGGATCTCCGTGATTCGCCCGGAGACTTCCGGTTGGACCGAAACCACTTCTCGAGCGACGCACCGGCCCACCTCGTCGAGATATAAAGGCACATCCCGTACCACCGCGGCAGCAACCATTACGGGAGCCGGCGGGCGTTCGAATGCCGGGGGATCCTTCTTCGCGCAGCCGGCGAAGAAAAAGGTCGTCGCGCCCAGCAACACGATGGCTTTTCTAAAACGGAGCATCCTTTTCCTTTCCTACGACTTTTTACCGTCAAATGTTCCGAATATAGTAACCCAACCCTGTTATCAGATGCTTCCAAACGCCTTGGGGACACAAGTATAATGCGAATCGCTTCTTTAGTTCTTGCTGGATTTCCGATGCCGGACATTTGCGTGGCGCCCGGAACAATTCACTCTGCGCTCATCGGGAAGTGCCTGTTCCGTCCTGAATTGCGCGGGACGGAACAGCCGCTACAAAACCATAGTGGATTGGTCAATGTTGCTTTTGTAGAGGCCGCCCCGTTTTTGGGCGGGCAGACTTTGGTTTCTTGACTAACCCTCGCGGGTGACTTAAACTAACCAGTTAGTTAGACTATGAAAGCTTCCGCGCAAACACGAAGTTCCGCATCTGCCGGTTGGGAGCTGCACAGACTGCGCACAACCGCGCCGCGCAGTTTGCTGAAGGCTCGTGATCTATCGACCGCGCGCCGCATCGTGACTACCGCCGAACAGATTTTTGCCGACCAGGGGCTGGCCGGAGCGCGCATGGATGAAATTGCGCGCGCGGCCAAAGTGAATAAGGCGCTGCTCTACTACTATTTTCGCAGCAAGGAAGCCCTGCACCGCTTCGTTCTGGAAGCGTTACTTTCGCAGCTGCGCGCGGGGGTGGAAGAGCGCGGCGTCGCAATGTTGCCTCCCGGCAAGCGCCTCGCCGCCGTCATCGACAACTTTTTCGACTTCGTGGTGCGGCACCCGAATTATCCGCGGCTCGTGCAACGGGAAATGATGTCCCGCGGACCCAATTTGGATTGGATCGTTTCGGAATATTACGGGCCGCTGCACCTCCGTCTGGTGCGCACCATTGAAGAAGGCGTCGCCACCGGCGAATTTCGGCGCGTGGACGCGCGGAACACGGCGATGACTGTCATTTCCATCATGGTGTTTTACTTTGCGGCCGCTCCTGTGCTGCGCCGCATCCTGGGACATGACCCATTGCGGCCGCGGGAAGTGGCCAAGCGCCGCCAGGCCGTCCAGGATTTTCTTGAGCACGGGCTGTTTCTGTCCCAGGCGGGAACCCCATGAAGATTTCGAAATTCTTCACGTTCTTCGGCGCCTTATTTGTTGTGGCTCTGGTGACCTATCTGACGACCACGCCGCGCGGAAACGCCATTCCCCTAACCGGCATCGTCACCGGCAACGACGTCATCGTCAGCCCTCAGGTCGCTGGGCGCATGATTCATCTCGCTGTAGATGAGGGTTCCGAAGTTCACAAGGGAGATTTGATTGCCGAGCTGGATCCCGCCGAATTGGTTGCCGCGCGGGATTCCGCCGAGGCCAATATCCACACGCTGGAAGCCAGGGTCAATTCCGCGCGGGACACGCGAAGCTGGACTGACGAACAGACCAGCGCTTCCCTGCGCCAGGCGGAATCCACTTTAACGGCAACGCGTTCCCAACTCGTGCAGGCCCAGGCAAATCTGTGGCGCGACCAACAAACCTACAAGCGCCAGCAGGGCCTGTTCGACGGCGGAGTGGCTTCGGCGCAGGACCGCGATTTGGCCTATGCCAGCGTGCAGGCTTCCGGCGCGGCCGTCAAATCCCTCGAAGACCAGGTGAAGGCGGCAGAAGCCCAAGTCGCCGTGGCGCACGCCAACCGCAAGCAGCTTGATGTGCAACGAAGCGATCTGGCGGCGACACGCGCGCAGCTTCAGCAGGCGCGCGCGGATAAAACCACGGCCGACGTGCGGCTCGGATACATGAAGATTTATTCGCCGCTCGACGGCGTCGTCTCGGTGCGCGCAGCCCGTCAGGGCGAAGTGCTGCAGGGCGGCGAACCGATCGTGACCATTCTGGACGTGGACCATCTTTGGGTGCAGGCCGATGTGGAGGAAAGCTACATCGATCTGGTGGCGCTTGGCCAACACCTGACGATTCGACTTCCCTCGGGGAACACGCTGGAGGGCAGCGTATTCTTCAAGGGCGTTGAAAACAATTTTGCCACGCAGCGCGATGTCAGCCGCACCAAGCGCGACATCAAAACATTTTCCATCAAAGTGGCCATACCCAATTCCGGACGCAAGCTGATCTCGGGCATGACGGCCACGGTGCTGCTGCCCCCTGCTCCTTCCACGCAAAGCTGGTGGCAGCGGCTGATATCGGCGGTGCACCCCACCGGCTCCACAGCGCAATGATTGCGAGCAAGGAATTGCGGCCGCGATGAACCATACCGAAACAAATGCGATTGAAGTCCTCAAGCTGGTAAAACGCTTTGGGGATTTCGTGGCCGTAAAGGACGTCAGCTTTGCGGTCCATACCGGCGAAATCTTCGGCTTGCTCGGGCCAAACGGCGCCGGCAAGACCACGCTGATCCGCATGATGACCACGCTGACGCCTCCCACCTCGGGCACAGCGGTAGTCGCCGGGCACGATGTGATTACCGATCCCGACGGAGTTCGCCACGCCATAGGCGTCATTCCGCAGGCGCTGACCTCCGATCCTGAACTCACCGCGCGCGAAAATGTGTTGATCCACGCAAAGCTGTATGGTTTGTCCAGTGCACAGCGCCAGAAATTGATCCCGCAACTGCTGGAATCGGTGGGCTTGACCGAGTTCGCCGACAAACTGGTCGGAAGCTTTTCCGGAGGAATGCGCAGACGCCTGGAAATCGCGCGCGGCCTGGTGCATTCGCCAAAAATTCTGTTTCTCGACGAACCCACCACGGGCCTGGACCCGGTGTCGCGCACGGCCGTGTGGGAAATGATCAATAAACTGAAGGAATCCGCGAGCCTTACCATCTTGCTGACGACGCATTACATGGATGAGGCCGACCGGCTGTGCGACCGGATCGCGATCGTGGATCACGGGCAATTGGTCGCGCTCGATACTCCCATCAAACTGAAGGACAGCGTGCCGGGAACCGACATCGTGGAAGCGGAGTTCGGCAACCCACCCGCGGACTGGAATGCGACGCTGGAAAAACTCGCCGGGGTCGCCAGCGTCACCTCTAGCGACGGAGTCACGCACATCGCCTCCAACAACGGGCCGCTCACGGTTCGAGAGCTCATGGACCTGGCGCGCGACCGCGGCGTGGCCGTGCGCCACGTTTCCGTACAAGGCACCACGCTTGACGACGTGTTTCTGTACTACACGGGCCGCCAGCTCCGCGATGCCGCGACCGAAACGGTAAAATACGATACGAACCATTTGTACAAGTAAAGGACGCCACCGAAAGCATGAAACTCCAGCGTATCTCGGCGATTATCGAGCGCGACATGCGGAAATTCTTCCGCAGCCCCGCGCTGATGATGAGCTCGATGATCTTTCCGCTCATGCAGCTCATCGTGCTGGGCTACGCCTTTGGCGGGAAGATCAAGGGCATCAAGGTCGCCGTGGTCGATCAGGACCACTCCACCGCGTCGCGTGATATCCGGCAGCGGTTCGACGCCGTCATGGCGGGACCTCGCACACTGGAAATCCAGGACTACTCGTCGCTCTCCGATGCCGTGGTCGATCTGCGCACCGGATTTGTTCGCGCCGTGGTGTACATTCCTCCCGAATACTCACGCCGCGTGGAGCAGGGAAACCGCCCGCGGATCGCGTTTATCGAGGACAACACCGACAACTTTGTGACCAGTGAGGTCCTCATCCGGATGCAGTCGCTGGTCCAGGACCTCAATCAGGGATTAAATCCATTCCAGCCGGGGCAGCGCTTAAGCGTGCCCACTCCGCGCCTCAACCCGTTGATCGATCTGCAGGTCGTCGAACTCTACCCTTACATCGAATACATCAAGTACCTGCTCTCGGGCTCGATTGCCATGTCCATCTTCATCGTGGCCATGATCGGCGGCGGCATCACCTTCATCGACGACAAGTCACGGGGACTCCACGAGGGTTATCTGGTGACTCCGATTAAGAAATCGGAGCTGATTCTGGGCCTGATTTTCTCCGGCGCAATTAAGGGGCTCATGGCCGGTACCACCATCACCATCATCGGCGGGCTGATCGCGGGCATCGATCGTTTGTGGGACCCGGTGCGGCTCCTCTATCTGGGAATTGTTCTTGGAACTACGTCGGTGGCCATGATCAGCTTCATGTTTCTGCTGATGGTCCGCGTTAGCGACCCTCTGGTGCCGCGCGCCATGTTCGGAGTGCTCAATACTCTGCTGTACTTCCCATCGGGAGCCATTTATCCGGTAGAGGGGTTTCCGCCCTGGCTTCGATGGATTTCCTACATTGATCCGTTCACTTACGCCGTCCACGCGCTGAAGGCGTTGCTACTGAAGAATACGGGGTTCGAAGGCATTTACACGGATGTTTTCGTTCTGCTGGGTTTTTCATTTCTTCTGGTCGGCCTGTCTGTCGCATTTTTCAAGAGGCAGATATAAGATGGCCAAGAGAGGTGCGTTTGTGGGCATACTTGATCCCGGCGTCGAAGAACCAAAATCAAGGGCATTGCGCTACGTGATCAGCGCAGTAGCGCTGGTTGCGCTGCTTACCTGGGGAGTGTGGTTTTTTTTTCTTCGCTACTCGCGGGAAAAGCACACCGTCGAGCGCTTCATGAATGCCGTGGTGGCCGAAGACATGCCACAGGCCTACCAGATCTGGCACCCGCACTCTGACTTTACTCTGCAGGATTTCACGCGTTACTGGAGTCCCAAGGGTTTTTACAGTCCGATCAAAACCTACAGGATCGAGCGCGCCGAACAACTGCCCAATGGCAGCAGCGGCGTGATCGTCACCCTGGAAATCAGCGGGTACGTCCCGTTTCCCACGCCTCAGGAAACCGTGAAGTTTGCTCAGAACCGCGAAGTAAGCATCTGGGTCGAGCGATCCGACCAGTCGTTGAGCTTTCCTCCGCCATAGCCCGGGTTACTTACGCATTTCAGCCTAAGCGCGACAATTCACATGGTTCTACCAATCTACGGCCGATTGAGTTTGGAGAATTTAAGCAAGGTCGCGGACAGCGGCAAGCAATTCGCCGGGCGTGATGGTCGAGGTGCCGAGCTTTCCAACGACGACGCCGGCTCCGGCGTTGGCGAGAGTGGCGGCTTCGCGCATTTTGGCTCGCGCTGCGACGGCCAGCGCCAGCACCGAAAGCACCGTGTCGCCCGCCCCGGTCACATCGAACACCTGTCGCCCGTGCATGGAGTGGTCGACACCCGCCTGACCCACGCGCGCGTAGCTGATCTCGCGGCTGGTCGCGGGCACGTGAAAGCCATGCGGCGCCGTATCTTCGAACACGTTGAGCCCTTCGGCGCCTCGCGTAATCACCACCGCCGAGCAGCCAAAATGGGCCAGCAATGCGCGGCCCGCCTCCCCAACAGAATCATCGTCATCGAGAGAACGAGTCACGAAGAAACCCGCTTCCTTGGCATTGCAAACAATCACGCTCGCGCCCCTATAGGCAAATAGCCGCGACGTCTTCGGCTTGACCAGCACCGGCACTCCCCGGCGGTGGCATTCGGTCAGCACCCGGTCCGCCAGCGGGTCGGTCACTACTCCTTTGTCGTAATCCGAGATCACCAGCGCGTCCAGGTTTCCCAGCGCCGCTTTGATTCGGCGAATCAAACTTTCTTCCAGCTTGCGGGCGAGCGGCTCGCGGCGTTCCCGATCCACGCGCACAATCTGTTGTTGCCGCGCGACGATCCGCGTCTTCACGGTCGTGATTCGCGAGGCGTCCGCCAGCAATCCTTTGGTTGTTATTCCCGCCGCGGCCAGGCATTCGCGAATGGCATACCCCGGCTCGTCCACTCCGGTAACGCCAAAGGGAAAAACCGTCGCTCCGAGCGCGGCCAGATTTGCGGCCACGTTTCCCGCTCCCCCTAGCACCTGGCTTTCATTGGTAAAATCCACCACGGGAACAGGGGCTTCCGGTGAAATCCTCGAAGCGGCGCCCCACACATAGCGGTCCAGCATGAAATCGCCGGCCACGGCAATTCGACGGCCGCGCAGACTTTTCACGACTCGTACAAGTTTTCGATTGTCAGTTGTCATAAGAAATCAGCAGCAAGCACTCTATCAGAGGCGATTTGCCGGGAGCAACCGCGCTGGCGTGACGTGCAGGACCGCTTCCGCGCTCCATGTTTCGGAAGGATTCAGGTCCACCGTCCATGTGCCCAGGATCTGTGATCCCTGATACACACGCTCAAAGCCTTCTTCGGATTCCGAAACCGTTTCGATCGGCGCAACCCATAGATTGCTTGCGTTTCGAGCTTCGATCTGGACGGCCACATCCTGCCATTCGTCCACAACCCGGACATGCGAACATTCGACAACGCCGCTCCAGGCCAGCGCATGCCGCCCTGCTGCGGTCTCAAAATAGCGGTCCGGTTCACTCGGGGCGAGCAGATTCAGCACCATCTCCAGTCCCACCGTGAACCGCCGTGATTTTGAGGGCTCCGCTGCGCCCGATACCGCGCCTGACCGCGCAAGTTCGAGACGGCAGATGGCGTCGAAGCCATTTTCATGCCAATTAAATTTTAGTGTTTTTACCACGCGCAGCTTATCGTCGGGATCAGTCCCCGCAATCACATCGGACAGTCTCCCTTCGAGCGCTAGTTTTACCTCGTGTGACGTGGCCTGCTCGACCCGGTAATTCCCGCCCGCGAACAAAGCGCTCTCGTCAAGACGCAACGCTTCATAATCCGCATGCGTTTTTCCATCCGCGAAAAGGAGCAAGCGGAAAGTATTTCGCGGCCAGCGATCGTATATCAGCCGCTTCTCAAGACCTTCTTCCTTGACAAGCATCTGGTCGTGAATCGACGCCACACGTCCTGTAGTCTGAGCCGCATCCCGCAGGCGGGCGTGATAAGCCTCGACGCGCCGTTGCATGGAATTGATCAGTGTCACGGCGCTGGGCCGGAAATCGAGCATTTCGAGGGTCCCGCCGCCGGAAGGCTTGATCAGCGCCGCGAAGTGAGGCGATGTAATCTCAATTTCTTCATTTCCATCCGCGTCGAAATCCAATCGGTTCATCGCCTGATACCGTTTTGCGGCGTTACTCTGGGAGTCGGCAAACGTCTCGGCCCGCACTAGCTCGCGCCATAGCGCCGTCCTCAAATGCGGCGAGTAGAGCCCTCCAAAAATTCCGTGCCAATAGGCATCGTTGCACTGCGCGCGCAGTAGATGCGTGATTGCCTTGCTGCGCTTTGCGGCTGCTTTGCCGGTTTTTCTTGCGCCCCGGCGGCCGTGCTGGCGAAGCTTGCTGGAAACGCGCAGCATCTTCTTGTGCAGCAGGTTTGATTCCGCGTACTTACTGAAGAATCCCCGCCAGAATCCGCCGCGCATAAATCGCCGGACATCCGGCCGCTCCGCAAACTCCTGCTGCAGTGCATGAAACTTCTGGCGCACCGCGGTCGGCAGAACCCATTCCATCATCTCGGTGTACGACGCCGTCGGCAGATCGACGCGGCCAAGCGGCAACCGCGCAGCCAGTGCCTGGCCGGGTAGCGTGACCTCCAGCCAATCGTGATTGGCCTCCAGCGCCGCAAAGAAATTCTCGAGCCATCCGTCGCGATAGCAATGCTCCCAGGTGTGCGGCCACCCGCCAAATTTCTCCATATCATCGCCCATCGAGGCCATCCCGCCGGGATGCTCCTGGGCGGCGCGGCGCAAGAATGCAATGGAATCATCGACAGCGCCAAAAGGAAGCAGGTAGCGCAACTCCTGCAGCCCCGGAATCACCTTGATCGTGTGGCCGCCTTCTTCGGCGACGTAGTAGCCATACAACTCCGGCAATTCGCGCCCAGCCATGAGGAAATGACTGTCGTCCACCAGCGTGTATTCCACTCCCGCGACTGCCAATGCGGCCGGCAATTGCGGCTCCCACACGCGCTCGGCGAGCCATGCACCGCCGGGACGTTTCCCAAAATGCTTGGTGATAAAATCACTCAATAGCCGGATCTGCTCGATTTGATCTTCTGGTGGTATGGTGATCAGGATCGGTTCGTAGAATCCGCCGCCGACCACCTCGATCTGACCGCGCGCAGCGAGCGCTCCGATTCGGTGGATGTATTCGGGATGATGCTCTGCAATCCATTCCAGCAGCGAACCGGAATAATGAAGCCCGATGCGAACCCGCGGGTGGCGCGCCACGCACTCCAGGAATGGCAAATAGGAGTGCTCATAGGTGCGTTCCATCACATCATCAAAATTCCCGACTGGCTGGTGTGCATGGATGAGCAAGACGAGACTAAAGTTCCGCACGTAAGGACCTCGTATTCGGGCAGGCAATCATCATAGCGCGGATGGCGCACCAGCGAGAAATTCAAATGCCCGATGGTCAACATCACAATGCGTACCGGGTACTTTTCCGCAATCAATACAGCACGCCAGCGGGTTTGCTATCATGCCGTGCTCGTCATCCCATGCAGTCCCGAGGCTAGGAAATATTTATGGACCCTCGCAAGGAAGATCAACTTTTCCGGAAAGGACTCGAAGCATTCAATTCCGCGCATTTTTACGACGCGCACGAAATTTGGGAAGAAGTTTGGCTGGAAACTCCCAACCCGGAGAAAATATTCCTGCAGGGTTTGATCCAGGTGGCGGCGGCATTCCACCACTATTCCAGGGCCAACCGCCTGGGCGCCCGGAACCTTCTCCAGGCGGGGCTGGTAAAGCTCGACTCATTTTCCGAAGTCCACAGAGGGCTGGAAGTCGAGCCGCTACGAGCGGCTGTCCGCCAATGGCTGGCGGCGCTAAAAGCTGGAAAGAACCCAGGAGATTCTAAAATTCCGCGGATTCAACGCCGCAACGACGGTCAAACTTCCATCTAAACCATGCTATATCGGTTTGAAACAGGTCAGATCGCTAAAAACTAGAAGAATTTCGGCAAGAATCGCGGCTTTGCTCCCATCGTCAGCCGGTAGGTGGGATTGGTCATCAGGACGCCATCTTCGACGCGCAGCCTGCGCCGCAGGATCTCCAAATTTGCGACTGTTCCAGCCAGCGCCGTGATCCAGGCAGTGTGCATCATGGGAAGCGAAAACAGCTCGGTGACCACCGCGACGTAATTCGGATGGCGCACCCACCTGTACGGGCCTGAGGTCACCACTCCCACCGGCGAAGAGGCCATCACTTCCACGTTCCAATGCTCTGCCAGGGTCCGAATCACCCACCACCGCAGTGCGTTGGCGAGAACAAACAGCACTCCCATGGAAATCGCTAGTCGGGATACGAGCGGCCGGTGAAGCAGAACTACCTCGACCCCAGCACCCACCAGAACCGCGGCATGTACCAATACCATCCATCGAAAATGCGGCTCGGCAATCTTTCGAACACCCTGCTTTTCGAGCTTTCGCTGGTTGCGCCGGGAAATTCCCAATTCCATAATCCGCCCGATGCCCACCAGCACCAGCAGCGCAATATACGCGATGGTCATGGCCACTGCAGCAGGAGCATTTCGGCTGTGAATCCGGGCCCAAAGGACATCAGCAGACCATAGCTCCCCGATGGCATCTCCCGCTTGGACAACCACTCCTGGAGGATAAACAGGACGCTGGCGCTGGAAAGATTGCCGTAACGCCGCAGCACGTCCCAGGAAAAATGAGTATCGGCGCGGGTGAGGCCAAGTTCCGCTTCCATGAACGAGAGCAGCTTTTGACCGCCAGGATGGAGGATGAATGCGGAGATATCTTCTTGCCGTAATCCCTGTCGCGCCAGGAAACCCTCGGCCAGCCCCTTGACCTTTTCCCGGATCAGTTGCGGCACATCTTTTGAAAGCACGATATGGAATCCCGAATCCTTCAAGTCAAATCCCATGGCGTTGAGTGAATCGGGAAACAGAAAGCTTTCCGATGCCAGGATGCGCGGTCCGGGAGCTTCACGCCCGGTGATGACGACGCCGGCGGCGCCATCGCCGAATAGGACCGCTGAAATCAGGTTGGCCTGGGAATAATCCTTGCGCTGAAAGGTCAGTGTGGGCAATTCAACCGCCACCAGTAGCGCCGTGCGGTCCGGAAATGCGGTCAAGTATTCCCAGGCGCGTGCCAGCCCCGCGGCGCCGGCGGCGCAACCCAGCTCGGTAATGGGGAGTCGCCGCACATCCGAACGAAACCCCATTTCCGTGGCCAGATAGGCATCGAGCGAGGGGATCATCACGCCCGTGCAGGAGACCGTAATGAGCAGATCCACGTCAGACGGCGACATCTCCGCTTGCGTCAGCGCGTCCGCGGTTACTTTGAGCCCGAGTTCAACCGCCTTTTCGCGATATTCACTGTTGATCTGCGACAACGGCCGCGGCTCGATGATATATTCCACTGGAAACACGCTGTGCCGTTGGTCGATTTGGGAGTTATCGATAACAGCATATATGGCTTCCAGATGCCTGCCTTCCAGCGAGAACACGCCCTGCATGTGATGCTTCACGGTTTCGCGCGTCAGCAGATAGGGAGGCACCGCTGTTGCAGTTCCGGCAATGGTTGCGACCGCGGTCGTACCGTTCGGGCCAATCTTAAGCTTCGACTCCGGTCCGGCTGCCAGAGATTGCACTGCTACTTGGTGTTTTGGTGATGGTGTGGATGGCAAGACCCTGCTCCTCTGGCTCCGGCTGGGTTCTCGCCGGGGGAGTACCCGACGCCAGACTCGAGCTTTTTCAAGTGAGATCCGCAATCCTGGAGACGGGCGCCTCAGTCACATTACGTGAGATAACCCCGGACCCAAATGTAGCGCAGTTCCTTACCAGGTGCAAAAAAAAGAATACGGCGTCCCCTCGCCGGAGAGGACGCCGCACCAAATGTCCCTAATGGCTCTTGCCAGCGGGCACTAAGCCCCCTTGGTGTACCAATCCGCATTAATCGCCGTAAAGTTCGCCCACTTCTCCGGCAAATCTTCCAGAGCGAAAATTGCTGTTACCGGACAGACAGGGACGCACGCGCCACAGTCAATGCATTCCACCGGGCTAATGTAAAGTTGCGTCTCAGACTCAAATTTGGGCTCATCTTTCCTGGGATGGATGCAATCCACCGGGCAGACGTCCACGCATGCGGTGTCCTTGGTTCCGATACAGGGCTCAGCAATTACGTACGCCATCGAGACTCTCCTTCAAAGGGTATCTGGGACTCAACTAACCTAAAATTGCCTTCAAGCCAAACTGAAAAGATCGGTTTATATCACCATATCGCCTAGTTCACAAGCGACTTTCTTTCCCGGCAGTGGACTATCTGTGTTCCTCCGAGTCCCGAAGGGACGTGACAACGTAGCCCACCGCGGAAGCGGTGGGAAAACGTGTCCAGAACGGCCAGAAAGCCCCGGCGGGGGCGACACACGTAATTAACCCACTACCTCTTTCCCACGAATCATACCACGTCCAGGTTCATGCAACTTCCGGTCACGCCTGGCCCGAATTTGAACCGGGAGAAGGTGTGCCGCTGATCACCAGGACGCCGGCGCCTTGCAGCTTTCCGCTTCTCAGCTGGGTTAACGCTTCATTGGCCTGCTCAAGCGAAAATGGCTGGGTTGTCGTGCGCACCGGAACTTTTGGCGCAATCTTCATGAACTCCTCGGCGTCCCTGCGCGTCAGATTCGCCACTGAACAGATCGTCCTTTCGCCCCACAATAGTTCATACGGAAACGACGGCACATCGCTCATGTGGATGCCTCCGCACACCACGGTGCCTCCGGTTCGAACAGCAGCCAGAGCGGCAGGCACCAGTGCGCCGACCGGCGCAAAGATAATGGCTGCATCGAGTTCCTCAGGCGGACGCTGGTCCGATCCACCTGTCCAGGCCGCGCCCAGGCTCCTGGCGAACTGCTGCGCCTGGTCGTCCCCGGGCCGCGTGAATGCGTAGACACTGCGTCCTTGATATAGGGCCACCTGAGCAATAATGTGCGCTGCCCCTCCGAATCCGTAGATTCCCAAACGCTTCCCATCTCCTGCTCGGAGTAGCGAACGGTATCCAATCAAACCCGCACACAGCAGGGGCGCAGCCTCTATGTCCGAGTACGGTTCGGGAATCGGGACGCAGTAGCGCTCGTCCGCCACGGTGAATTCCGCGTAGCCTCCATCGATCGTGTAACCTGTGAAGCGCGCCCGTGCGCATAAATTCTCCTGGCCTGCCATGCAGTAGGAGCATTGCCCGCACGTCCATCCAAGCCAGGGCACTCCGACGCGATCCCCGACGGAAAGTTTTCCTGCTTGTTCACCCACCCGAGTCACTCGGCCCACGATTTCGTGGCCGAGGATGAGGGGGAGCTTCGGATTGGGCAGTTCGCCATCCGCGACGTGCAGATCCGTCCGGCAAACGGCGCAGGCGTGGATTTTGAGTTGAACTTCGCCGGGCCCAGGCTCCGGCACGGAACATTTCCGAAGCACCAGGGGCTTCCTGACTTGATCGAGGACCATCGCGCGCATGGTTTGATTTCTATTCATCGGCAATGCAATTCGGAACCCTTTCTATTCGCGCAGTCGTGTCCCACGGAACAAATTCTTCGCGAAGAAGAACAGATTGGCGGGCCGCTCTGCCAGCCGCCGCATAAAGTACGGGAACCAGTCTTGACCAAATGGAATGTAAACGCGCACATGATAGCCCACGCGCACCAGACGGCTCTGGAGGTCGGTGCGGATTCCGTAGAGCATCTGGAATTCAAAATTGTCTTTGGGAATGTCGCGCTCGGCGGCGAATTGGGTGGTCGCGCCGATCATCTTCGGGTCGTGCGTGGCCAGGGCATGATAGATGCCGCTGGGCAACAGCATCTTCATCAGCTTCACATAGTTGGCATCGACGTCTTTCTTCCGGGGAAATGCAATTTGTGAAGGTTCCTTGTAAGCGCCCTTCACCAGGCGGATGCGGCAGCCTATGCTCAGCAAATCCTGGATATCCTGTTCACTCCTGTAAAGGCAGGCCTGAATGACCGTACCCACGGCATCGGTTTCCGCGTGGGATTGCTTGACGATACGGAGCGTTCGCTCGGTATATGCGGAACCTTCCATGTCTACACGCACAAAATTGTGAAGCTCCGTCGCACGCCGCGTCACCCTCCGTAACTGGTCCGCGCAGAACTCCTCATCCAGATCAAGACCCAGATGCGTCAGCTTGAGAGAAACGTTTCCGTCAATGTGTTCGGTTGCGATTCGGTCGAGCGCGGCCATATACGATTCGCGCGCGCGATCCGCATCCGCGCGGCTAAGCACGTTTTCACCGAGGTGGTTCAGGCTGATCGTTATCCCGGCCCGGTTGCAAGTTTGCGCTGCTTCCACGGCCAGGGCAATATCCTCGCCCGGCACAAATCTCCGCGACAACCGGCGAATCGTGCCGTTGGTAGTAATCCAGCGGCGAAGAAGGGGACTTTTTGCGAGTTCGAGCAGCAGCGCGCGTAACATCTTGTTTATGCCGGAGGAACCGGGAAATCACCGCACGGTGTCAGATATTTTTGTGGGCGTCGAGAAATTTTTCGGTATCGATAGCCGCCATGCAGCCCGAGCCGGCTGCAGTCACTGCCTGGCGGTAATGATGGTCCTGCACGTCTCCGGCGGCAAACACGCCCGGCACGTTGGTCTGGGTGCCGTGATGAGTGAGCAAATACCCATTTTCGTCCATGTCCAGCTTTCCGCGGAACACTTTGGTGTTCGGGTCGTGTCCAATGGCGATAAAAACGCCTTCCACGCGCAAGGTCGAGGTCTCATTGGTCTGGGTATTTCGCAGTTTCAGGCTCTCGACGCCGCCCTTGGAAACATCCGCGATATCTTCCACCACCACCGGAGTGACCATGCGGATCTTTTCATTGGCGCGGGCCCGGTCAATCATGATTTTCGACGCGCGAAATTCCGGCCGCCGGTGCAACAGGTGGACCCGGCTGGCAAATTTGGAAAGAAAATTCGCCTCTTCCATCGCCGAATCGCCGCCCCCAACCACCGCGATTTCTTTTCCGCGGAAGAAATATCCGTCACAAGTCGCGCACGTGGAAACGCCATGGCCGACCAGTTTGCGCTCCGACTCCAGGCCAATCATGCGCGCGGACGCACCCGAGGCGATAATCAGCGCGCGAGTTTCAAACACGTCATTCCCCGCGGAAATTTTGAAGGGTCTCTTGCTGAAATCCAAATCGGTGATCGCGCCGGCCTTGAATTCCGCCCCGAACCGCTGCGCCTGTTTGCGCATATTGTCGATCAGGTCCGGCCCCAGAATTCCATCGGGGAACCCCGGAAAATTCTCGACCATGGTCGTGAGCGTAAGCTGGCCGCCCGGTTCGTAGCCGTCGATGACCAGCGGCGTGAGGTTGGCGCGCCCCGCATAAATGGCGGCCGTCAATCCAGCGCAGCCGCTGCCGATAATGATGACGTTGTTCAAGTGATTTTCTCCCACCCCATGATTGGATCCATTTGCCGTGCGCCGCGATGCAAATTACAACAAAGAGCGCAAGTTTAACATCCCGGCGTCCGTCCGTGCTTGCGGAAAATTTCCCGCCCTGCAGGTTCCCTCCAGCACAATGCTGGCCTCCCCGCGCGGAATGCGCGATAATGCCACCGCATTTCCCTTTCCTGAGGAGGAAACATTGAGCCGCGCACCGGGAACCTACGCCGTATTCGAAACTTCGCAGGGGACGATTGTCTGCCGCCTGTTTGAAAAGGAGGCCCCCAAGACCGTTACGAATTTTACCGGCCTTGCTGAAGGAACCAAGGAATTTAAAGACCCTCGCACAGGCCAGAGTGTAAAACGGCCGTTTTACGACGGACTTGTCTTTCATCGCGTGATCCCGCAATTCATGATTCAGGGCGGCTGCCCCCTGGGGACTGGAAGCGGCGATCCCGGCTACCGCTTTGCCGACGAATTTCACTCCTCGCTGCGCCACGACAAGCCGGGAAAGCTTTCGATGGCTAATGCCGGTCCGGGCACCAACGGAAGCCAGTTTTTTATCACTGTTGCGCCGACGCCGTGGCTGGACAACAAGCACACGATCTTCGGCGAAGTGATAGAAGGAATGGACATCGCGGTAAAAATTTCGGAATTGCCGCGCGGAGCAAGCGACAAGCCCAAGGAACCCGTGGTGTTGAAATCATTACGCATTGAAAAAGTCTAGTCTCTACGTGACACAGCCATGTTCAGCCCAGCAAATCTATTCCGGATGATGGTCGAGCTGATCTTTGTCTTGCTGGGTGGTTTTCTGGTCTGGCTCGGATTGACCACCAGTTTCATATTTGATCCGCGAAGCCCCTCCTGGCTGGGGCTAGGCGCTGTGCTCGTGTACTGGGGCGTCCGGACCTGGATGAAAACAATGCGAGCCGCACGAACCGCCGATCGCACCATCACGCGCATCGGAGGCGCTTCTCTTGCGGCAATCGGATGCGTGATGCTTGGATTGGTATTTGTGGAATTTCGCTGGGTAGGACCCATTCTAGCCATTACGGGTGTAATCCTGGTTGTGCGCGGCCTGGCCGGTGCCGTGCTTTCGTTCCGGGCAGACTAACCGGCGAGTTGGGAACGCAATATTCGAAAGGAGTCCGGCGATGATCAACGAGTTCAAAGCATTTGCCATGCGGGGCAATGTTCTGGATATGGCGGTCGGCATCATTGTGGGCGCCGCGTTTGGACAAATCATCAATTCGTTCGTGCAGGATATTCTCATGCCGCCGATTGGCAGGCTGCTGGGCCATGTGGATTTTACAAACCTGTTCGTGAGCCTGTCCGGGACGCACTATGACACGCTGGCAGCGGCCAAGGCCACGGGCGCGGCGACGCTCAACTACGGCCTGTTTCTGAATACCGTGATTAATTTTCTGATCATTGCGTTTGCCGTGTTTCTGCTGGTGCGCCAAGTCAATCGCATCGCGCCCAAGCCCGCGCCAGCCGCTGCGCCCGCAACCCGCGAATGCCCTTATTGCCTATCGGCCGTGCCGGTGAAGGCGAGCAAGTGCGCGCACTGCACCTCGGAACTTCGCCCCGCGTAAGACGGCCACGGTTGAGTTACGGCATTTAAGTTGGTCTGGTGAATTGGTCTGGAATGGAAACGGCGGGATTATTTCTACTTCTTGGGATGCGCGGCTTTGTTCTTTTCGATGTGTTCCTTCAGCCGGGTGACCACGTCCGCTTCCTTGCCTTCGTGTAATTCTCGCAACACTTCATCGAGCGCAAAGTGGACCACGTCGTGATGGTGAAACTCGGCGGGGCCAATCAGATCGGTGAATCGCAGCCAGAGCCGGTGGATTAGCCGGACTTCGTGGGAGGTAAGGTCGGGCGCGTGCGGGCCAAGCAGGAAAAATTCTCGCGTCCCTCCTGGCGTATATATCTCCAGATTGAATTGCGGCCGGGGGTCCTGAAGTTGTTCCCAGGCCAGACCGATCGATAGCGCCTGTTCGGCCATGGTTTCCTTCGCGGAACCTCCAAGCGAGATGGTGCTCGACTGAAGTTTTACCGCGGCATTCAAGACGCCGCCCCAGATGTCGTTGGCCGAGACGACGGCCAGGCGAATGGTCTTCCCGCGCTTTTCAGCCATGGAAAGAGCCTGCGTAAACAGAAACTGCTCGACACTGCCAAATAGCTGCTCCGCTTCCAACTCGCTTGAACCGGATGCGGCTCGGCGCAGCAGGCGAATGTGGAGCACGACGACGTCGCGCCGCTCCGGTTTGACGCGGTCCAGCACCGCCTGCAGATGGTAGAGTGCGTGATAATTGCTGACCGGAACCAGTATATTCCCGGGGCGCACGCCAACGCTTTGCGGAGATAGCTCCTCCTGAGTGGCTACGTTGAATTGGTCCATTTCCACGTGCGATGCGCCGCGATTGTGGTGCGTGATGCGCTCGGAGACCGAAAATATTCCGAACATGATAAATGAAAAAATAAGACCGGCGACGGTGGCGCTGGGCTTGGTAAATAGATTCACGATGGCGATCAAGAACAACGTCAGCGTGATCAACACCAAACCTAGCGGGATCTCCTTGCCAAACATGTGGAAATTCAACGGCACGCGGTACTCGCGGTCCCCGGGATGCGTGTAGCGGATCACCAGAATGGCGATGCCTTGCATCGTGAAACTCCAGATCACGCCGAACGCATACAGGTTGGCGAGAAACGAAACGTCCCCCCGGCTGGCCACGATGGTAATAATCTGAAAAATGACCACAATATTGATGATGCGGTGAGAAGTGCCAAACCGGCGATGCGGCTGCCGGAACCAGTCCGCCAGCACTCCGTCTTCGGAAACGCGGTTGAGCACGCCGTTGGAGCCTACGATCGCCGTATTGACCGCACCTGCCAGGATCAGCGTGCCCACCGCCACGACGAAAACATGAAAAATCAGACGCAGCGTGAACGGCCCCGCCAAATTCATGGCCAGGCCGCCGATCAAATTCTCCAAATACTTGCCCCGCGTGCCGTCGGGAATGATCATTACGGCGAAAAAGGACACCAGCGAAGTAAACAGCAGGCTGTAAATAAAAATGACCAGGCCGGCTTTTTTCAGATTAGGCAGCTTAGGGGCTTCCATCTCGCGATACACCTGCGCGAGCGATTCTTCTCCGCTCATGGCCAGGACCGAATGCCCGATGCCCACGAAGACGGCAATCATCGGAATCATTTTCACAATCTGGTGGCCGTAGAGCCATCCCAGGGATCTGCTGTCCAATTGAATATTGGATGGCCACGGAAGCGGAGGCAGGTGCGCGCCGCGCATCCAGATCGTATAAGTGCACCAAACGATCAGGAGCACCACCATTACAGTGGTCAGCTGCATGATTTTCAGTGCTTTATGGCTGGACTCGGGAATCCCTTTGATGTTTTCCCACCAGAAATAAAGCGTGACCATGACCGCAAAAAACGCCGCGGTCTAATTTTCGGAGAGGACAATTCCCAGATGGAAGTAGGCGAACAGCTCGTTGAGAAGTCCCGCCAGGTACTGCCCGGCGGAAACGCCGCTGATCGGCCCGGTCAGAACGTAATCAAACATCAACGCCGAAACGGAAAACTTTGCCAGCGTCCCGCCCAACGCTTCCTTGACCACGCGATAGACCCCGCCGCGGACAAACATGCTGCAGCTCTCGACATAGACGGCGCGTACGCAGTAGGAAAACAACATGACGCCGAGAATGAACCACGGCGCGGACTTGCCTATGAAGCTTTCCGACTCGCCACCGGCGTAATAGGCAGAGGAAGCCAGATCGTTGAGGACGATCGCCGCAGCGCGCCAAAACGAGATGAACGTCAGCATGGCCGTGGTGGCCACAATGACGCGTGGAACCGTTACGATGCGCGAGGGCTCTGGATTTGGACTCGTTGGCGTCGATGACATAAGAGGTTATGATTTTATAAAGACAGGTATCCTTGCATGTTTGCGCGGGCTTGTCTAGCGGCCGGAATGGTCCGGCGCGGATCGATATTCGCGGGCGCAGGCTTCACACGGGCAAATCGTTCTCAGATAGTCAAAGCTGTAGATGCCGGTGGCATGTCCGTCAGTGAAATCGATCTGCAGGGCGTAGTTGCCGACGGCATGCGCCGCGCGGGCAGTGAGCTTGGGCTTAAACATGGGAAGCAGGGGAGAGCTCAACGGCGGCGTCGCTGATGGCTGCGCATCGTTTTTTTTCTGCCGCTCATCGTTGCACATCGCGCACGGACACTGTTCGCGGAGATACGCGAAATCGTAATGGCTTACGTGAGTGTCAGACCAGGTGATGTCGACACCGGCGCCCGAAGAGACGTGCGCCTTTACACTGGCAGGCTTTCTTCTTTCATCTATAGGGATTGGCATCGCGCCGCTTTCTTATTTCTTTGCCAGGGAGGGAACGCTGATTCTAGCCAGCCGCCCGTGTTCCAGTTCCAAGCGGCGATCCGCAAGATTTCCAATCGCCTGGGAATGCGTAACCACCAGAATCGTGTGCCCCGAGGAATGCAATTCGCGAAACAGGTTCAAGATAACGGCTTCGTTGGCCTCATCGAGATTGCCGGTAGGTTCATCCGCCAAAATAAGCTTGGGGTGATTGATCAGCGCGCGCGCGATGGCCACACGCTGTTGCTCGCCCCCGGAAAGATGCGCGGGAAGATGTTCCAACCGGTCGCCCAGACCCACTCGCCGCAAGGCTTCCGCAGCATCCTTTTCATCTGTAATGCTGTGGAAATACTGCGCCAGCATCACGTTTTCAAGCGCCGTGAGATACGGCACCAGATGAAATTGCTGAAAAACGAAACCGATTTTATCGGAGCGATACCGGGTAAGCTCGCGCTCGCCGAGCTGGCCAATCTCCAGGCCGTCCACCATGACTTGCCCCGAGGTGACATGATCGAGACCGCCGAGAATATTGATAAGCGTTGTCTTACCCGAGCCCGACGGCCCCATGATGGCGATCCACTCTCCGGCTTCGACATCGAAGCTCACGTGGTCCAGGGCGCAAATCGCGCCAAAGCGCTTTTCGAGTTGCCGGACCTGGACCAGGGGCGTCATCATTCTCCTCGCAATATTTCCGCGGGCCGCACGCGTCCCAGCAGGCGCAGCGGCAGCGCTCCCGCCAAAGCCACCGCGACCGTTAAAACCACGGTGACCGGAAAAAGTTCCAAGCGCGGAGAAATAGCAACGCCAAACACACGGCCTCCAATCCATCTTGCCAGAACGATTCCCACAGCGAAGCCGATGGCGCCACCCAAGACGCCTAGCACGCCGGCCTCGGTTAGAAACAAGCGCATGATGCGCGGCACCGGGCCGCCCAGCGCCTTCATCAGACCTACGTCCCTGCTGCGCTCCATGGCCAGCGCAGCCATGGACGCAAGCACGCCGAGCGCGGACAGCGTAAGGATTAGTGCAATCGTCCAGAAAAGCATTCCTCGAATTCGGCCCAGAATCGACCCTTCGGCCGCTGCAATCTGGCGCACGGGATGCACTTCGAGGCCGGGCAACGCATCCGTAAGACGGTGGGTTACGGCCTGAATCTCGGAAGACGTTCCCGCAACGCTGATTTGGACAAGGCTCACTTGGCCGGGCAGGTTGGCAAGTTCCTGCGCCACGGCAAGGCTAGTGAAAATTTGATCGTCTTCAGAGCCGCCGGTGGTGACGATTCCCGTCACGGTGAGCGCAACGTTGTGGTCGCCGGAGCGCAAATCAATATGGCTGCCTGGCGCAAGACCTAGTTGGCGCGCCGCTGTGCGGCCCGCCAGACAATGCATTCGGTCTTCGCGGGAAGCGACCCAACTTCCTTCCAGCTTCCACCAGGAATTCATCTTGGCCACCTGATCGAACCAGGTGCCCGCCAGAATAACAGGTTGCGTTCCCGAATTTGTGGGGATACTTACCGCCATGTAGAGATACGGCGCGGCAGCGGCAATCCGCGGATCACCCAGCGCGGCAATGCGGTCCATGACCGCGGCATCCGCCAGCGCCGCATCGCTTCCCGTGGATGCCGGCGCGACGACGACGTTGGCGCCGAGCGTGCGAAACTCCTGGGTCAATTTCCGTTCGGCATCCAGATTTACATTCAACAGCGCCGACGTAATGGCTGCTCCACAGGACAGTGCAACCAGCGCCAGCGCCAGTCGCCCGCGGCTTGCACCCAACAATTTCCACAGGATTCGCCAGAACATCGACCCCATCACTCTCCCCGCAATACAGGAGCGGGATCGACGCGCGAAGCATGCCGCAACGGCGCCAGGCTGCCCAGCAATGCCACTGCCGCCGCCAGGATCAGCACGATCGGAAACAGGATCAATCGAAAGGCGGGAGCAATTCCAAAAATTCCGATTCCCAAAGTTCGCGCCAGCACCAGCCCGATCGCGTAACCCGCAACGCCGCCCACCAGCGCGAGCAGAAGTTGCTCGGCAAGAAAAAACGCGCCGACGGCGCGTTGGCTGGCTCCCAGAGCCTTCATCAATCCGATTTCAGACCTGCGTTCGAGCACCGTGGTCGCCGAGGTGGCGCCCACCGCCAGCGCCGCGGCAAACAGCGCCGCAATCGTTACCAGCCACATCAAGCTTCCCACGCGTGTAAGGATCCGGCCTTCCCCTTCCGCAACTTGGCGGATCGCGCGGACCTCGGTGCCCGGAAGCTCTTGCTGCATCTGGTGCGAGATCGACGATATATATGGGCTGCAATACCAGCGGTCATATTCAACCGGGGTCATCGTTGCTGGATCACGCTCCGAGAATGTGTCCGCAGGTTTGGTCAGCGCGCTCACCAGCAGGCGCCGGTACCTCCCCGGACGCCCGGCTAGATCTTGTGCAACGCGCAGTGGCGCGATAATGGCATCGTCTTCGCGACCCCCGGTTGAGACGATTCCGGTGACGGCCAGCGTATGCACCTGATCGCCAGCGCGAACAGTGAGCATGCTGCCGGGATGCAGCCCTAGACGCCGCGCCAGCCCCGCGCCAACCAGACACTCATCTGCGTTATCGCTAAACCATCGCCCATCGACATGCCACCAGGGATCGGTGGCGGAAACGCCCGTAACAAATTTGCTGCCGTCGGGAACTTCAACCGAGTGGCTGTACCAGGTGCCAATCAAGACGACCCGCTCGATTCCTCGGCCGGTTCCCGGCTGACTGCCAGGCGCAATTTGCACGGGAACGTCAAGGAACGGAGCAAACCCCACAATGTTGTTGCGCCAAAATATCGTCTTTAGCTTGCCGAGGTCGCTTTCCGGAAGGTACGCGCCGGTATCCACGGGACGGTAATCCATCCCTCCGATTTCGAGGGGAAGGGTATCCGCCGCTGGAGTAACCAGCAGATTCGCGCCCAGAGAACGGAATTCGCGCGCCAGGCGGTCGCCAACGTCCAGCGCGACTTCCAGCGTGGCGGTCGCTACAGCCATGCCCAGCGCGAGCGCCGCAGCCATCAACACCTTTCGGCGGGGCTTTCGCGCAAACGAGTCGCTGACGATTCGAAAAAACATAGTCTGCGGCCTCTAGTGAGAGACTCGGCTCCTGGCTTGGGCCAGTGAAGAAACATCGATGACCAACGCGCCATTTTCCGTATGCGAAGGCACGCCCACCGGATTGCACCCGCCCGCTTCTCCGATGGTGGGGATATAAATCGCGGAGGAGCAATTGCGGCAGACCACGTTCGAACCATCCTGGCGATAGCCTGCCGTGCCGCAAATCAGGCAAGCATCCAGCGCCGTCCCCCAGCTCCCGTTGGGTTTGCGAATTACAAGAAATCGCAGATTTGTTCCGCTGGCATCGACGCTATAGACGTGCAGATTCGAGTCAGACACCTCGGCAATCGGTATTCGAACTTCACTGCCGGTAGCTTCGATGGAATGCGCCTCAACCGCCGCGGTTACCCGCGTATACGCAAATTCAGCGGCGAGAATCAGAATGACTGCCGTGCAGGTAAAGGCCGAGGCGAAGGCCCAGCGGCGTTGCTTACGGCGTTCCCATTCGATGCGCCGGCGTTCAGCGGCGTCGGAATCAGCAGGAGAAACCTGGCGGCTCGCAGCCATCCATTCGCGCAGGGCCAGCAGCGCCGCCGCGCCCAGAATCACGGTAAAAAAGAAGACTTCGTTGCGGACGATGGGCCCTATCACCGCCATTTCCATCCTGCTCGACGGCAGCCACATCGCCTCGCTTAATTCATGAATCCCGGTCAGCGCCAGTTGGACGGCCACCAGCATGAGTATCGTGCTGGTAGCCGCAAAAAATCTGCCCAAGGAAATTTTCAGCGTTCCGTGAAAAAAGAACCAGCCAACGGCAATGGCCACGCCCAGCCCCAGGCTGGTGCCGATCCACACCGCCAATCCCTCGCTGGAAAGCTCCACGGCGCGAAGAATCAGGGCCAATTCCGCCCCTTCCCTGAGCACCATGATAAATACGAAGGTGGCCAGGCCGAAGCCCGCGGCGGATGCGCTCTTCCCGGCGTAAACTTCCACACGTTGCTCGATGTCTTTTTTCAGGTGGCGCGCCACGCGATTCATCCAGATGATCATCGTGACAACGAAAACGGCGGCGATGAGCAGCAGCAGGCCCTCAAAACCGTCTTCGCTGACCTTCCAGCGCTCGAGCGCTATGGCCACGGCGAGGCTGGAAGCGACCGCAGCCGCTACGCCTCCCCACACCCATCGCGTCAAAGCGGCGCGACCGGTGCGGTTCAGATAGACCAGCACGATGCCCACGACCAGAGCGGCTTCCACGCCTTCCCGAAGAGCAATCAGAAATGAGGAGAGCAACCGGAATGTCCTTTGTAGGGCCCCTGTAGGTCTCTCACCGTGCAGGTCCCTTGGGGCGCGCCCAGTTGCAACTTAGTAGCAACTGGAACTTTTAGTGTACACAACCTGGGACTCCAGGTCAAGAACACAGACTCCTGTAAAACCCGCTAGTTGCACCCGCAGGTACGAGGCGTGCAGCCGCACCCACCGGAAGATGGCGATGCGGTCGCAGAGGCGGAGCCGTTAGCCGATTTCCCCGCGCTGAAGACCGAGAGTTGCAACGTGTGCCTCTCACCGGCGCACTTGGGGCACGCGATCTTCTGGTCCGCGGACATCACAATGCGCTCATAGCGCGTGTGGCAATCGTCGCAAATGTATTCGTAGATCGGCATCGCTCATTCCCCTTTGCCAGAATGCTGGTTGAGGTTCAATTCTCTGCTCGGTTCAGTTCAAAAAGCAACTGCCCCCGGCGAACCGGGGGCAGCTCGAAAATATTGGTAACCCGGAAGTGTTAGTCTCCGGCAACATGTTCAGCGACTTGAGGCGTCGCAGGCTTCGCGGCGCCGTTGCCATTTCCGTTTGCGTTGCTGATGGTCACCGGAACAGTGCTGGGCGTGGCCCTCTTGATGTCGGTAAGTGACCCGATCTGCACGACTTCAGGCTGCGCCTGCTTCAGCACGAGTTCCTCGTAGATCTTGCGGACCCGCGCTTCTTCCTTCAAGAACTCGGCGCGACGCCGTGCACGATTTTCTTCGGACGCGGTTATGGGTACATCATGGTTCACGGACCGGGTGCGCGCGGCATCTTCGGCATCAATCACCAAAGAATGCTCGTAGGTATCGAGGCTCACGGCCCTGCCCTTGGCATAGATCTCGTGTTTGCCATGCTCCTTGTACCACTGCGCGACAGTCGCATTCTTGTACATGTTTTCGATGATTTTCCGCCAGCCGATGCCCTTATTGTACGCGCAGAAGGAGATTTCACCTTGCTGCGTCGCATACGGGATGATGCACATCTCGGTACGCCGGAAATCGTAGTTAAACAGGTCTTGGAACCACATGCCGGCGATGAACAGGAAGTTCCACGGATCGGTCGAGCGGCGCTTCATGGCGTCTTCGTAAGTGCGCTCGGGGCCCGCGGTACCATACTTCTCGCGTTGGTTCTTGGTCAGGCCGTAAGACTTGTCAAATTTCTTCCACAGATCGACCAGGCGAAACGTCGAGGGCGCCCCGTAGGAGTTGTAGTTCTTCAGCAGCGCCAGCGCCATCATGACGTTGGAGAAACTCTTGCTACGGTTCGCGTCGGTGACTTTCTTGGTGTCCTCCACCAGTTGCGGCACGTTGAGGAACCTGGGAACCGGCGCCCATTCCTTGGTTTCTTTGTTGATCATCAACGCCGTGCCAACGCCGCAGTTGGGATGGCAGCCGCAGCTTACCGTGCCCCATTGGGAATCGGGACCGTGCGAGAGATCGGCAAATGCCGAGAACGTGCTGATGATGGAGATGGGGAACCAGTCGCGCGTCGGTTCAACCTTCCCGACCTGCGAGCTTACGTCCTGGGCCAAGTGCGAGAGCGTGTAGCGCTGCTTCAAGCGCCGCTCGGGAGTAATTTCTTCGTCGCGGCCGGTGAAGGAAACCGGCTGG
>JBGOVX010000134.1:0-10151 GCA_041478355.1 Terriglobia bacterium | reverse complement strand
GGCCGGTCACCAGCACGACGGTAAAAAATGCCACGCCTACTTCGGCGGACGCGACGCTGAGCCAGTCCCATTTGAGCGCGCGCGTGCGCAGGTAGGCAACGCTGCCGACAAATACCAGGATAAAGGCGATGAGCCCGGACCAGGCGCTGGAGACGTGGAAATAAAAAATGCGCTGGATCAGCCCCATGGTCGCTTCCTCGGGAGCCTTGATCAACGCGCCGTAACTCCCCGCCGCCAGCAGGAGAAACACGGCCAGGACCGACGGCATCGAAACTGCCGCGCGGGATGCCGTGGTGGATGGAGATTCGCTGCCCATATCACTCCCTCAATTTCGCTTCGTCAATTTTACTCTACTTTACTCTTCCAGCAGATATTCGCCGACCAGCCACGCCGCCGTCAAAAATATTACGTCAAACGAGGCCAGGAACGTCAGCCAGACTACGGATAAAACCGAGGGGTCCCGCAAGATTCCTACCGTGGCCTCGGTGCTGGCGATCAGAACCGGGGCCAATACCGGCAAGAGCAAAAGCGGCAGGAGCAATTCGCGCAAGCGCGCCTGCGCCGCTACAGCGGAAAACACCGTGCCCGTGGTTGCCAGTCCAACCGTGCCCAGCGCCAGGACCAGAACCAGCGGCCCGAGCACCGGAAGAATCGCGATGTTATACAACACTGCAAATACCGGAAGCAAAATCAGCTCGACCAGAAGCAAAAACAGGAAATTTGCCGCCATCTTCCCCGCCAGGATGCTGAACGGATCAATCGGGGCCAGACGCAGCGCTGCCAGCGTGTCGTTGGTCTGCTCGCGAAGAAACGACGGCTGCAACATAAGCGAGCCGGAAAAAAGAAACGCCAGCCACAAAAGTCCGGGACCGAAGCGGCGCGATTCCGAAGAGGCGGGGTTAAACGTGAAGCTGAACAAAACCAGGACGATCAGCACGAAAACCAGGGTTGTTCCCAGCAGTTCGCGTGAACGAAACTCGGTCCGGAGCTCCTTGCTCAGGATGACAGCGGCGGCGCGGGGCAGGTTCATCGCGCATCCCCTTCGGAGGTCTCGCGAACCGCAGCCATCGCCAGGACCGGGTAAGGATCGCCACCCGGCCCCGAATCGCGGGTAATATTTCCGTCCTCCAGGCGAATGGCGCGTGTGACCGCGCCCTGCGTTTCGTTTCGCCCGTGCGTGCTCATCAGTATGGTGCAGCCCGACGCATGCAGATTGCTAAGAGTCACGCCCAACCACTGCTGCCCTTCCGGGTCCAGGCCCGCCGCAGGCTCATCAAGCAGAAGCAATTGGGGCGAGGCAATCAGGGCGCGGGCAATCGCCAAACGCTGGCGCATGCCTCTTGAAAATGTTCTGACCAGGTCGCCCGCGCGGCCCGCCAGGCCCACCGGCACCAGCGATTGGCGCGCCTTGACGGCAGGGTCCGGCAACGCAAAAAGTTTGGCAAAAAACACCAGATTTTCCTCGGCGGTAAGTTCGTCGTACACCAGCGTGTGATGGGCGACCATTCCGATGCGATGCTTTACAACGTCCGGGGCCAGCGCCGTTTCCCCCGAGTAAAACTTCAGTTCACCGCGTGACGGGCGCGAAAGCTGCGCGGCGATCTTGAGCAGCGTGGTTTTTCCCGAGCCGTTGTGGCCCACCAGCGCGACACACTCTCCCGCGGCAATCTCCAGCGAAACGCCCCGTAACGCCATGCGCATGCCATAGCGCTTTTCGACATTGCAAAAACTGATTCGCAATCCGGCATTTGGGGAGAATGCAAGTGGCGTGGACACGCGCGAGGTCTCAGCCCTGAACCAGATCGCGCAGCAACTGTTCGGCGCGACCCCGCTCCTGGACATACTCCTGCTCAGTGATCGTTCCCGCCTGGCGCTTTAGCTCGATGCGCAGGAGCGTGTCCTTGAGGGATTCCAGGTTGGAGTTCACTTCCTGATTCACCTTGTCGGCAGCCGGTCCGACCGGCGGAGAAAGTTTTGTCTGCATCGCGCGCTGCGCCTTGCGACCCTTGGGAACCGAGGCAGGAGCCGGGGCGCTTATGGCGGCCGGGACAGGCTTGCGCAAAAGCAGTCCGACGCCCACGGCAAAAATTGCGGCGAGGCCGCCGAGTAGAATCCATTTTTCGTCATCCAAGCGCGCAGGAACGGTTTCGATCGTGGGCGCCGGGCCCGAGTCGCGTCCGTTCACTTGATCGGCGCCCGCGCCACTATTGGAAGAATCCGACGGCGGCGGCGCAATGCCGGAGATGGAAACCTCGAAGACTGTTCCCGCCTTCACAGTATCCTTCGAAAAAACATTGAAGCCCTGTTCAGTGCCGGCAGCAGTAAATCCAGGACTCGAAATCTGCATGGTGGGAGGAATCACCAGCAAAACGCGTTGCGCATCATAAGGAGAAACCACGCGCAGCGATGCATGATCGCCCGTGTAGGGAACCCGATAAGAGATTCGCACGCCGTTTTGCCCGGGCTGGAAGGCATAGGCGATTGCAAAACGGCCCTTCCCTTTGTCGATTGTTCCCTGTTTTACCGGCATGCCGGAGGGGCCAAACGTGGAAGCCTGCTCGATATCTGCTCCCTGGGGAATCGCAAAGTCGAAATTACCATCTTGCTTGTAATAAGCAGCAGGAGGATTTGAGTCGTTCTTGATGGAATACTCCTCGCCGACCATGAGCTTGTCACCACTGGGCTGAAATACCAGCAGCCGCAATGGAATCTGTATGGAGTGCGGATCCGTTGTTGGCTCATAGACGGTGACATCCACGATCGGCGTTCCGGGAGTGAGCGGTTGATGATAATTTACACCGCGGTAGATCGCGCGAATCAGCATCGGCCCGGCGCCAATCGCGGCGTTATCAAGCTGATAGTGGCCGGCGGCGTCGGTCTTGGTGCTGGCCACGCTTTGCATCCCTCCCTGCAATTGAATCAGGACCACATCAACGCCGGCGGCGGGCTTATTGTTGTTGGTTCCATTGCGAACCACGCCTGAGACCGTGCCGGCGCGAGCGGCCGTGGCCGCCACACAGAGCAGCAAGAGGAAGAAGACCCGGCGCAATCCATTCCTAACAGGACGAGTTGTCATGAATAAAATTAAACCTCAAAAATAGAGTCTTCAAAATTGACGGACTGATTCATTGCCGGCGAGGGGGCGTGGCGGTCACTGGATCGCGGCGCGCGGGATGCGCCTCGTTTCCAGTGACATTTTCAATTTCCAAGAGCACTTGAGCCGCCTCGTTCTCCAGAGCGTCCCTCATTTGTTCGTAATCCTGCTGGGCGTACTTCCCTGCCCGGTTCTCGAATTTAAGATCGCGCAAATTGTCGTAGACCGAATCCCGCCGCTCCAGCAACTGATCCAGCTGCGAGCGATGCGGAGCCGAATCCGCCGCATCCGGCTCAATCCAGAAAACAAATATGAGCGCAGCCAGGGTGAGAACCAGACAGGCGGCGAGCATGACCGTATCCGGCAGGACAATCGCGGCGAATGCAAACGTAGCGGTCATGATTGCTTAATTCTCATTCCTCAGTGTCCCTGTCCACTTGCCTGCGGGCACGGTCCAATTGAATGTCGCGCATTTCAGAAGCTGCAGTAACAGCGCTGTGCGGCGCTTCCGACGCCGCGGCGACACGCACAAGATCCCGCTGGCGCCATAACCGAATCAAGGTGACCACAATTCCCAGGCCCAAGGCAAAGGCCACGCCAGGGATGTACCACGCGATGCTATTGAAGCCGGTAGTGGGCGGAGTGCTCAGCACCTTCTCGCCATATTCCTGCACGAAATCCTGAACGATCAGGTCGTCGGCTTCGCCCGCCGCGACGTGTTGATCCAGTTCCTTCAGCATGGGCCCCGATGACGGGCAATTGATGTGATTGCATTCGGTAAGAATCTGGCCGCAGCCGCACATGCACATCAGTTTCCGGCCTACGACTTTGGCGCGATCGGTTTTCTGCGCGTCCAAATGCAGAGGAGTCATCGCGGATGCGATCCCCACGACGACGAAAAATATCAGCGCGAAACGGCGACGCTTATTCATGGCTTCACGGAAGCCGCTCTCTCGCCGAAATCGATGCATGGGCGGGCTGCGGTCCTCCAGGGACCGGAGCGGCCTGCGGGGCCGTAGCCATGACCAGCACGGCCTGGCGATTGGGCAGCAAAGCCAGCAGAGTTCCCAGGACCACGACGACGCCACCGAACCAAATCCACTTGACCAGCGGATTCAGGTACGCGTGAATGACGGGCAGATTGGTATCCGGACTGCGGCCCGCATAGACAACGTACAGGTCTTCCTTCAATGTCGAGGAGATGGCCACCATGGTGCCGGACTCTTGATTGGACGGGTAGAAGCGGCGCTGCGGATACAGCATCATGACCGAGCGGCCTCCCCTGTCGACGTCGATCGTGGCGCGCTCGGAGGAGTAGTTGGGCTGCTGATCGGAGTCAAAATTTTGCAGGTGTAGTCTGTAGGGCCCGATGGTCATCACCGAACCCGGCGACATATCCATCTGCTTGTCCTGATTGAACGCCTGCCCGGAGATGCCGACAAAAATCAGCACCATTCCAAAATGGATGACGTATCCGCCATAGCGGCGGGTGTTCCGCATGGTGAGCTGCCCGACTGCGGAAAACAGGTTGGCCCCGGTGCGCGCGGCGATCACACGCGCTCCACGAAAGAATTCGGAAAAAATCGTGAATGTCACAAATGCCGAGAGCAACAGGCAAAGCGTGACGTAAAAATCGCGCAGCCCCAGCGCCAGCGCAACCGCGGCCGCCACGAATCCTCCCAGCATCGGATAGCCGAAATTTCGCCGTAAGCTTTCCGCTGAAGTCTTGCGCCAGGCCAGCAGCGGGCCAACGCCGGTCAGGAACAGCAGAAACATGGCGATGGGTATATTGACGCGGTTAAAGAATGGCGGACCCACACTGATCTTGGTTCCCCGCACGGCCTCGGACAGCACCGGGAATAATGTGCCGGAGAGCACCGCGACGCAGGCTACCAACAGAATCAGGTTATTGAACAGAAAGCTGGACTCGCGCGAGAGCATCGAATCCAACTTGTTGTCGCTTCGTAAATAATCGCGGTTTTTAAGGAACGCCACCAGGCACACGGCGATGATGATAATCAGGAAACCGACAAACCAGCGTCCGATGGGAGACTCGGCAAATGCGTGCACCGAGCTGACGACTCCGCTGCGGGTAAGGAATGTTCCGAAGATGACCAGCAGGAACGTCGTGAACACCAGCCAGACGTTCCACACGCGCATCATGCCGCGTTTTTCCTGCATCATGACGGAGTGCAGAAACGCCGTCCCGGTCAGCCAGGGCATCAGCGACGCATTCTCGACCGGATCCCAAGCCCAGTAGCCTCCCCAGCCGAGCACTGCATACGCCCAGTGCGCGCCAAGCAAAATACCCGCCGATTGGAAGCACCACGCGATCATGGTCCAGCGTCGCGTCAGGTGAATCCACTTTTCACCCGGATAGCGGCCAATCAAGGCAGCCAGGGCAAATGCAAATGGAATTGTGAACCCGGTATATCCGGAATAAAGAACCGGGGGATGAATCACCATTTCCGGGTACTGCAGCAATGGGTTCAAGCCGGCTCCATCCGCCTGGGAAGCCAGATGCAGCACGCCGCCAGCCCCGGTTGCCGCAAATACCCTAAACGGGGCAGCAACAAAATTGTTGAGCGTGAGAAAGAAAAGCTGCACCGAGGCCATGACTACGCCAACATAAGGCATCAGTTCCGGATGCTTGCCTCGATACGCAAACAGCGCGGAAAACACGTAGATCGAGAGCAGGAAGCTCCAGAACAGCAGCGAGCCTTCTTGACCTGACCATAGCGCCGAAAACTTATAAAGAGAACCCAGGTTTCGATTGCTGTGCGCCGCTACGTAGGCAATGGAGAAGTTGTCGGTAAAGAACAGGTAAACCATGCTGCCCATTCCCAGCCAAACCAGGACGCAAACAGCAAACCCGGCATTGCGCGCGGATTTTATCAGGAGAGGATGGCGAGTGATGATCGCTGCAATGCCGCCCACAATCGCATAGATTGCCAGGGCAAATGCCAAAAGTAGTGAGTAGGAACCGAACAGGTCCAAGTTAGCTCCTCGATTCTTCCCTGCTCAACGGCGCGGCAGAGTAATAGGCCGCTGCCCCCCTAAATTCATTCCGGGACTGCCTTCAATTCCCTATCGCCATTCGCAACGGCTAGGTCTTGGGATACGAAGAGCCTGAGCCGGAACCCGGCTGGGCCTGGCCAGGAGCGGCTTCGTATTTGGAAGCGCATTTGGCCTGAACAGTCTCGGCGACAAATTTTCCATCCGGCATGATTTTGCCTTCTACCAGGCACTGCGCGCCATCCTTAAACGTATCGGGGAGCGGGTCGGTCCCAACGTAACTCACAGGAAGGCCTTTACCCTGTTCGAGGAGGACAAAATCGACGCGACCCGACAAGTGTTGAATCGATCCAGCCTTGACATCGCCGCCCACGCGGAGGCGTTGATGGGCGGCAGCACCGGTAAGGGTGGGAAGTTCAGAGATCGTATGGTAATAGGTCTTGCTTTGTTGTGCGCCCACCCAGGCCAGGCAGGAAAGGGTAACGACAATAATTCCAATGCCAATACCAAATTTCACTTTTGTTTTCATGGGCTTCCCCTTCCTGCTTCAAAATTCCGCTACATCTCTATAAACCCAAGTCTATCACACTCCGAACGAAGATTTTGCGCCAGGTATTTCACCTGCAATAGCCTGCCGAAATCGGCCCAGCCAAGCGGCATCGCCAGACTGTGGCGGCGCGAGCGGCTTGCCGTGGTCCAGCAACAACAACGAAGCCAGACCGGCCAGTCCCAAAATCGCAATCAAAGGATGTAAATTGCTTCCTAAAAGTGCGACATGTTTGGGCTTGTAGTTGAAACGTATGCGTGCAACGAGCGTGGGGGCAAGGCGGGCGAATGCGGACTTGCCGCCGTCAGCATCGGGTCCGTCATCGAATTCCGCAAGCGGGCACTCCGACAAATACGCGAGGTAATACCCTCTTCGTTGAAACTCCAGGAGCGAGGCATTGCCAATTTCGGCGTAGCCCTCTGCGGTTGGTGGTTTCCCTGGATGGACCGGAATATGCAGAGCATCCATGAAGCCATCAAAAAACGGCTGCGAAACCGGGGCGCGGTAAAAATCATCCTCGCGCCGCGCCATGGGATGAGAAATCACGAAGAGCACATTTATGTGTATCGGGCGAAATCGCGTGGCCAGCTCGAGCCTCTCGACGCGTTCGGCAACGTGTTGGGCCGAGGCTGGGAGTCCGCAACCATCACAAGTGACCGCACCCGGTGAAATTTCCATAAACTAAACCCATCCTACAGCAATTAGCGGAAGGAAGGATACGGGGATCACCCGGGGGTGGGCCAATTTCATGTGGGTGAGATCCTTGTGTCGCCCCTACCGGGACTTTTTGGTCGTCCTGGGTACGTTTTCCCACAGCTTCCGCTGTGGGCTACGTTGTGCCGTCCCTTCGGGACTCCCAGCAACACAAAATTAGGACACTACCCACATGGGATAGCAACCAAGAGGGGTAGGGAAATAAACTCCGGCTCTACTTGCGCAACTTCTGTTGCAGGCAATATTTGAGTTCGGGGCTGATTTCGGAAATTTCCATTCCCGCGCTTACCAAGAATTTACAGGAGAGCAATTCATGAGGCTGGTCATCGTCCACCAGCTTGCCGACCACTCGGCAATATTGGCAATCCTGATTCCAGCAGAAGCGTCCGTAGGGAATGGTTTCCGGGCTGAGGTACTGAAAGCACCGGAGTATGGTATTTTTCTCCGGGACTTGAAAAGTTTTCCCGAGAATCTTGATCTCCACCAGGCGTTCATAGGGACGAAATACCTGAGTCGACGCTGTGGTCGCAGCCGGTTCGGTTGCCTGAGGTTCGGTAGTTTTTGCCATGGATATTGAATCCCCGCCCAACCAGCCTAAACGAGATGGCAACCCGCAACAATGGAGATGCTGTTTCATGATGCGAAAACATCAATGGTGTATTAGGCGCACTGAAAGGCGGGATCGTTCAGGTTCGTGCGGCTTCGAAGAACTGTCCCATGCGGCGAAACTTCTCATAGCGGCGTGCCAGCAGCACCGAGGGCGTAGTGGCCAGCAAATCGCGGAGCGAACGCTCCAGCACACGGTCCAGGAGCGCGGCGGAAGCTTCGTGATCCATGTGCGCGCCTCCCTCGGGTTCGGGAATAATTTCATCAATGATTCCCATCTCGCTCAGATCTTTTGCGGTGATTTTCAGAGCTTTGGCCGCATCCTCCGCCTTCGCCGGATCACGCCAGAGTATCGACGCGCAACCTTCGGGGGAAATCACCGAATAGACCGAATTTTCGAGCATGTTCAAGCGGTCTCCGACGGCTATGGCCAGCGCGCCGCCGGAACCGCCTTCTCCGGTAATGGTGACAATAATGGGAACAGGCAACCGCGCCATCTCCCGCAAATTTCTGGCAATCGCTTCGGCCTGGCCGCGCTCCTCGGCGTCAATTCCCGGGTAAGCGCCAGGGGTATCGATGAACGTGAAGATCGGGCGTCCAAATTTGGCGGCAATGCGCATGACGCGAAGCGCTTTCCGGTAGCCCTCGGGTTTGGCCTGGCCAAAATTCAGCGCTACCCGTTGCTTGGTGTCCCGGCCTTTTTGTTGTCCGATCACCGCGACGTGATGCCCGTGATATCCGGCAAAGCCCGCGATCATCGCCGGATCGTCGCCGTAGGCGCGGTCGCCATGCAATTCGTGGAAATCTTCAAAAAGGATGCGGATATAATCCATCATGTAGGGGCGCTGAGGATGGCGCGCCAGCATGGTGCGCTGCCAGGCGCTCATATGCTCGAAAAACTGGCGCCGCAGCAGGGAAACTTCGTTGCGGAGACGATCCAGCTCACCGGACGGGTCACCGGGCTGGGCGATTTTTCGCAAGTCTTCCAGTTCGCGTTCCAGCTTTTCGAGTTCTTCTTTTCGGTAATCTTTCTTCATGGTTGCGGCAATCAAAACAATATTATTTAACTCCGGGCTTCCAACTGGACGGCATTTTCTCCACACAACTTGCAAATTTCCTGGACCAATTCCTGGTCCGCCCTTACACGTTGATCGGCGTGCAAGGTGGCGGTGGCGCCTTCGGAAGAAATAAGATCGAATGCCACCGAGCACGAACCGGGCTTTCGGACGAAAAGCTTTTTCAGTTCATCCATGACCTGGCCATCGAGCGCCGTCATATCGAGCCGGACACGCATGAGATTAGGGGGCCGCTGGGCAATATCCTCGAGGCGTTTGGCATCGACTACTGCGAGGCGCGTGCCGGCTTCCTCGACGTTCACTCGCCCCTTCAATAGCAGAGCCGCGTTGCTCTTGAATACGGCATCCAGGCGGGCAAAGGACTCAGGGAACGCCAGGACTTCCAGTACCCCGGTCATGTCCTGAAGCGTGAGAATGCCCCAGCGGTCACCCTTGCGCGAGCGCATGCTGCGCATGGCAATGACGATTCCCGCGACGGTGATCTCTTCGCCGTTTCTGCGTCCTTCGACCGCGGCCAAGTCAATGGCTCCAAGCTCCTCGAGCTTAGCAGCGTATTTCGATAACGGATGGCCGGAGATATAGAAACCCACCGTGGCGAACTCCGACGCCAGCATTTCCTGCTCGGGCCACTCTTCCAGGTCCGGCAATGGTTCATCGCCCGGCGCCGCCGCCGCGGCTCCGCCGAAAAGTCCATGTTGGCCGCTGGTGCGTTCGCGCTGGCGTCGCTGGGCGCGCTCCACTACGCGGTCAATGACGGCAAAAAGCTGCGACCGGCGGGCCCCGATGGTATCCATCGCGCCGGACTTGATCAGGCTTTCCAGCACCCGCTTGTTCAGAAGCCGCGTGTCGATGTGATCGCAAAACTGATAGATCGAATGGAAGCGGCCGAGTTCGGCGCGCGCCTCCAGAATTCCCTTCACCGTGTTTTCACCGACGTTCTTGATGGCGCGAAGGCCGAAGCGGATGGCCTCGCCGACGGGGGTAAAGTCCAGATCGCTGGAGTTCACATCGGGAGGAAGCACGGTGATTCCCATGCCACGCGCTTCATTGATGTATCTCACGACTTTTTCGGTGTTGCCCGTTTCCGAGGTCAGCAGCG
>JBGOVX010000172.1:0-7642 GCA_041478355.1 Terriglobia bacterium | reverse complement strand
CCCATGAACTTCTGCAGGGCACCGAGGTGCACCTGCGATTGCTTACCGGTCTTAGCACCGCCGTCGCCAAGAGCGGCGATCCATTTATCGCCGAAGTCACCCAGCCCGTTTACCTTGGCAGCCAGATCATTTTGCCCGCGGGAGCGCGTGTGCACGGCACGGTCGGCGGAGTCATTCACACGCGGCGCTTTTCGATGTTTCGCGGACAGGCCGCAATGAATCTTTCCTTCCGCGACCTCGAAGTTGATAGCCGCATCTTTCCGGCGAGAATGAGCATTCTGGGTTTGCAGAGCCCATCCTCGGGCGAAAGGACGGGGAAAAAACGGAGGGACGTCAGGGTCGATGAGGGCCAGGTGGTCGAAGCCAAGCATGACATCAAAGGCGACGTCATCGGTGGAGTTATCGGAATTGGCGGCGGCACTTTGGCTGGAGCTGTGTTCAGCCACGTGGCGCGCGGCTTCGGTTTCGGGCTGATCGGAAGCGCTGCCTACATCATAGAGCGCAAGGGCAAGGAAGTAGACCTGCCCGCACAAACCATCATTACCGTCCGGATGGACAACACCGTGAACTTGCCCAGGATTGTCGCTGACAACCGGGAGCAGGCGCCGGGCAAAGCAGACTGACAATCAACGCGATTTGACAGTTGGGCAGTGAACTAATGCTGTGTTGCGGGGAGTCCCGAAGGGACGGCACAACGTAGCCCACTGCGCAAGCGGTGGGAAGCGTATGGAGGATGACCAAGAGCCCCGACAGGGGCGACACAAGGAATTCATACACACGAAATTAGCCCGGCACCAACAGTTGCGCTAATCGCGCGCGGCGTCTCGGAGCGCGTGAGCTACATTCTCGATTTGTGCAGGCGTAAGCTCAGGATAAATGGGAATGGAAAGAACTTCCCGACAGGTGCGCTCGCTGATTCGCAGGTCACCGGGTTTGCCGCCCAGTGAGGCATAAAGCGGCTGGAGATGCAGCGGAACCGGGTAATAGACCATACTAGCGATACCGCGCTCCGCCAGGCGCTGCTGAACCAGGTCGCTTCGTGTAGTTTGATCCCCGCCGCCCGCTACTCGGCCTGTGACTCGACCCATCACTCGAATCGTGTAGAGGTAATAAACGTGTTCCCGCCCATCCGGGACATGCGGCAACGTGATGCTGGGCAAATCCCGCAGCAGGGAGTCGTAGAGTCTTGCATGTGCCTGCCGCGCCGCAGTCCAATCCGCCAGATGGCGCAGCTTGACTCGCAGGACCGCGGCTTGCAGCTCATCCAGCCGGCTGTTCCAACCGCGCTCGGTGCTCACATAACGACCCGTCTGCCCGTGATTGCGGAGCGCTCGCAGGCGAACGGCAAGCTTTTCATCGTCGGTCACGATCATTCCCGCATCGCCGTACGCGCCCAAATTCTTGCTCGGATAAAAACTCAGGCACCCCAGGCGCCCCATCGAGCCGGTCTTTCGGCCGTGGTAACAGGCGCCCAACGACTGCGCATTGTCTTCGATGACGGGAATATTGTGTTTGTCGGCAAGAGCCAGAATCGGGTCCATATCCGCCGGCAGACCGAACAAATGGACTACGACAATGGCGCGCGTACGCGGCGAGATCCGGAGTTCAACCTGTTCGGGATCAAGGTTGAATGATCCCGGCTCGATATCGGCAAAGACAGGGCGCGCCCCTAAGGCGCTGACCGCGCTGCCGGTGGCAATAAAAGTAAACGCGGGCACGATGACTTCGTCTCCCGCCGCCACGCCGCAGGCATGCAAGGCCAGTTCGAGGGCCTCGGTTCCCGAAGCCACGCCGATGCCGCAGCGCACGCCGCACTCTCGAGCGATTTCCTGTTCGAATGCCTCGCATTGCGGCCCCAGGACGAAATGCTGGGAGCTAAAAACCGCGTTGACGGCCTCGCGAATTTCAGGCGCGATCGTTTCATACTGCGCGCGCAGGTCGAGCATCGGAATGGTTTCGGTGGAAGGACGCGCCGGTGTGGTCATTGGGATTTAGCGCGTGTTCTGGGTCTCACGGCGCGAATATGGTATCACGAGCCCGAATAGCCGCTCACTTGAGCCTGCGCGCTGGGATGGCGCAGCTATCGCCTTCGCAGCGGGGCGGCACGCCTGGAATGCTGTATCGGTGGCGCGCCACAAATGCGTAAAACGAAGGGCCGATCCAAACAAGGGGAGGAAGCCCGGCAATCCAGCCGAGCCAGGACAGCTTTGGCAACACGGTAAGCAGCGCGCGCCAGGCCTCAAATCCCCGCAGCCACACGCCCTCCGGAGTGTGCACGTGCATTTCGAGGTCCAGCTCAGCGCGCGGGAATGGGGCCTGCGCTGCCATCTCGGGCTCGTTATAGTTCATAAATCGCAGGCGCGCATTGGAATCGTAGGGCTCTATCCTGGATTGGAGCCACCGGCAAAAGGAGCAGGAGCCGTCTAGGAAGATATCGTACTTCGCGGTTTTTGACATTTCAGCACCCAGCGAATACACCACCATTATGACATCGTCAGGCCTTCTCGCGCGCGCGATTGGTTGTGATTCGCTCTCGATCGACTCGGTCAATACATGCGGCGGGGAATTATTTCAGCCGGCCTGGGGGATCGGCCGCGGGAGGGATATGCGGGGTTGAAGGCAACGCGCCGGAATTCGCGGAGATTTTCGAGGGAGCAGGTTGGGGCAGCCCAATCCCCACATTCATTTCCAAATGTTCCTTGGCGCAGTGAGGGCAAAAAGCCTTGCCGGTATCTTCGTCGCGCAGGCTAGCGAGTTCGTAGCAGCCGTGGATACAATCGCAGTATCCAGTGATAGAGGCAGTTTTGATCGGCACCAGAGCCATTCGGTTTATCCTTTTCGGCAGGATAGTACAAGGGCACCGCAATTTTCGCAAGGGCCTAAAACTGAATTCTACTATTGACGGGGGAATCGCTTAAACCGCTTTCAGTTGTGACAGGCGATAGGGCCTGCCAATGTTTTCCCGCAGCTCGATCCAGAGTGTGTCTGGCATGGAAAGAAAAACGGTGACGACCTGGGGATCGAATTGGCTCCCCGAGCATCTCTGGATTTCCTTGCGCGCATGGGATATGGGCAAGGCCTTGCGATAAATACGGTCCGAGATCATGGCGTCGAGCGCGTCAGCAACCGCGAATATCCGCGCCCCTAGTGGAATATCTTCGCCTTTCAATCCCCGAGGATAACCCGTGCCATCGAAATACTCTTGGTGAGAAAGCACAATCTCGGCGGCTTCCCTTAGGAACGAGATCCGCGTCACCATGCCATACCCGATTTTGCAGTGGGTACGCATGATTTCGCGCTCCTCAGGGGTAAGCGGCCCGGGCTTTCGCAGAATCTGGTCAGAAATCGCCATCTTGCCGATGTCGTGGAGAAAAGCGGCCCGGGCGATCTGCGGGAGCTGCAGGGGTTCCACCCTCATCTCCTTTGCGATGGCGATGGTGAAAGCAGTCACGCGCCGGCAGTGGCCTTCGGTTTCGGCGTCTTTCAGGTCCAGCGCGCCACCGAGCGCCTCGAGAGTGTCGTCATAGGACTGTTCGAGCTGTTCGAGCGCGCCCTTGAGCTGAGACGTGCGTTCCTCGACAAGCTTTTCCAGATTGCGCTGGTAATTCCGATTTTCAAGCAGCAGGCGGCGATGTTCAAGCGCGCGCTGGACGCCCACATAGAGTTGGTCCTTTTCGAACGGCTTGAGGATGTAATCGTAGGCGCCGCGCCGGATCGCTTCCAGAGCCGTCGAGAGGTCATGCATCGCCGTCACCATGATGACCGGAATGTCCGAGTCATGCTTGCGCAACCATTTGACCAGACTGAGCCCGTCCATTTCCGGCATGACCATATCGCTCAAGACCAGGTCGGCTGAATTCTTTTCCAGGTACTGTTGGGCCATACGGCCGTTGCTGACCGAGTCACACTCGTACTTCTTGGCTGCCAGCAAGCTGCAAACGACTTCGCGGATGGCTTCTTCGTCGTCCACTACGAGTATTTTTGCGTTAGCCAATTTCTTCCCCGGAATATCCCGATCATTATACGGCAGAATGCAAATTCACCGAGAGCGCTTGTGAGGACGGTCGTGCCGGATTCGGCACTACCTGGCCGCAGCGTGCTCGTGTAGAATGGGAAAACCCAGCGAGGATACGCTTGTTTCGCCATGGGCGCCCCGGACTTCGATCAAGAGGCGGTCTTGACCCCAATGAACTTTAATTTCACCCGGTTTCGTGTCACCGCTTTGCCGGCGCTGCCCGTTTCCGTTAGGCTTACAGCCGTCGCCGGCATCGTTTTGCTGGCTCTGCTTGCAATCGTGCGTCCTCTGCGAGCGCAGAATGCAGGGGATTCGAACGCGGAATTCAAGCGGCTCACCGCGGATCTTTCCGCGGCCAGGCTGAACGGAGCTGTGGAAAATGAAGCGCAGCAGGAGAAAGCGCTGGCTTTCCTGGACTCCCTGGCGTCGTCGCTACTGAGCAGCGCTCCGGCGCCGGACCTGGATGCCGCAAACCAGCGGCTTGCGAGCCTGGTATCCCACACTCCGCCAATCGGAGAGAATTATCGCCTGGTGAAGCTTGGCGGGAGCCCTGCCGTATACGCGATGGTAGTCAACTTCGGCCTCAGCGGACCTGCCGCCGTGCGAATTTACGCCCGGGACTCCAACCGGTATGGTTTCACCTCCCGGATCGACCGTTTTTCGGAGAAGGATTTCCTGGACAGCGATATCGAACTGGTGCCGGTCTCCACGGTCGAACCGGTTTTTGTCACCGTGTCAGGCCGGACCGATGATTTGTCGACCGGCTTGTTTTCGGCTTGGCGGTTTGACGGGCATCGGGCCGTGCCGCTGTGGAGTTCGGATTTGCTGCAGCAATCCAGCTATGAGGCGAAGGGGAATGAATTCCATCTCACCTACTGCGCCCAGCCGGATGAGGATCATCCGGCACAGTGTCCCAAGATGACGCGCGATGTGTATCGCCTGCAGGGCGGTGAATGGAAACGAACAGGGACCGCCGATCTTGCTCCCGCCAAATCTCCAACAAAATAATTCTCATGTTCAATCACCCGCATATGGGGTATCGAACTCAACTCTCCAGGTACATCCCGCCGCCCGAAACCTTCATCGAAATGTTACTCTGGAGATTCTTTCCGGTTTGGAAAAGGAAGGTAAGAATTGAGACATACACTCGAACGGACCTTCGCCGGACTGGCCATCTTATTTTTTGCAGTGCTGGGAACGGCGGGGCAGCAAAGCGCTCCACCGGCAACCGTCCCTCCCCCTTCGTCGCCGCAGAGCGCCGAATTCCTGAAATCGGCGGATGAAGTTCTGGCCGAAATGAGCGAGCTGCTTTCCCTGCCGATACTTTCTCCTCTCAAAAAGAGTCTCCGCTCTCGAGAGGAAATTCGAACCTACCTTGTGCAGAAAATGAAAGAGGACAAGGATGCCGGCAAGCGCTATGCAGACCAGAAAACCATGGAGAAGTTCGGCCTACTCCCCAAAGATTATCCGCTCGAACAAACCATGATCAAGATACTGACCGAGCAGATTGCCGGCCTCTACGATCCGGACAGTCAGGAGTTTTTTATTGCCGATTGGAACGATCCTGCCGATGAGCGCATGGTGATGTCGCACGAATTGACACACGCGCTGCAGGACCAGCATTTCCATATCGACAAATGGACCGACGCCGCCAAGCCCAATGATGACGCGGAACTGGCTCGCGACGCCGTGATTGAAGGTTCAGCGCTTGCGGCCATGCTCGATTATGTGCTGCGTGGCAAAGGGAGCATTCGGGACCTTGGCGATCTGGATCCATCGCTGCTGATGGGCGAGGTAGACAGCAGCCCGGAACTGGCCAAGGCGCCGAAAGTCTTGCAAGACGAACTGCTGTTCCCGTATCTGGCAGGCACCCGGTTCACCCAGCGAGTGCTCAAGTCCTCAAACGGGTGGCCCGATTTTCATAAGGTCTTCGAAAAGCCTCCCGTATCCACGCAACAGGTCATGCATCCGGATTTGTACTTGCGGGGCGTCGTGCCTCCGAAAATTTTCCTGCCGGAGACCACAGGCGTGATTTCAACCGAGTGGAAAAAACTCGATGAAAATGGCATGGGCGAATTTGGCCTCCAGGAAATTTTTAAACAGTTTCTAGACAAAGACAAAGCTGCCCGCCTGGCCGAGGCCTGGGCTTCGGACCGCTATGCCATATTCGAAAACGGCAAGAACAAGCAGACGCTTCTGCTTTTTCACGTTCGCCTGGCAAGCGATGCGGATGCGGCTCGATTTTTCGGCGCCTACAGCGAACTGCTCGAATTGAAATATGACAAACGGACGAACCTGATGCGGCGGCCGAATTTCTTTTCCTTCGATACGCTCGAGGACGGCGTCTTTCTTCGCTGTGTTGATAGCGATTGTCTTGTTCTCGAAGGCGGAACGCGAGCTGTTTTTGACCACCTCACCGCTGAAATGGGATGGCCCGGAGGGCCGGTGGTGCCTGTAAAGCCCGGCGAATCTCGCGTCAAGACGACGGCATTTCCGGTCTCTACCTCCCTGATCGCCGATGCCGGCCGGCCCATGCTGCCCACGGCGCCGTAAGCCATTTTCCAAGCGATAGTTTCGCGATCCTTATAACTTCTTTATGTGTCCCCGTGTATATATATTGCCGTGAACTGCCTCGTGGGTGGCAAGAGGCGTTGGCTGCCTTCCTCATTCCCGCGGGCTGCGTGTTCTATTCATACCTTCGAAGGAGAATGTTTCCGCGACGCTTCCATCGTCCGCGCGACTAACAACCTAGATTCATATGTCCTCAAACATCGTCCCAGTCCCTTCAGACGCTGCTCAGAAGTCCGGCCTGCCCAGAGTCTTGCTTGCGACCACCGCCATGCTTTCCTTCATCTCCTTCTGGCGGGCGGCCGCGATTGTCCTCAATGATCTTGGCTCCTCGGCTTTTTACGCCGGCGCAATCGCCGAGCAAGCCATTGGCAAGGCAGCGCCCTGGTTCATCCTGGGCATCATGCTTTTCTCATACGCCGTGCGCTCCATGTATATCGAGAGTTGCAGCATGTTCGTGCGCGGCGGCGTTTATCGCGTGGTCAAGGAAGCGATGGGCAGCACGCTCGCTAAATTCTCCGTCTCGGCCCTGATGTTCGATTACATCCTCACCGGACCCATCAGCGGCGTCTCTGCGGGACAATATCTGACCGGGTTCCTGAACGAGCTATTTGCCAGGCTGCACATACAACTTGCGCTTCCCATAAATTTCACCTCCGCAATCATTGCAATCGTTGTCACGATTTATTTCTGGTGGGAAAACATCAAGGGCATTCCCGAATCGAGCGGAAAAGCGCTGCGAATCATGTACGTGACCACCGTCATGGTCGTCGTAATGATTATCTGGTGCCTGGTGACGGTCTGGACGCGCGGCGCTCACATCCCGCCGCTGCCCACGCCATCGAATCTCACCTTCGCGCCCGAAGCCCTGGGCTGGCTGCGTTTCAGCCGATTGCCTTACACGGTCAGTCTGATCGGCATTTTCATCGGACTCGGACATTCCGTTTTGGCGATGAGCGGCGAAGAAACCCTGGCGCAGGTCTATCGCGAAGTCGAGCATCCTAAACTGCCCAACCTGGAGAAGGCCGGTCTGGTCATCTTCGCTTACAGTTTAATTTT
>JBGOVX010000018.1:0-30811 GCA_041478355.1 Terriglobia bacterium | reverse complement strand
GAGAGTCGTCCTCACAGGGCGCTGGGGGAACGGACGCCGAACGAATTCGCCAATGAGATCGCGGCTAGCCGCGATCTCATTGGGTTACAAACAGCCGAAAACTCGCCTTAGTGTTGGTACAAAAAAGCCGGTCCGATCACAGGTGAATTCTCTCTCACTTTACCTGGTACAAAAAACCCCGGTCAGGTCAGCCCACCCTTTCGCGCTTCTTGTTGACTAACGATTACGATTGAATGATACCCCTCTAGCATGTAAACGCCGCGCGAAGTCTTCCAATAACCATTCTGACCTAACACAGCTTGTTTCTCTGGTGGTGATTGCGTAAAATCGCGGTTCTTTTCGTCGAGAGGCCAAACCAGCTTCCGGGGAGTGGAATGTCCAGACGCATCGCAGCAAAGATTACTGGTGTGACCGGGTATGTGCCGCCTCGGGTGATGTCCAACGCCGAGCTGGAAAAGCTTGTGGATACCAACGATGCATGGATCCGCGAGCGAACCGGAATCCGCGAGCGCCACGTTGTTGATAAGGGCGTCGCCACATCGGACCTGGCGACGGCGGCGGCACGAAAATTACTGGAATCGAAAAACTTGCCCGCGGAGGAGATTGACCTGATCGTAGTGGCCAGCGTGACGCCGGACATGATGTTTCCGGCAACCGCCTGTCTGGTCCAGCACAATCTGGGTGCAACGCGGGCGTGGGGCTTTGACCTTTCCGCGGCCTGCTCCGGGTTCCTCTACGCCCTGACGGTGGGTGCGCAGTTTGTCGGTGCCGGAACGCAAAAAAAGGCTCTGGTCATCGGCAGCGACGTCATGTCTTCGATCCTCAATTACCAGGATCGCGCAACGTGCGTCCTTTTTGGCGATGGCGCGGGAGCGGTCCTTCTGGAGCCGGCCGAGCGTGACGACGAAGGTATTCTGGATTTCGTGCATGATATAGACGGCTCTGGCAGCAAATTCCTGTTCATGCCCGGTGGCGGCTCGCTTCACCCATCCTCGCATGAGACTGTCGATAGAAAGATGCACTATATTCACCAGGAAGGCGCCCAGGTCTTCAAATATGCGGTTCGGCGGATGGCGGAACTGGCCTGCGAAGTGTTGAAAAGAAATGGCTTTACCAGCAAGGACCTGGCACTGGTGGTGCCCCACCAGGCTAACTTGCGCATCATTCGAGCCATGCAGGACCGGCTCGGTGTGGACGATTCGAAAATAATGATTAACATTGAAAAATACGGAAATACGACTGCGGGAACCATACCCCTGGGGTTACGCGATGCGGTCGAGCAAGGCAGGCTGAAGAAAGGCGATCTGGTCTTGCTTGTGGCCGTCGGCGCAGGGTATACCTCAGGCGCCGTCCTTGTTCGCTGGGCCTATTGATTTCTTAAGGGGGGGATGAACCAGGCGACCACTTCTACTGCCCACGCATCTGCGTAGCATAGGCTATATTACTTTCCATCCGCTGATCCATGACTACCGCGGCATACCGCGCGCAGGTAGCCATTTCACCATCTGCCCAGCTAGCCATTGCGGGAATCAGACTTCCAAGCCTCTTGACCACCGAATAGTAGGCACGCACGGTCCTGAAACTTCCATTTGGGCCACGCAAGTATGGAGATAGGTTATTGAGAACCAATATGTTATTGAAATCCTGGGAGCCAATCGTGGATGAGGTGATTCGCGCGGCTACACGGATGGTATCCGAGACCTCGTGGGAGGCAACTCCGGCAATCATGGCACGCCAATAATAGAGAGCGAATTGGCAGAGCGCGACTACCGAGACCGTTAGTAGAATCGCTGCGATCATTTGAAGACTTTCATCCTCGTTCAAATTATCGGCTTTGCCATCGCCTGTGGCAATGGGATGCTGGTACCATTAGTCCTACTAAGGTACTGTAGAGTCTAAGTGATTGATATTTATGGACTTAATAGTCCATTATCCACCTAGAATGGTCTGTGGGTCCCGGTCTCGACCGGGTTGGCCCCGTCCGGATCGAGGCCGGGAGATCTTCGACCTCACCGATAGGTAACACCTTCAAAATCAATGCACTGGGATATGGAAAAGTTCCTGTGAGTTCGCAGGCTCGCAATCATATTCGCGGACTTCGATGCGCCACTGCAATTCGCCGAGTTCGGGGAAAAATCTCTGCTTCCACGAGTAGCCGGCGTCGTGCAAGGTCAGCCGGGATACGCGGGCGCCGCAAGAATGGTCAAGATCTTGTGCTGCATTGTCCATCGGCGTCTCACCTTGCGGACCATTCATGCCTCGGATCCAGATCATTTTCGATGCGATTGGTTGGCCAACCGTAAACCAACCCTCAGGAGATAGCACATTCGGGTAATGAATCTGGTCGGGAAGCAAGCCTGCGAACCTCCAGGGCGGATTTTGATTGGACGTCCCCAGAATGTAAGTTAAGTAAAAGAAAAATGAGGGTTTATTGGAGATCACGGTCGCGCCACTTCGAATCTTGTCGGCGGCGTCCCCGGCTATCTGTTGCCAGGGCTCGATGAATCGAGGTGCGGAATAGTAGCGCCGGGAGTAGATTCCGTACCAGCCGATCCCGGCGATGAGCAGCAGCGGCAATGCCAACCCCACGCGTAATCGATGCGACTTAATATACGCACCAACTGCGACTCCAACCGGCAACAAAATCCACGGTGCAACAAAAAACAGGCGCTTGGTGTTCAATATCCCCGTAACTGCCATCACTGTGATTAGCGCGGCGCCATAGAGCAGGAATCGGCGCACATTCCGGGGAATACAAGCCAGAACCAGGCCCATACTGAACAGCACCGCCAGCCCCGCTGGCACACTAAAACGCCAATTCCATGGCGCCATGGATTCGCTCACAAAAAGCGAATAAACACAGTAAGCCACGTTGGCCAGGACTGCTAGCGCGCTGGAATGGAAATTCACGCTGGTGCGAATATCTTCGCGAGAAGCGGACAACAGTGGAAGAAAGGCCAGGCACAGCCATGCCGTATATCGAATCAAAGCTCGAGGGCTTGCCGTAGTTTCGCCAGAGCGATGGCGAAGAAGTTGATCGATCGCCAAGCACCCCAGGATGGCCCAACCAAAGTAATTCGTCCAGATCAGGAAGATACCCAGCAGCAATAGAACTCTCAATCGTCCGGGGCTTTGATCTTCCAGATACCGCAGATAAGTGAGCGTTATTCCCGCAACCAGAAAAAATGAAAACGAATACCAGGTGATCAGACGGCCGTAATGAAAGCCGAAAGGCCACAGGACGCCGAGCCATATGACCGCGACACTGCTTGCCGGCGCGCCCAACCGGCCTGCGGCCCGCGCCAGCAGAAACAGCCCGGCTAGGAAGAAGAATATGGAGGGGACGCGAAGATATTCGAACCTGCCTCCTGTTATACCCAACCAAAAATGAAGAACAATATCGTAGAGCGGGGGGTGCTCATGCTGACCCACTCCCGACCAGAGCAAGGCAAGCGTCGTTCGCAGCGGCTGCGCGGCAGCGCCCAGAACCCGAGCTTCGTCGTCTACCACGGTGACGCTATTAGCCGAGCCAATCAGCGCGACGCCGCAAAGCAGCAGCGGCATCACCTGACGGGCAATTTCATTCGGCTTGCGGGCACGGACTGGCATGGTCAGTAAGCACTTGGGCGCAACGGAAAGCCTGCCCAGGTATTGAGCAGGCCCAGGATTTCGCGCACCACGTCCAGGGCGTCGTTTGTATGCCGCCACCAGTGGGCTCCATCGTAAGGATCTTCATTCGCGAGCCTGATCACGGCGCGAGTATCAGGGTCTGCGAGCTTGCGCCAGATCGCGCGCACGCGGCGCGTATGGGGTTTGGAAGTTACGATGATTGCACTTTGCAAATTATTTCGCCGTAGAGTTTCGCTGATTTCGCGAATCTCCTCCTCCGTATTCGCGGTAGGATGCTCCAGGATTCGAATTGCGACCTCTGGAACGCCTTGAGCCAGCAGGACCTTTTCATTATAGAAATCTTCACCGAGAAAAAATATCTTCATCGCCTTCAGTTGTTCCGTGGGAGATACTGGTTGTGATACCCACACCTGTCCAGCGTAACCGGCTTGATAGATCCGCGCCGCTTCCAGAGCGCGTTCCGGAAGGCGGCCGCTCAACACTACGATAGCGTCCGCATGAACCAAGGGGTCCTGAACGACCAGCCATTGTCCAATGGTGAAAAATGCCCGGGCGCCAGCAGCGAGTAAAATCACGACTACCGCAGAAATCAGCCAGCGGAGCATGTTCCGTTTCGATTCAGTCGCCATCCTGCCTCATCATTACCGGTCCTTTCCACCTGGCGAAGGAGTCGCAGCACAGAAATGGCGGAAAACATTTCGAGCAATACCGCCGGTGCGAGCGATACACATCGAGGCTCATGCGGGATGCGCAGCATCGCACCCAGTAGAATTGAGCGTGTAACATAGCTTAGAGCGCAGACTCGGAATCCTAACTCGCCCCTGATTTGCGGTCAATCATCACTGCGAAATGCACTCCGGAATGAGCTCCGGCGAAAAAGTTCCGCGTGAGAATGAATGACTTCCGTCTGTCAATAATATCGCGTTCTTTTTCTCGAAACAGTCTTTGTGCTGGAGTCGGCGGAAGCTACAATGGCGTCCGGTCCCGCGAGCGCGGAACGCGAGTGCGGGGATCTGGGAGAAAACAGAATATGAGGCAGGACAACCGGCGGGGAGTCACTCGCGCGATGAGGCCAGGACGATGCGCGCGGTAATTACCGGGGGCGCGGGATTTCTGGGTTCACATCTATGCGATTATCTGCTCGATCACGAGTGGGACGTTCTATCCATCGATAACCTGGCCACCGGAACGGAAGTGAATCTTCGGCATCTGACCGAACATCCTCGATTCCGGATGGTTCGGCACGATGTGACAAAATATATAGATGTCCCCGGTCCGGTCGATTACGTGCTGCATTTCGCCTCGCCCGCAAGCCCGGCGGATTACCTGAAGCTGCCCATCCAGACGCTAAAAGTGGGTTCGCTGGGCACGCACAATGCGCTGGGACTAGCCCTGGCTAAAAACGCCAAATTCTTTCTGGCATCCACTTCAGAGTGCTACGGCGATCCGCTGGTAAGCCCGCAGCCGGAAACTTATTGGGGCAACGTGAATCCGATCGGCCCGCGCGGCGTTTACGACGAAGCCAAGCGTTTCGCGGAAGCGATGGTGATGGCCTATCACCGCGCCAAGGGGCTCGATACGCATATCGTGCGGATCTTTAACACCTATGGACCGCGCATGCGTCTCAACGACGGCCGCGCACTGCCGAACTTTGTTCATCAGGCGCTGACCGGGAAGCCAATCACGGTCTATGGCAACGGAAAACAGACGCGCAGTTTCTGTTACGTTTCCGATTTAATCGAAGGGATTCACCGCTTGATGCAGTCGGACGAACATGAGCCCACCAACATCGGCAATCCGCAGGAAATTACCATCCTTGAATTTGCCGAGCGCATCCGCGCTCTCTTTGGCATGTCCATTCCCATTGTCTTCGAGCCCCTGCCGCAGGATGATCCCAAGCAGCGCTGTCCAGACATTTCCAAGGCGCGCCGCCTGCTAAACTGGGAACCTAAGGTCAGCCTCGAGGAAGGGTTGCGGCTGACCCTAGAATCGTTCAAAAAGCAGTTTGCCGAAAATCGGGTTCGCTGAGAGGACCTGCATTATTTACGCCGGCGCGACTGAAACCGGCGCAACATGAGATGCGTGTCCGCGCATCTCAATTTATCAGCCGCGGTTTTTGGGAAGAATGGAGCCGCCGGAGAGAAGGCCCCGCAGGCCAAGCAACAGGAGCCGGGGCTGGCTCAAGGTAATATGCCAGAGAACACGTCCTGCCTCGTCGCGCGTGTATTGGCTTAACCAGCGGCGCGTCGAAATGTTCAATAGATCCACCAGGCGGCTATAGTCAGCCTGCTTGAACTGGTGAATGATCTTCCGAATGAGCAGATGAAGATCAAGTTCCCGGCGCAGGGAACGCAGTTCGCGGCTTTCGCCACCATTCAGGATTGCCTCGCTGACGCCCAATGCGCCGCGGAATCCGGTGACGATCCCTCCGACGGTGGATACTTTCACCTGGCCCGCGGCGTCGCCAACCAAAAAGACGCGTCCCGCGCCGATGCGGCGCTCGACCGGTGTCCACCGGTCATAGACCGGGATGCGCGCACCTTGAAACCCGAGCGAAGTGATCCCGCGCTTTTCCATGAAGCGCTCGAGGCAGCGGCGCGTTTCCTGGCCGTCTTCGCCGATCAAACCAAGCACCGCGCGCTCGTGAGATTCAGGAATTAGCCAATAGAAGTAAGGCGTGTCGTCGGGCACAAACCAAACGCGCACCGTGTCGGCAGCCAGATCGGCGGGCATGCGAACGATGGCTTGGACCAACGGCACGGTTGGCTGCGGCGGCCACCCGGCAGCCTGTCCGACGCGGGAGAGCGCGCCATCGGCGCCAACCACGATGTTGGCATGCAACTCGCCGGTTCGGGAGTCGCCTGGCCGTTCAAAGCCCACACGCAAGCCATTTCCGTTGCCCTGTAGCGATACGAAGCGGCTGCCCAGGGAAATCCTTGCGCCGTGCTCCTGCGCTTGCTCGGCAAGGTCGCGGATCAATTGCGCGCGCTCGATAATCAGGTCTGGGCGCTCCAACACTACTTGAGCCGCCCTTCCATCGGTGAAGAGTTCGAACTTGCGGATTTCGTTGACAACGCAGCGCTCTCCCACTTCACCGAGCAGCGAGCGCATGTGGTTGGTCACGATCAGCGTGCGCGGCGTGGGATCGAGTTGCTCGGACCGCTCCAGTACGTCCACCGAGCAACCGGCGCGCGCCAGCAGGGATGCGGTAAAAAAACCCGATGCGGAGCCACCGATAATGGCGACCTGAGGGCGGGACCTGTGTCCGCTTGGTGTTTCGATCTCGGGGTGCAGTGTGACCTTCCGGCGCCGCAATGTCTTAACGCATCCCCAGCGGCGCATCGCCATAGGAATGCTTCCATATATTAATTGAACTCCAAATCCGACAGATGGGAGCAGCCGCCTGGTCCCTGGATTGGCCGGCCAGTATCGCGTCAGTAAATTTTATCCGCGCTCATTCCAAGAAGAAGCAAAGGCATCGAGACAGCAGTATAGCCAAACGCGGGCATTAGGCAAAGCGGAAGGAAGGCTAGAATAGTCCGAGCGGCTCATCAAAATGGTATTGTGATTGGTAGCAGCCCCCTGCTTGACGGTGGGCTTGGCTGTCCGGAAGTCAGGATTAGCCGACGCCAGAAATATACATGGGTTTAGAACGAGGAAGAGTAAATGCACCCCAAGCTGATTTCCATACAGACCGGAGTTCCCCAAACCATTCAAAGAGACGGCCAGCAAATCTCGACAGGTATCTTCAAAGCCCCCGTCACAGGACGTATTCAGCTCAACAGCCTAAATCTCGAGGGAGACGAACAGGCCGATCTGTCGGTCCACGGAGGCCAAGATAAAGCCGTATATGCGTATCCCTCAGAGCATTATGCCTACTGGAAAAGGGAACTGCCGGGCGTGGATTTGCCGTGGGGAGCTTTTGGCGAAAACTTCACGATAAGAGGATTACTCGAAGATGCAGTCTGCATCGGAGATCGTTTCACGATCGGCACAGCGGAGGTGGTGGTAACACAGCCGCGGATTCCCTGCTACAAGCTAAACGCAAAGTTTAATCGCGACGATATGGCAAAGCGTTTCCTGGCCAGCCGCCGGTCAGGATTTTATCTGCGCGTGCTTCGCAAAGGAGAAGTGGGCGCGGGAGATGAAATCCTGCTCGCCCAGCAAGACGAGAATCGTGTCACGGTTTCCGATGTCCTTCGTATCTATCTGCAAGGGCCTGATTCGAGCGAATTGATCAGGCGCGCCCTCCGTGTGGAATATCTTTCCGCAAGCTGGCGCGAGGAATTGCAGCGCCAGATTTGATCCGTTTAGTTTCTCCCCAACAGCGCATGCCGGTCTCCGGGTCCGCGCTGAACCTGTTAGAAACTGAATTTTATGGCGAGCTGAACCAGTCTGGGAGCCGCGGCATTCACGACTTGCCCGAAATTCGGACTGCTGATATTTCCATTTACCGCTGCCGGACCGTAGAACTGCGCGTGATTGAATGCATTGAACGTTTCCAGGCGGAATTGCAATGATTTGGATTCGGTCAATGAAACGCTTTTCAGCAGCGCCAGATCGAAATTGTCGATCCCTGGACCATAAAAGAAACGCCGCGAAGCCGTGCCCAACTGGCCCAGCGCCGGGAGGCTGAACAGCGGCGTGTTAAAGGCGGGCTTTGCGTTGCGCGGATTGGTATTGATTTCCAGCGGACCCGCGGTGAAATTCGGCGTGTCCAGCAAGTTGTTGTTGACGCCGTTGGCAAAGGTTCCCAGCAAAGACGTGTCCGTGTTGTTGTACAGCGTGACGGGGAGGCCGGTGCTAAAACGCGTCATGCCGGAGATGCCCCATCCTTCTGTGAAGCGATTCCGGCGGCTAAGCAGACGCGCCAAGGGCAAGTCATACTTGTAGCTAGCCACGAAATTGTGCTTCATATCAAAAGCAGAAACGCCCCGGGTGTCCCGAAGGGCAAACGGGCTGACCTGCTCTCCCAGGTTCGACGATAGATCGATGGATTTGCTGTACGTGTAGCCGACCAGAAACTCGGTATGGGGACTCGAGTGGCGAAAATTCACTTCGAGGGCGTTATAGCTGGAGTTCCCAATCGTTCTTTGATAAGTGTCGCTGCCGAAATTCGGCCCCAATGGTCCGCGCGTTCCATTGATCACCTGGCCGGAGCTGGTGACAAACACGCCGTTTTCGGCGAATGGCGCGCAAGTCGCCGTGCCTGGCATGACTTGGCTCGGCTGGCTCACGCTCAAGCAACGCGCTGGATTGCCGGGATTGGCCTCTTGGACCACCAGAAGGCGATGGGCTTGGCTTCCGACGTAGCTGACGCTGAGAAGCATGTTTGACCTAAGCTGTCGCTGCACCGACACGTTGTATTGCTCGGCGTACGGCACGCGGTTGTCTTTGGAGAAGGCCGGATCGGCGCTGACGGGCAATAACGGGTCCCAGCTGACAGTAGAATTTGGATGGCTGGGTGACGCGCCGAACGCGGGAAATGCGATGGGGTAAGGCTGCCCGTTATCGACGCCGCTGGCGGCAGTGATGAAAGGGTTGGAAAATAGCGGCGGCGCGGGGCTCACATAGTTGTAACCGTAGGGAGGAACGGCGTACATAATTCCTGCCGATAGTCCTTCAAACGCGGTGTCGAAAATACCGTAACCCGCGCGCAAACTGGTTCTGCCGGATTCGCCGAAGATTTTCTTGAGCAGTGCGTCATGGAAATGTGGGGAATAGGCCAGCCCGACCCGCGGAGCGAAATTTCGATTGCGGGCCGGCGCAAGGGTTCGAGCAATTCCCGGATCGCCCGGAAAAACTAATCCCTGCGGCGCGCCAGGATAGACGATCGATTGCTGGCCCGGCACAATGGTCTGGATCTGATTGTATTTTTCGTACCAGGGCCTGATAAGGTCCCAGCGCACACCATAATTCAGCGTGAGATTATTTCCGACTCGCCAACTGTCCTGTGCGAACAATCCCGCGTATTTCGTTCTGGTATAGAAAGCCTGGCCATCGGATTGCGTAAAGGTGCTGGGAATACCGAGCAGGAAATCCGCGAAGTCCGAACCCGTCTCTTGCCCATTGAACGAAAAAGTGCCGTTGAACGTGGCGTCGGGAATGGTATTGATTTGGTCGTAGTGGAACTCGCCGCCGAACTTCAGCGTGTGGGTTCCGATGACCTTGGAGAAATTGTCGGTCCATTGAAACGTGTTGTTGTGTTGGACCAGCCCGGTAATATTTATGCCCACCGTAAAGTTATTGAAGGCCACGTTTTCGACGCCTTCGATCCGCGGATCGAGAGCGAAAATGCTCGGCGTGCCTGTGGCCGTGACAAATCCCTGCGAAGCAAGGCTGGGCCCCACGCCGCCTTGCGGCTGTCCGATGTTGTTGGCGTCCCGCATGTAGCTGAAATGAAATTCATTGACCGTGTTTGCGCCGAACGACTTTACAACGCTCAGGCTCAGCAACTGCGCGCGCCCGGCCGAGATGGCGTTGAAACCTGGAACGTTCGCTCCACCCTGCCCGGTAGGATAAGGATTGTTGAGCGTGTAATCGTCCGCAAAGTAGTATCCGGTTACCGTTCCCCAAGGGGTCGCGGCATCCAGCCGCACCGAGCCTTTGTCATCGCGGATCAATTCGTCGACCGCTGAGGTATAGAAAGTATTGTTACTCAAGTTCGGCGAGGGAATGTATGACAGCAGGTTTATTGCGGGAGCCGACCACGCACTCATCGGAATCACGCCATTGGGAAGAGCGCATTGCGCCGGGCTGGCGCATCCTGGCGCGTAATAAGGCTCGTCCACGGAGACCGGGTAGCCGAGTTTTGCGGATAGCTGGCTGGCCCAATATTGCCCATTCACTTTTCCCGTCAGGGAGTTTGCCACATCGCTTAAGTTAGCCTGGCCACTAGGCTGGCCCATCCCACGGTCCTGCGCGGAGGGAACGGAAAGTTTTCCGGTTTCCACACCTTCTGTCGTGCGCGAGCCTTGATAGTCGGTAAAGAAAAATATCTTGTCTTTCTTTACCGGGCCTCCCAAGGAGCCTCCAAACTGGTTTTGATCGAATTTCGCGCGCTGAGGGGAAAAGAAACTTTTCGCGTCCAGAGCCGTATTTCGCAGAAACTCGAAGGCGTCGCCATGGATTTGATTGGTTCCCGACTTGGTGACGACCAGTATCTGCCCGCCGCTATAGTTGCCATACTCGGCGTCAAAATTATTGGTGAGGATGCGAAATTCGCTGATGGAATCCAGATTGGGCAGGATCGCGGCGCCCATGTTCACATTCTCTTCGACATTGCTACCGTTCACGACGAAACCATTGGCGGTTTCCCGCTGGCCGCTGATCGACATATTGCCGGGATTCAGCCCTCCGGAGGGAGGAGAGTTGCTGACCCCGGCCATGATGACCGAGTTGGGCTGTTGTGAACTGATGGGAATGACGCCGGGCTGAAGACTCAGCAGATCGGTAAAGCTGCGGCCGTTCAACGGAACAGAAGTGATCTTGGTGTCCGCGATCACTTCGCCCATCTGAGCGGTTTCAGTCTCGACATGAACCCCGGAATCAGAAATTGTGATTTGTTCAGTTTGCTCTCCCATTTCCATAATCACATCGACCTGCAGCTTGGTGCCCACGTCGATAATCAAGCCGGTGCGCTTGTAGGGTTTGAAACCGGGGCGAAATGTTTCGATTTCATAGCGCCCTACAGGCAACGCCGCGAAGGCATAGAAGCCATCGCTGTTGGTGTTGGCGGTCTGTTGCGCTCCGGTGCCCACGTTGCGGGCAATCACGGCAGTGTCCGGAGTCACCGCTCCGGTAGGGTCTTTCACGGTTCCCGAGATGCTTCCTCCAGTGTCGGCCCGCATCGAGCCACATGAGAAGAAAAGGAGTAGCGCAACGATCGCAGTCCGCAAAAATTCCTCCAGGTAAATCCCGATCTCGCTATCAAGCCGTGTAGAAACGCTAAGGGGTTCGGGTGTCGCGGCCCAGATGGCGGCCGTCGGGCGTCACCAGATATTCGAGCCACAAGATGCGCGCGCCCTTCTTGCCGGGACGCCCCACCAGGCTCACTTGATCCCCTGGCTTAATGCTCTCCTTGGTCCATCCGGCCCGAGCCATTTGGGTTGGAGGAAGCATTTCGGCATACCAGTCTTCGACGTTGCCTTGATCGTCCTTCGTTGCGATAGAGATAATTGTATGAGGATTGGTCCACTCAAACTTCGTCACCGTTCCCACCATGGTGACCCTCTTGTTTTCGTACTGCACCTGCCCATGGTGCGCGAGCATGGGTCCTGAAACCGCCAGGAGGACCACAACAAGGGCCAAAGAAATCAGTCGTCCATTTTTCACTTAACACCTCCACCCGGGGATTTTCATTTTTCCCGGATTGGTTGAACCGTCAGCCTCACATGTGGACTTGGCGATAAAACATAATGATCGCTTACGCGGACCCTCTTGGCAACGCGCGGCAAGGCCCGGTAATGGACTAATTCTATGTTTCTGCGAGTCCCGAAGGGACGCCACAACGTAGCCCGCAGCGCAAGCTGTGGGGAAATGTATCCAGATCCGGGACGACCAGAAAGCCCCGACAGGGCGACACATGGGATTCAGCCACTCGTCTCGTCCGCTTAAGCTGTTTTTTTCTTTCCGGATTGGCGTTCGTAAGGAGCTTGTTCGAACAGGCCGATAGCTCCAAGCACCGCCGCCAGCACCAGCGAGGAAACGGTGTAGGCCGCAAGAGCGCTCAGATGGCTGATCGCCAGGGCCAGCAAGCCAAAAACAGCGCCAAGGCCATACAAGATCAGGACGGCAGTACGCTGGCCGCTGAAAAGATTCGAGAGGCGGTGCGCGGCGTGGTCTTTTCCAGGCGTGGTGAAGGGAATAAAACCTCGTCGAGACCGGGAAATGGAAATCAGCGTGGTGTCAAAAATCGCAGCGCCGAGAATAAAAACCGGCAGTAGCCACGCGGCGTTTTGCCCGCCGGCCATAATAGGCCGCAACTCTAAGGCCAGCGCAGCCATCAGAAAGCCGAGAAACATCGCGCCGCCATCTCCCAGAAAAATTTTTGCGGGCTTGAAATTCCAGCGCAGGAATCCCACGGCAGCTCCCAGGACCGCGGCAGCCATGGTGCTGACCAGGAGTTGCCCGCTCTGCAGCGCGAAAATGGCGAAGAAAAGCGAAGCGATTGCAGCGACTCCCGCGCACAGTCCATCCATGTGATCCAGAATGCTGAACGAGGCGGTGATGCCGACCACCCAGACCAGAGTCAGCGCAGTGTCGGCCCAAACTGCGGCAGCCCCTGGCCAATACGAAGAGAAAACCTGGGCGCGAACACCCTCTGCAACAAGGATCACGGCGGCGGCGGGCATGGCTGCAAACAGTTTGATTTGATGATGCAGCAAGCCGCGGTCGTCCAGGATTCCAACCAGGGCTACCACGGTGGCGCCCGAATAGATACCCATCACCTGTGCGAGAGTTGGGCCGCGCAGCGAAACCAGCAGCGCGATCAGTACGCCACAATAAATCGCCAAGCCGCCTAACAGCGGCATTGGCTGAACGTGAACTTTGCGCGGCCCGGGATGGTCCACCATCCCGATGCGCAGCGCCAATTGCCGGACCGGAATGGTAAGCCCCAGAGTAGCGGCCAGACCAACGGCAAACGCAAGCACAGTCATACTCATGGGAAAACCGATTTCAGCGCTCGGTGAGCATCCTCTTAAAGGTGGATTCGACGTGCGCGCGATCCCTGTCTTTGTAATACCAGTCGATGGTGCGCTTCAGTCCTTCGCGGAAAGCCACCTTGGGTTCCCAGCCGGTCAGCTTCTTCGCCAGCGAATTATCCGCCACGCGGTTGAGCGGCCCGGTGGGCATCGTGGGCAGCAGCTTGATCTCAGCGTGGTGGCCGGTAAATTCCATGACCATTTTGACGGCGTCGATCACTTTGACGCGCTCCATCGTACCCAGATTGATGGGTGTCCCGTCGTCGATTTTTTCTCCGGCCAATATGGTGCCGGACACGATGTCGTCGATGTAGGTCCAGTTGCGAATCTGCGTCCCGTCTCCCCACACTTCAAACGGATCCTGTTTGAGGAACGCTCGGGCGATCATGGCGATGACGGCGTGATTTTCGACGCCGCGCGGACCGTACACGGTGAAGTACCGGCAGGAAGCGGCCTTCAGGCCGTGCTCCTTGTAATAGGCTTGCAGCGTGAATTCGGCCATCAGCTTGGCCCATCCGTAAGTGTTATCGGCGTCGTTGGGCCCTTTGGTCAGGTCTTCGGTAAGGAAAACTTCTTTGCTGACGTCGGACTGAAGAAAATTGGGGTAGACGCATCCAGAGGATGCAAACACGACTTTGTTGACTTTAGCTTTCAACGCTTCCCAGAAAATCAGTCCGTCCAGAAAAAAATTGGACGCCGGACCGGCCTGGTGCAAGTCCACATATCCGCGGCCGCCGTGGTCGGCGGCGAGATGGAATACCGTATGGATTCCCTGCATGGCGCCGCGGGCAATACCCGGGTCGCGCAGATCGGCGCGGATGAATTCGATGTTCCCCGCATCGATGTGTTTCTCGATGTTGCCAAGATGTCCGCTGGTCAAATCGTCGACGACGCGAATTTTAGCGCCGCGCTCGATGAGCCGATCCGCGAGGGTCGAACCGATAAAGGAAGATCCCCCCGTAACTAAAACTTTTTTGCCTGTCCATGGCGTTTCGGCCTTACTCATTCGCGAACAACCTCTTCGAGAGTTTTCACAAATATTTTAAGGTGTTTCACTTTATCATAACTAACTGCGATCTCACGGGCGCGGAGACCCATCTTTGTAATCTGTTCCGGGTCCTGCAACACCCCGCGCAGGACTTCCACGACGCTGTTTGGATCATCCGGATCCGCGGCTAAACCGCAACCCGAGCGGCGAAGGATGCGTACCACGTCGCACTGTTCAGGCGCGACGCCCAGCACTGGACGCCCAGCGGCGAGCGTGCCATATAGTTTACTGGGAACCACCACGCCTTCCAGACCCCTCTTGACCGTGACGACGTGCATGTCTCCCGAGGAAAGCACCAGGGGGATTTCACTGGGCGGGCGAAACGGCAAGAACCGAATCGCGCGGCATCCCGCCGCCATCTCCTGCACCTGCGCTTTCATCGCGCCCTCGCCAATAAACACCAGACCGACACCCTCATTCTCAAGCATTCGCACGGCCGAAGTCAGTGTATGCCAGGCCCCGTAGAAGCCCAAATTTCCGGCGTGTACCAAGACAAAACGAAAATTGCCGCGAATCTCACGCGCTACGGGATTGTCCGGCGGAGGCAGCGTTTCCGGAATCGTAATACCATCACGCGAGATTACAACGCGCGCCTGGTCCACCCCTTTGGCGATGATGCGGTCGCGCATATCCTCGCCCAGCACGATTGTGCGTGCGGCGCGGCGCAATGCCCAGCGGTGCATCGCCTCCCAGCGCGCCGTGAAGCTTCCCGGGCGAACGATTGCGCCGCCCAAGGCCATGTCCGGATACATGTCACGAATGTTGTAAACAAATGGCCGTCCCAAGATGCGGGCCACGATGGCACCCGCGATGCCCTCTATGGGCGGGTCGGTCATGGCCAGCACCACATCGCAACGAATCGTCAGCGCTCGCGGAACCGCGAGCGAAAGATACGTCAGGTAATTAGCAACGCGGCGGCGCATCTGGAAACGCGGGTAAGCGGTGGAACCGACACGTTCAACAACAAGATTGCCGCGGACTTCGCGATGCAGCAGGTAGCGCGGAGGTCGTTCGGTTGGGTCGTAGCTCGGCCGGCCCGCCAGCACCGTGACGCGGTGTTTCTCCGCAAGCGCTTCCGCTACCTGCGCGGCGCAATTGGCCGTGGCGCTGTTATCGGGCGGAAAGTATTCATTCAGGAGAAGGATGTGCATTGGCGAGTCCGAAAAAAGAGAATCACGAGCATGGGCACAGGAAAGTTCCCCGAGAAAATGAGGAGGCGGATCAGCGCGGCGCCTCGGTGGAACCGGATTTGCGTATCAACATATCGCCGAGCACAAGGACATCCATTTTTGTGCGCAGAAAACATTCGATCGCTTCCTCGGGACGGCAGACGATAGGTTCATTATCGTTGAACGAAGTATTCAGCACCACGGGCACGCCGGTGAGGTTCCCAAATTCGCGGATCAATCGCCAATAGCGCGGGTTGGCTTCCTTGGTAACCGTCTGCAGGCGTCCGGTACCGTCCACGTGCGTAGGCGCGGGAATGATTTGACGCTTTTCAGGGCGCACCGCATAGGCCTGGGTCATAAATGGGGACGGATAAGACTTCTCAAAGTACTCTCCGGTGGCTTCCGCGAGGACCGAGGGAGCGAACGGCCTGAACATTTCGCGGTGCTTGATTCGGGCGTTCAAAATATCCTTCATATCCGCGCGGCGCGGATCGGCCACGATGCTGCGATTGCCGAGCGCGCGCGGGCCCCATTCCGCCCGCCCCTGAAACCAGCCGAGAATTTTTCCGGCGGCGATTTCCTGGGCCGCTTGCCTGGCCAGCGCTTCTTCGGGAAGCTCGCGAATCTCCATACCCTCGGCTTGAAGACGGCTGGCAGCCACTGCCGCGCGCACTTGTTCCGCCGTATATCCGGGCCCCCAATAGGCATGTTCCATGACGAACGAGCGCGGCTGGCCGAGGATCTGATGATGGACAAAATAGGCGGCGCCGATTGCAAGCCCGGCATCTCCTGACGCTGGTTGCAAATAAATCTGCTCGAACGGGGTCTGATCGAATATTTTTCCGTTGGCAACACAGTTGAACGCTACCCCGCCGGCAAGGCATACCGCCTTCTGCCGGGTCTCGGCATGCAGGCCGCGGAGCATTTCGAACAAGACTTCTTCGAGGCGCGCCTGCAGAGATGCCGCGGCGTCGTGATGCACTTTTTCGACCGGGGCCGCAGGATCGCGCGCAGGGCCCAGACGCTCGGCCATAAAATCGGAATACATGGCCCCCAGTTCGGGAGTTTTGCCGGCATCGCGCCAGGTCATCTCAGGGCCCGTGAGGTGGTGCTTAAAATATTCCAGCCCCAGACGAAAACCAATGCCTTTCCCGGTTCGCACGATGCGGCGAAATTCGTCCATGTAAGCCGGCTCGCCATACGCGGCTAGTCCCATCACTTTGAATTCATCGCCGAATTTGCGAAATCCGAGATACTGCGAGACTCCCGTGTAATACATGCCCAGCGAATGCGGAAAGGCGATCGAACCGGTGATGCGCATGCGGTTGCCCTGGCCAGTTCCCCACATGGTGCTGGCGAAATCGCCCAGCCCGTCCGCCGAGAGCAGCGCCGCCTGCTCGAAGGGAGAGACGAAAAACGTGCTCGCAAGATGTGCCTGGTGGTGTTCGATGCGATGGAATTGCGCCCGTATTTTTTCCGGCGCTACATCAAAAGCCTGCGAGAGCGCCTCGGGAATCCCCGTGAACTTCGCCAACACTTTTGCCCTCTCCCGGGCAAAGCCCGGCATCCTCAGGGCATACCAGAGTTTTGTTCCCAGGCGCGCCCAGGGATTGCGCGGAATGGCAATGTGATCGACTTCGGCAAGAGTAATGCCCGCGGCGTCCAGGCAATAACGAATTGCCGCGACCGGGAAGCCCGCGGCGTATTTCACGCGGTTAAACCGTTCTTCTTCCACGGCGGCAATCAGGCGGCCGTCAGAAATCAGCGCCGCCGAGGAATTGCCGTGGTATGCGTTGATCCCCAGGATATGCATTCGAAATTGTTTTCTGCTCCGCTCAGAATCCCAGTATCGTTTAAGTTTAAGATTGAAGAACCGTTAATTTGATGCGCTTTCCGCTTTAGCCGCCGGACGTACGGCCGTGGCCGTAGAGCTTCTCTCCGCCGCCGCGCCGGCCATGTGACGCCGCACCCACAGGTTGAGCATGTAGAGGCTCCAGGGACGCGACCAACTGGTCTCACCGATCACGAAGTTCTGCCAAGCGCCGCGCACCGCACGCGGATTCATATATTGCTGCAACTGCGGCGTAAGGTCCGCGAGATCCTGCGAGACGCGCACACCGAGCGGCCCTCTCAGCCACAAATCCCAGGGAAGAGTGAACGTTCGCTTGGGCTGGCCCACCACTTCCTCAGGCAGTAGATCGGATAAGGCTTCCACCAACAATGCCTTCGGCGCGCCTGCCCTGTATTTCGCTCTCTTCGGCAATCGCGCCACAAACTCCACCACCCGCTGGTCCAACAGAGGGACGCGAACTTCCAGAGAATTGGCCATGCTGACAGCGTCGGTGTCGCGCAGCAGCGTGTTCACCATGTATGACTGAAGTTCGAAACACGAAACTGCATTGAACGAATCCAGACGCCCGGCCTGCCGCGTCGTGTCCTGCATGCGCCGTCGCCAGGGGGAATCCGGTTCACGCTCATTGCCCCGAGTCTCGGTGGACTCGAGGTATGGCGCAAGAAGGCGTCGCACACGGGAATAGGTAAACAGGAGACGAGTGAAGTAATAGGCATGGGGAAAATCATCAGGCGAACGCCATGCCGCGGCCGCCTTGCGAACCGCATCGCCGGAGGCAATTTTCACGGCCACATTAGCGGCCAAGCGTCTGAGGGGTTCGGGAACCCAGCGGCCTATGTGGGCTGCAAATACAGCGCGAGGGACCGTTCTAAATGTGGAGTATCCGCCGAAAAGTTCATCGCCGCCAAGCCCGGAAAGAGCCACTTTCAGTCCGGCCTGATGCGCGGCCCGCGAAACAAAATATGTATTCAACCCATCCATCGTAGGCTGATCGAGAGCGCTTACCGCGTCATCGAGTTGCGCCAACACCTGATCGGGAGTCAGGAGTACCTCCTCATGACGCGTCTTAAAGTGCCGGGCGGTCTGGCGGGAAATTTTGGCTTCGCTGAAACGCTGCTCGGGAAACACAACCGTAAACGTGCGCAGATCGGACTGCGAGCGGCTGGCGAGCGCGACCAGCGCGGTCGAATCGAGGCCGCTCGAAAGAAACACGCCGAGCGGAACATCGGCAATCAGGTGATCGCGAACGGCTTCTTCGAGCAAGGGACGCAATTTCCTTGCAGCATCTATTAAATTGTCCGGCTGGGGCCCATCCGCATCGAGCGCGGTGCCGGGGAAATTCCAGTAGGGTTTCGGCGTAAGTTGCGCGGGCGGAGCGTTGGCCGTCAGGGTGACGCAATGGCCCGGAGGAATTGAAAACACGCCCTCGACCAGAGTGGACGGTTCGGCGACCGATCCGAATAAAAGATAAGCTTCCAGTGAGTCCGGCGAAACGCGGGACGCAACACAGCCGCTGGCGATCAGCGCGCGGACCTCGGATGCAAACAGAAAAACGCCATCGGCATACGTGTAGTACAGCGGCTTGATGCCTAGAGGGTCGCGCGCCAGGAAAATTCGCGCGCCTCGCGCGGCGTCTTCCGATACGCCGCCCGATGCGCCACCCGATGTGCTAGACGGCCGGGCATCCCACACGGCAAAGGCAAACATTCCGCGCAACTCCTGCAAGCATTGCTCACCCCATTCTTCGTAGGCGTGCACGATGACTTCGGTGTCGGAGCGCGTTCGAAACGCGTGCCCGCGCCCTTCGAGTGTCTTGCGCAACTGACGGAAATTATAAATCTCGCCGTTGAAAACAACCGCGACGTTTCCGGCTTCGTTGAATACGGGTTGATGTCCTCCGGGCAGGTCAATGATACTGAGGCGGCGCATTCCCAGCGCTGCATAAGGAGCGGCGAGCAGGCCATCGTCGTCGGGGCCTCGGTGCCGGAGGGCCTCGGTCATGCGACGCGCGACGGCCTCAGCCAATTCCGAGCGTTCCATTCCGATGACGCCGCAGATTCCACACATTCCGCGTTACTTTAACGTGAACGACTCCGCAGTTCCACCTTTTGTCACCGCGCCCCCTCGTAGTTCGTGATTTATTCGCCTTATTCAGTCATCGAAGAAGGATAGGAGCGCAGAAAACTAGCTACACCACTCGTGGGGCTGAGCAGGGCACAGGGCAATCTTGTCTGAAGGCAACGGGTGACCACATTGCGGCATGCGGCTGATCCATCCTTAGCGGAGTGAGCCAGAGATGCTGCTGGTCAGAGGAATATGGACTGCCTAGCGCTTCACGGAGCAGCCGAACTGCCATCGCCAACCCGGCCCAAAACGAAACGAAGCAGATCGTCGGGATTGGATTTGCTCCTGCAGGATCATCGACGGGATGCAGACAGCCACAACAAGGCGCGCCCACCCGGTGGGCCGATGACGAAACACTGAAGTGACTTGTACCGCTAACAGTCAGCCAGCCGGGCCAGCATCGCTGAACTTCCCATCTACTTAGAATATCATCAACACCGACAAGAACGCGCGGAGCAAGTCTGCCGACGTCAGAGGCTTTATCCGTGAAGCGTTGGGGAATAGGTTCGAGTCGAAGCTTCGCACCGCAGCGCTGGGCCACAACCAACACCTTCTTCGAGTCCACATCACTCGCGAGGGTAAGCATATTCCGATTTAGATTTGATCTACCAGTCACATCATCATCGAAAATCCGTCCCCACATGTGGACCCTCGGCAAGCGCATTAGCGCATATAATGCGGCTTGGCAAATCGCACCGGCACTGATTATATCGACTTCTCCCAAATCCACGTCCGTCGAAGGCACGGGAACCGAACCGAAGTTCCAGCTGCAGGAGGGTGACGGTTCGAAAAAAATGTGGTCAGCCTGGTTGCGCAGGGGCAGACGACGCATCACGAGTTTGAACGCCTCATTGGCGGCCAGTGCAGCGCTGGCCATCGAGCCCACAGACCAGGTGGCAGTCCATGCGTGTTTCTCTGCACTTCCTTCCACTATTAAAGCTCCGTCCCAATCACTACCGCTCAGCCGCCACGAATAATCATGTCCGGTGTCTACCTTGGTGTTCCCCAGCACAAAAATGAGGTCAGGATTCACATCGGGATCGTCGCGCACAGTGGCACCGGGGATGAGGGTTCCACTGGATGCAATTAGTGCATTGCAGAGGGACGAGCCAGACAATGGCGGTTGCGGCGAGAGCATGGCAATATCGGGAAGGGCTAGCGCAACTTGCATACCCATCCGATTTAGTAGGGAAACTAATGTTACAAGGGCCGTTTGCCCGCTGTGTGACGACAGGTTGCGAAGGTCGGAGACACAAAGAACATGCACTGATTGAAAACAGTGGCAAATTTCTTCATCACTCAACGTATCAACTACATAGTCGCGGCACAACAAGATAGTTCGATTTAATTCCTCGACTGCGCTCATGCGGCCACAGCTTCGGCAGTAGATGCCAGATGCCACCACGTCCCGTCCGCCTGTAGGCGACCTACCCAGGCTGTATCCAACGATGGCTCGCTAACGGCAAAATCGGGTATCACAATCGAAAGGAAACCAGTTTGCGAGACTATTGGCCATTCGTCATCAGTTGCGGAGTGAAATGCTTGCCCGGGATGGGTGTGGACTTGCACTTTGACGCTCCGATGTGACGCCGCGAGGCGTTTCCAGAACTCCGTCAGCCAGGTATTGTCGACCTCGTAGCCAAATGGCGAACGCGTGTGAAGCGGGTGCTCAACGCCATCGATAAGATCTCCGACCGCTGGACCAGTCCAGAAGACCGCGCACTCACATTCCCCACGCCCGCATTCACGGAGCGTTCGAAAGGTTGCACTCATGACATCTCTCGCCAAGCGAAGAGGGCCACCCCCGCCTCTCACTGCATTCGGGCGAAGAAGAAGTATTTCACCGGCCTTGAGACCAGCGATTTCAATGGATTGGTCCTCCGGCACGACACTACCATCCTGCCGAAAAAGGGAAAGCAGATGCGGTTGTTGTGTTATGCCGAAAGTCGCGATCGCTCTTTGGAGCAAGGCGGTAACGCGCTCATCGGGTTCGACCTGAAGCAATTTCGTCACCCCGTTGTATACGATCTCGACCGCAAATTTCTTTTCGACATCGATAATCATGACCTGAGCCCTCCTAAGGCTCACAAGAAGTCTAATTCGAAATGCTTTATATAGCAAGCGTTATTTATGCTTCAAAGCATATGCGCCATTGCTTATTCAAAACGGCAGGTCTAATCTTAGTTGTGGAAGACTCCGAGGGGGTGAGCTATGGCGACGTTGGGAGGCGAACTTGGCAGGCTGCGAAAGCTGAAGGGATGGTCCCTTAGGGACGTCGAGGAAAAAACTAAGAAAAGAGTCTCCAACAGCTATTTGTATCAACTCGAAAACGACAATGTGAAACAGCCGTCCCCAAACATTCTCTTTGCCCTGGCGAACATTTATGGTGCTTCCTACGCTGACCTTATGCAATTAGCTGGATTCATAGTGCCGACCACGAACGAGGGAAATGCTCGTCACCAGAGATCTGTTGCGTTTAATGCACTGGCTCTCACGGCGGACGAAGAGGAGAGAGTATTGGATTTTGTTGAATTTTTGCGCTCGAAGAAGAGGGGAAAGCGGTAACCCATGAGAAGGGTTCCAGTTCGAATCGCCACTCCGGAGTCTGCAGTAGATGTTACGAATGAGGTGAGGAGATTATTGCGTGCCGCTGGAATTAGAGACCAGCTTCCGACACCGAAGGAAGAAATCTTGGCGTGCCAAAAACTCGTGGAGACAGGCGAATTGGACCTCGCGGAATACGAGGCGACTCTCGCCGACAAGGCATTGCGCTTCTTCCACAAAGCCGCGTCAAAAATTCTTGGCATTCTCGACAGGCGTTCAGACATCATTTACGTTGATTCTCACGTCCATGATTCGCGAAAGCTCTTTGTGACCTATCACGAGGTGACGCACAGCATTTTGGGATGGCAAAGAATAATCCTCACGCAAGAAGACGAAGTGACTTTAGGAGCAGAATGCGAAGACCTATTTGAAGCGGAGGCAAACTATGGGGCAGCGGACATCCTATTTCAGTGCGAGCGATTCGAAAGAGAGGCAGGAGACTATGAATTATCCTTGGAAAGCGCCCTCCATCTCAGCAGTAGATACGATGCCTCTTGTCACGCCACTCTCCGCCGCTTCGTCGAAAGAAACCATCGGCCTTGTTTACTCATGGTTTTAACACCGACTTTGCGGGAGCACGCAGATGGGCAGAAATCCTATTACGTTGTGTATTCCATTCCGAGTGGCCCATTCGGGGATGAATTCGGAGAGCAGCTAAACCTCACATTTGTGAACCCGGTACACGATTTAGGAAAAATCCTCAACAATGGACGCCATGGAGAGATCGTCCTGACTGATATGAGGGGATTCCTCAGAACCTGCGTAGTTCAGATCTTCAGCAATCAGTATAAGACGTTCGCTCTGATCTACCCTAGGCAGGCTTATCTCTCTCGGAAAGCCGTCCATTTCAAAAACTAGGCTACTGATGAGTCTGCTGCTCTAATTCCCTGGCTTATGCCTGCGCTCAGTCGAGCGTGCACAGGGAACTACACCGATATATATACAATTTGTGTACAAGAAGGCGGGTTTGAAGGGCCTGAAAATGGACTTAAACAACGCCGGATCAACAACAGATTCTAGAGCTACAGGCCCAACACAAATAAGCTTATCTTACATTGGTCAACCGCGTTTTCCACATCGCGGCATCGTATAATCTTTGCGAGGATTTCCCATCATTCACTCTCCCAGTTCGATCAAGCAGATGGCGGCGCTCGGGTCAGTCGGCTCGGCCATGATTCTGGTCGGACTGAAAGTATTTCTCGCCGTCGCTACCGGCAGCTTGGGCGTGCTTTCCGAGGCATTGCACTCGGGCCTGGATTTAATCGCCGCGATCCTTACGTGGTTTTCGGTGAGGGTTTCCGACCGTCCCGCCGATTCCGGACATACCTACGGACACGGCAAGATCGAAAATTTTTCGGCGTTCGTTGAAACCGGGCTGCTGCTGGCCACTTCGGTTTACATTATTGTGGAAGCATTTGTGCGCCTGTTATTCAAACAGGTGCATCTGCAACCCAGCGCGCTCACCATCGTGATTCTGGGCGTGGCGATGGGCATCGATTTGATCCGTTCGCGCGCGCTGGCTCGCGTGGCCCGCGAGTACCCGAGCGAAGCGCTGGAAGCTGATGCTCTTCATTTCTCGACCGATGTTTGGAGCACGTTTGTCGTGATTCTGGGCATGGCGGCGGTCTGGATCGGGCAGTACAAGGGCATCGCCTGGCTGCGGAATGCCGACCCCATTGCCGCGCTGTTTGTCGCGGCCATCGTGATCTGGGTTGGCTCGCGGCTTGGCAAGAGAACTCTGGACGCGCTGCTGGACGCCGCGCCGGTGGGTTTGCAGGACCGAGTCGCGGCGGCGGTCGCGGGCTTGGACGGCGTGCTGTCGACCGAGCGTGTGCGAGTCCGCCGCGCGGGGAACCAGCACTTTGTGGACGTCACCATCAGCGTTCCGCGCTCGGCCAGCTTCGAGCAAGTCCACGCCATTTCCGATGCCGTCGAGCATCGCGTCGGAGAAATTATTCCCGCGGACGTGATGGTTCACATGGAGCCGCGCGCCGCGGCAGGAGAGCATTTGTTCGACGCCATTCGCGCGATCGCCGCGCGCCGCGGACTTCCCGTTCATGAAATTTCCGCGGACCAGCTCGACGGGCGGCTATTCGTCGAGTTGCACCTGGAAGTTCCCGAGCATTTGAGCCTGCGGGACGCGCATCTGCGCGCCACCGAGCTGGAAGAAGAAATTCGCACGCTTCCAGGCGTCGCTGCATCGCGCGGCAGCGTCGCCCCCATCGTGAATATCCACATCGAACCGCTCGGCACTCATATTGCGTCGGTAGACGGCCAGCGAGGAGAAATGACCGGGCTTGGCCGCGCGATCGAGAAATACATCAACACACTGCCGCGCGAATACGATGAACTGGTGGATTGCCATGAAGTGCACGTGCGCCAGGTGGAGCACAAGATTCTGGCATCGTGTCACTGCGCCATGAACGGCAGTCTGCCCATCACGCGCATCCATGACGTTACTGCCGCGCTGGAAGACCGCGTGAAGGAGCACTTTCCGCAGGTTGCCCGAGTCACCATTCATCCCGAGCCGGTGGAAGAACGCTAGGGCAACGCTCCGTAGTGGTTTTCTTCCGCGGGCCGGGTACGAGCCCAGAGCATCGCGGCCAGCGCAAGCACCACGGGATAACAACTGACAACATATCGAGGTTCGGGCGCCTCCACGGTGGTCAAAAATGCCGTGCGCGTGAATAGGTATGCCAGCAGCAGCGCGAGTCCCCAGAGATTCGCCGAATCCGGGGGGCGCGAATCCGCACTGTTCGCGCGACCTGCGCGCCAGGCAACCCAGATTCCTCCCAGCGCCAGGGCAACATAGAGATAACCAAGGGTGCCGAACCCGGCGGTGGTCAGGAAGCCGGCGGGAGAATCCTCCCAATTTTCCGAAATGGGCCAGAACTTTCCGTCGATCGGCAACAGCTCGGTGCGCGGCGTGAACCAGATGGTCAAAGCGCGCTCAAGCGGTATTCGAACGTACGTCCTAAGCGAATTCCGGGTGGTTCGTTCGCGAGCGATCTGCGCAAATTCATGGTCAATTTCGGGAGAGATGTCGAGGTCCGAACTGCCGTTATATTGGTCGAACAGCGATGCTACTCGTGTTCTCTCTTCGAGGGAGTCAAATGCCGCTGAGGGAAGGTCATCGATATCCATTCGCTCTTCGCCGATCTTCCAGGTGTTCAGATATACGTCGCGATAGCGCACCAGCCAAGTGTTTGTCCACGCGTAGTAGCCGGCGGGAGCGTATTCACCAGGCATCGTGGCATATCGCGGCGCGAGGATTTGGATTTTGTGTAGCGTAATGAAATTGCGCGCCGCCCACGGAATCAACGGGAGCAGGAACGCCCCAACCACGGCCGCCCCAGACAGCGCCACCTTGCGCCAACCTAAAGGCCTCCACCAGCGTGAGACAAACACGACGCCTGCCACCGCAAGCAGCAGAGGCATTTCCGGGCGCATCAGGGTCGCCAAACCCGCGAGGAGCCCTCCCAGACACGCGAATACCACAGGTGTAATTCGCAGTTGGCGTCCGCCAAAGGAAAAGTCGGTCATTTTTTGTTTCAAACCCAGAACGAAACATAGCAGCGCAGCCGCCGCAAAAAACGTGACGGGGGCTTCGGTCAGAACTGCGGCCGAATAATTGGCCACAAATGGACAGGTGGCGGAGAGCCATAGTCCGGCAATGGCCACGCGGCGACGCGCCCAGGCGGGAGCTAACGCCGCACCTAGCGCAGCCGTCAAAAAGCAGGTACATAGATCGAGCGCAGCCTGAGACAACGAAATTGCCTGGATGGAGCGTCCAAGCAACATGGCAATGCCGGCAAGAAAGGCGGGATACCCCGGCATGCGGAGATCGGTAGGAATCAGGTGGCCGTTCAGCCATAGTCCGTAGACGTGATGATCGGCCCAATTACGAGCCAATTGGATATAGGTTGCGCTATCCTCGGTCGAAACTGGAAATCGCAACGCAAAAAGCAAGCGCAGCGCCAGCCCGGTCGATACTGCCAGGACAACGTGCGCGCGAAGCATCGTGACGCCGCCGCTCCGCGAGGGTATGATCGAATCTTCCTGGCCATGCCGTTGTAAAGTCATTGACCCCTTTGTGCGGGACGGCTAGCTTGGAACAAACACATGAAGCCACGCAAGCCCATATTCTATGATGAGCGCCGCCGGCGTTGGCGGCGCACGAGCCGGGTTCTGGAAATCAGCGGCGCGGTTTTCACGCTTCTGCTTATCACTTTTTTTGTCAGCGTTCTGGTCAGTCCTAGTTTGCCCGAGCCGCTGCTTCCCACCAACCGTAGCATGCTGCACCCAGTCCTGGAAAAAAACCGCACTCGAATCGCATTAAAACGAACCGGACGGCACAAACGAGTGGCGGCGCTGGGCCAGATACCGGCTACCTACGAGCCGCTGCGCGCGGCCTTTTACGTGAGCTGGGATCCGACCTCTCTCGCGGCGCTGCAGGCGCATTTCCGGGATATTGACTTGCTCATTCCCGAACGGCTTCATTCCGTCACGGCCAGCGGCCGCTTGGACGTGGAAGCCGATCTCAAACTGGCCGCCTGGCAGCAATCGCTGAAACAAGTCTCCAACATCGAAATTCCCACCATGCCGCTGCTGAACAATTCCGACGGCACAAACTGGCTGACCGCCGAAATGGCCGCCATGCTGAAAAACAGTGCGGCGCGCCAGGCCCTTTCGCAACAAACGGTGCAATACATTACGCAGAATCACTTCGCGGGGCTGGTGGTTGATTTTGAAGAAATTCCCGAAACCAGCCAGAAGAATTTCAGCAAATTCATTGGCGAGCTGGCGGCGGATCTGCACGGTTCGAACCTTAAACTGATGGTTTGCCTTCCGGCCGCCGATTGGGCCTATGACTACGCCGGCATCGGGAAATCGGCTGACGCCGTGATCCTGATGAATTACGACCAGCACTGGCGCACGTCGGCTCCGGGTCCGATCGCCGCGCAGGAATGGTTTGTCACCAACATCAATGCCATCCTGAAGCTTGTGCCGCGTCAAAAACTGGTGATGGGGATTGCCAATTACGCATACGACTGGCCCGACAATTCCGGCAAGAAAGCGCGCGAACAAGCGCGAGTCGAAAGTTTTCAGGAATCCATTGTCACGGCCATGGAATCGGAAGCGAAAGTCCAGTTCGATCCGGACTCGCTCAATCCTTACTACTCCTATTCGGACGAGCACAATCACATTCATCGCGTCTGGATGCTGGATGGCGTCACCGCCTATAACGAGTTGCGCGCCGCCGAGCGCGCCGGTGTGCAAGGGACTGCCTTGTGGCGGCTAGGTTCGGAGGATCCCTCGCTCTGGACGATCTGGGATAACACGCGGCCTGACGATGCCACTCGCGCCAAGCTCGAGGATATGCCCCCTGGTTACGATTTGATTCTCGAGGGAGCCGGCGATATCTGGAAATTTGCGGACACGCCGCAAAAGGGGAGCCGCGCTATTCGGTTCGATCCGGCGACCAATACGATTGTCGAAAACAAATATCAGGCTTTGCCGTCTTCCTATCGAATTTTTCAAATGGGCGCGGCGTCGAAGAAAATCGCGCTCAGTTTCGATGACGGCCCCGACCAGCAGTTCACGCCGAAGATTCTGGACATCTTGAAGAAAAAAAATGCCCCGGCGACGTTCTTCGTGATCGGAAGCGCGGCCAATGACGCCCTGGGGCTGCTCCGCCGCGAGTACGCCGAAGGGCACGAGATCGGCAACCACACCTACACGCACCCGCGCTGGAACGAAATCTCCAAGACGCAAATTGACGTGGAACTCAACGTCACCGAGCGCCTGCTCAACAGCACGCTGGGCGTCAATACGCTTCTATTCCGTCCTCCGTACGGCATCGACCATCAACCGGAAACAGCGGACGAAGTTGCCCAGCTTCCCAGCGCGCAGGCCATGGGTTATCTGATCGTCGGCGCGCGCATCGATCCGCACGATTGGGGCGAGCCCGGCGGCATCCCTCCCGCGCCCGCTGCCGCCATTGTGCAGCGCGTGCTGGACCAGGCGCGCGCCAATGCGGGCAACATCGTGTTGCTGCACGATGGGGGCGGCGAGAGAACCCAAACAGTGCTGGCACTGCCGGAAATCATTGACGGCCTGCGCGCCGCGGGATTCCGGATCGTGCCTGTAGCGGAGCTTGTGGGACAGACGCGCGCGCAGCTTATGCCGGCGCTTTCGGCCCGCGAGCGTCTGCTGGCGCGCGCCGACGGGCTGATTTTTTCGATGTATGAATGGTCCCGGTTAAGCGTGGCATTTATTTTCGTTCTAGGCATCGGCCTGGTGAGCGGCCGCGCCATCATTGTGGGTCTGCTGGCCATCATCGAAAAATTCCGGCCGCCCCCGCCCGACCATCCCGAATTTCAGCCGCTGGTCAGCGTCTTGATTCCCGCCTATAACGAGGAACCTGTAATCGTATATACGGTGAACTCGGTGCTGGAATCCGATTACCCGAAGCTGGAGGTGATCGTTGTCGACGACGGTTCAACCGATGCCACCGGCGAACTGCTCGATGAACAGTTTGGGCGCAACCCCGCCGTGCGCGTGCTTCACCAGCCCAATCGCGGAAAATCTTCCGCGCTCTCGCACGCCCTCGCTGAGGCTTCCGCCGGCATCATCGTGACCATTGACGCGGATACGTCGGTGGAACCCGATGCGGTGAGCAAGCTGGTGCGGCATTTCGTCAATCCCAGGATCGGCGCCGTCGCCGGAAACGTAAAGGTCGGAAACCGGGTGAGCTGGCTCACGCGCTGGCAGGCGCTCGAATACGTCACCAGTCAGAACCTGGAAAAGCGCGCGTTCGACCTGCTCAATTGCATTCCCGTCGTCCCCGGCGCATTGAGCGCGTGGCGCGCCGAAGCGATCCATGAGTCCGGCGGTTTCAGCTCCGACACGGTTGCCGAAGATACTGATTTGACGATCACCATTCGCCGGGCCGGCTGGAAAATTTCCTATGAAGAGGATGCGATCGGATGGACCGACGCGCCCGAGACGGCCTCGGTGCTGGTTCGCCAGAGGTTCCGGTGGACGTTTGGCACCATGCAATCGTTCTGGAAACATCGCGACACGCTGGGGCGCGTCAAATACGGCACGCTGGGCTGGATCGCGCTGCCAAACGTTTTCCTGTTCCAGCTTCTGCTGCCGTTGTTCTCTCCCGTGATCGATCTTCTCTTTCTGGGATCGCTGGCCATGTGGGGGCTTTCACAGTTCCGCTTCACGCACCTGCCGCAGTTTTGGACCGCCGCCGATGTTCAGCGCTCGCTCATCTTTTTCGTGGGTTTCATGCTGATTGATTTCCTCACCTGCGTGGTGGCCTTTACGCTGGAGCGGCGCGAAGACTGGTCCTTGCTCTGGCCGCTGTTGCTGCAACGCTTTTATTACCGGCAGATGATGTATGTCGTGCTGTTCCGCGCGGTCATAGGAGCCGTGCAGGGCAAGCCGGTAGGCTGGCGAGGCGTCGAACCCGAGGTTCCCGCACCAGTCGCACACGCGTAGTTCCAGCCAAAACGAGCGGCTGCCCGCCCCAAGTCAGGGCGGTTCACCGTGAACGGCCTCTACAAAAGCAACTTCCATTAATTACACGATGGTTTTGTAGCAGACGTTCCGTCCCATGTTTTCAGGGGCGGAACGGGCATTTTCTTAAACCGGCACGCCACCGAAAATCCGGTAGTGGGTCAGTTTGCATTGACCAACCCAGACCTTTCGCTATAATTGGCCCCGAAATTGCCGAACAGGAAGGGGGCCTACGTGAGCTTCATTTTTTCGTGGCTACTCTGGCGACGTGCGGCCAATAAGGAACAAGAGAAGCTCGACAAGGTAGTTGACGATCTTGGCAAGAACGAAGCAATCTCCGAGCTATCCGAACGCGATCCAAAGCTGCGAGAAGCACTCCGTGACCTGGGCGTTAAGACGCCGCCACGATGATTACGAAATACTGCGGCGTGTTGTGTCCCGACTGCGGGCACTTCATCTTAATCGGGCCACCTTATCAGGTAGAGCGAGTAGAACAGATCGGGGCCGAGCTTCGCCTTGAGGGGGATGACCTTCCGTGTCCAAAATGTGGAGGCGTCTGCGCCTACCACATGGTGGATGTGGCCCACTCAACTTCGCCAGACGGTACGGAGCCTCAGTATCCCCATAGACATTAGTCCAAATTGGGTGCCCCTCGTCACAGTATCCCACAAAGGCTAAGTATTTCTCGGTAGGGTGGGGGTCACAGACTTTGTAAATCCTAAGCCGTCTTCTCAGCGCGTCCGGCATCCAGCAAGCCAACCACTTCCTCAAGACTCCAAATATGGTCAGCAATCCCCGCTTCCATCGCTGGCGTGACCCTGAGCGTTTGGTGGATTCGGCAGAAGTTGTAGTGCATGAAGTGGAGCGCGACTGCGTGCCGGAGATTTTCGACCTTCTTCGAGAAGCCATTCGTTAACCTTGTAAAACGGCGCATCGCCATGCGCTTCGTTAGGTTCTGGCGTTCGACAAAAGACGTGCTGACGTGCTTTGGGTCGGGGTCGCCGGAAACTACCTTCATATCACAGCCGATGCAAACAGCCGGGGAGTAGCGCGTATCCGGTTCGTCGGACGCCCCGTAGATTTTCTGTAATTGTGCATAGTCCACGTCCATGCCGAAAGCCTCTTCTACCGCGTCCAGATAGGCTCTATG
>JBGOVX010000153.1:0-9216 GCA_041478355.1 Terriglobia bacterium | reverse complement strand
GTGATTATCGAGCGCGCCGGGGAAGTCATCCCGCACGTCATGAAGGTCGTCCAGGAAGGGAAGCCGCGGCGCGAGATCATTGTTCCCGAGCGTTGCCCGGAATGCCACGGCAGAATTCACAAGGCCCCCGAGGAAGTCGCCTATCGCTGCGTGAATGCAAGCTGTCCCGCCAAGCGCAAGGAGTCGCTATTGCACTTTGCCGGGCGGCACGCCATGAACATTGACGGCCTGGGGGAAAAGATAGTCGATCAGCTTGTCGGCAAAGGATTGGTGAAAGACTTTGCGGACTTGTACGAATTGAAATTGGACGATGTGGCGGCCCTTGATCGCAAAGCGGAAAAATCGGCGCAGAACCTGATCGATGAAATTAAGGCCAGCAGGAGCAACAGTCTGGCCAGGCTGATTTACGCGCTGGGGATCCGCTTTGTCGGAGAGCGCACCGGACAATTGCTGGCCGGCCATTTCGCCTCGCTGCCGAAACTTGCCGAAGCTACGCGAGAGAAATTGGTCGAAGTCCCGGAGGTCGGTCCGAAAGTGGCGCAATGCATCGCCGATTTTTTCTCCGAACCGGCAAATCAAAAGCTGATCAAGCGCCTTAAAGAAGAAGGCTTGAAAATGACGGAGCAGCGCCAGGCGCCCGACGACACGCGCCTGGCAGGGAAGACCTTCGTCTTCACTGGCGCATTAGCGCGCCGCTCCCGCGATGAGTCTGGAGCGGAAGTCGCGCGACATGGCGGCAAAGTAAGCAGTTCAGTGAGCAAACTGACCGACTATGTGGTGGCCGGTGCCGACCCGGGTTCAAAACTAGACAAGGCGCGTTCCCTCGGGGTCACCATTTTGAATGAAGAGGAGTTTGACCAATTGTTGGCTGGAAAACGTCCGATTTCTAAAACAGAACCGGCCACCGAAAAGAAAAAATCTCGAAGTGCAGGAAAAGCATCCAAAAGATATCCTCAGGAATCCCTTTTCTGAACATTACTTGGATTAAGCAACGCTTTTGTGGATCGATCCGAAGTGACAGGGTATAATGTGAACGGCGGGCAGGCCGGGTAATCGCTGGGCAAGCCTTCGCAAGAAGGCAGGCCGGGAGGAAAGTCCGGACACCGTTGGGCAACGCGCCTGGTAACGCCAGGGGGCCGGCATCATTCGCGGTAAGCGCAAGCGAACTGTGAAAGGCCGGTTACGGAAAGTGCCACAGAAAATAAACCGCCAGTGCAATCCGCCTCGGTGACCGGCTGAAGGAAAACCTTCAGAAGGTCGGACGGCCCGCGCAAGCGAGTCGTCGCAGGCGAAAATCTCTGGTAAGGGTGAAACGGTGGGGTAAGAGCCCACCGCTCCGTTGGCAACACCGGAGGCAAGGCAAACCCCGCGTGGTGCAAGGCCAAATAGGAGGGGAGAGCTGCCCAGCTCGTTATGACCCTCGGGTAGGCTGCTGGAGTCCAAGTGCGAACTTGGACCTAGAGGAATGATTACCGCGGCGCTTGGACGTTATCATCCATGCGCTGGACAGAATCCGGCTTACAGGCTTGCCCGCCATTAAATTGTTTAGAATCATTGCGTTCGCTGTTTTCGTTCTCTCGGCTGTGCCCATGGCGTGCCCGTTATCTCGAGTCCTTGGCCGTTTTCCATGATCCATCGCGCCCGCTCCCTCAGTTCCTTTACAAATGGAGCGTAATGCTTCTCAATCGTGGCCACCGCGTCCCCGAGCAGCTTTGCCACATCGTACGGCGAAGCTCCTCGCGCGAGCATGTCCACGGCGTAGGTGTCCCGAAACCTGTGTGGGTGCGAGCCGAGGACTCCTGCGCGACGGCCGAGCGCAAGCATTCGCTCATAGAGCCGTGGCCGGGTGAGCGGCTTTCCGTTCGCGGGGTTTATGAGAACGTGTTCTTCTGGCACGGGCTTCCGCCGATCCCTTTCGATCTCCAGCGCGAAGAGCAATTCCTGATGGACCGGGATGAGAATCCGCTTACTTCGCTTGAGCGTAAGCCGATTGATCTCACGCGATTCCCAGTCGATTTCGCCCCACCTCAAGCCCACTACGTCAGACCCGCGCATTCCTGTCCAGCGAAGCATGAGGAAAGTCAGTAGGTCTTGGCCGGCGGCCTCACGCAGCTTTGTGAGGTCTGCCGCCTTGAACGGTTGCGCGCCGCGCGCCGGATCGTCACCAGGCCGGCCATCGAGTAGCACGGGGTTACGTACAACGAGTTCGCAATTCAGCGCAAAGGCAAAAACCCGGTGTAATATCGCCGTGTCCAGCACCACGCCGCGGCCCCCACGCGAAAACTTCTTTTCCAGAACTAACTTCAGGCGCCAGGCTTTGAACTCCTCGACGACCGACCTGGTGATAGCGGGAAGCTCGGAGATACCACGCGCTTTGAGAAATTCCCTGAATGCCGTGAGCGTTTGCGTGTAACGACTCTTCGTTGAATCGCGCAACTTCCCAAGAATGACACGCTGGGTCATCCATGCCTTGAAGGTCGTTTCGAGATCCTGCCAGGTAGGTTGTGCTGCGTCAGGCTGCTGCTCTAGATCATAGCCGACAAGCCCTGCAAGCGTTTGAAACGTCTCGGGCGGAAGCACATTTCGTAGCTCTTGCCAGAGCAGGGAACTAGGACCATCGGCGAGCGCGCGTTCAATTCTGCTGTGGAGCTTTTGCGCGGCATCGTTGCTCGCCGTACCAAGAGCTAGTCTCACGCGCTCACGTTCACCGGTGCTGCGCCGCGCACGTTCGCCAAAACGGCCTTCGAGCCGGTAGGTCTTACCGCGTTTTCGCACAAACAACGTCATCGCAATACTCGCAAATGGGCGCGTTCGATCTTTTGAACCGTTTCGAGCGGCACGAGCTTTTGCCCTTTCCGCCCCGAGGCTGCGAAGTCTACCACTTTTCCCCCTCGCAGGCGGTTGTACACCGAACCGCGCGAGCATCGCCAGCGCACCGCCAGGTCTGCGATCGAGTATAGAGGCTGCGTTACATGAATCTCGTCGGCGAGACGGGGTCGGGCTTGAATGTGCACTTGGGCAGTTTGGGTCTGATGCTCGGGCACTTCCATACCTGCGCTTCTCCCACCCCATATCGGTAATCCCGGTGCCCACCGGGTCGCGCTCTACCTCAAGCCGGCGCGAACGGCTTCCAAAATCACATGTTTCTGGAACGCTTCAACTCACCTTTGCCGCTATTGTCGTTTCAGCGGTTTGCAGGGATCCAATCGAGGGGGTTTTTGGAACACGCATCACTGGATCATCTGTGTTGCCAATTGTGACGCCCACTGGTCGCGACCTTCCGGTTGCTCCTCAAGGTTTCGGAGAAGCGCCACCGCAAGCCGAGGTCGCTGTACGCGGATGCAGTAGGCTCTCATGGGCAGCCCACATTCATCCTGCAACTGTCGAATTTGCGCGCTAGTCGCCTTCTTGGCTTCAACCACGCCCGCATCCATCAGCCGTTTTCGCCAGCGTGCAATGGTGTGCGTTGAGACTCGGAAGAAGGCGGCGAATTCCTCATCGGCCTGAGGTTCTCCCCTATCCACAATGAACCATGGCCAACTATCCGGCTTGCACATACCCCAGTACGCGGTCAACAGCCAGATTGCTGGCCCGATCTCTCTGGCCTTGTGAAAAAACTCTTTGTTTGTCATGCCTACACCCTCACACCGTTGGATTTCTCGTGGGCGCGCTCCTGGTCGCGAAGTCGATTCCGATAATCTCCGAAGTCGGGCGGCCAATAGTAATCGCTCTCTGGTACGCCAAGCTTCTTGTTGGACTCCTGTTCACGCATACAACAGTCAATGATTTTCGTGCACAGAATCCCGGGCGAAATGTCCGTGCCCTTGTATTTGCCCCAGATTACTTCGACGGCATTCACGAAGCCATCTGAGAGCGTCTGCGGATCGCGGGGGGTGTAGCCAGTGGCAGCGAAGGCCGCGCGTTGATCCTCGTCGAGATCTTCATTGAAGAAAGTCTCATTCTTGAACCCCTTTTCTGTTATGCGCGACTCCAGGTTTTCCCTTCGTTTTTTAGGAGAAAATCTTTCGCTGACGGTGCGGAGTCCGGCGTCAAAAGGACGCCGTACGGCGTCGCGATTGCCAGCGTTCTTTACTTCTTTTACCTTCTTAGCCTTCTTAGAGGCCTCTAACTCTTGATTGCTCTGTGCATTGCCAGGTTTGCTGTGCTCACTGCTGCGCTCACCGGTGGACACAGCATTGAGCGCACCACTGGACACAGCAGAATTGTTTGCCGGCTTGGTGTGCTCATCAGTGGACACAGCAGAATCGCTTTCCTCAAGGTCAAAATTGAGAATCTCGATCGCGGTTAACTGGTACTGATTAGCTGCACACGCAACCTCTATGTAACCCTTCCGAATCAGTTCTTCGACCGTTCTTCGGACCATATTGTAGGACCAGCCATTTCCGTGCGCCATGTCGTCGAAAGATGCCTCGACGTATCCGCGCCTCGGTCCTGACCAGTAAGCCTTCAAATGGAACCACAAATAGAGCTTCACGGCGTTGCTCGACATTACTGGTAGGTGTTCGAGTAAGCCTCGGCGAATCGGCGCGAAACCTAGCTTTCGTTTTTTACTTGACGTCGTTGGTGCGACTGCTTTATTGTTCTGCATGTATGGGGCTTTCTCTCTGGGGCGCGGTATAAACGCGCCCCTTCTGTTTTTTAGAAGTCGCTCTTGATCAGTAACCAGTCCCGTCGACCAAACCACTTCGGAATCACGAACTGCGGCTTGGATAAGTGGAGGCGCGCGACAAACGTAATTCGCCACGCTCCCGCATCCGCTGCGTGTATTCCTGCCCGCGGATGAGTTCTTTGATTGTGGCGGGGCTGCGGCGCCGATCCGCTTCCCGCATGTCAGTGCGCTCAAAGTTCCGGATGAGTTTCTGAATGTACGAGCGGGATACGCCCAACACCCGAGAGAGGCTATGGATCGACTCCCGTTTTCTCCCTGGCCCAACGTGACCGAACCACAACCAGACCAGCCCTTTGATCGCTACCGATTCCTCCTTGGAGCGCCAGGGCCGCGGACGACGCCAATTCAGCATCGCCCTATCCAGGTTAGCCATTGCTGCGTCGTAAGTCCCCATCCTTCTCCCCTAACCCCCTTTGCAGGGTTGCCCCCGTGTCCCTAAATTTATCTAAAGGACTTAGGACTGATGGCGAAATCCGCTGGCAAATTTTCGCTTTGATTTCCTCATACTTTTCCGGCCCAAGCTTCTGAATCTGTTTGGCGACGAGTGGCTTGATCTCGCCACGACGCTCGTACAACTTGCCGAGCACAGCACGGGCCTGGGAGTCAGCAGATGGGACGAAGTAGACAAGCTCGCCTGCCTCATCAAGCAGGAGGATCCCGCCCCTTTTCTCCAAGCGAGAGATCAACCGAAACAAACGAAAGTTAGGGTCCTGCTGCCGGCTTGGCTTGAGTCCCACTGGTACCTGGGCGTATTTGTTGAGCAACCCTTGCGCCCCTGGAAACTTCGCCTTGGCGTAAATCTTGAGGCGTTCAAACTGATCCCATGCGAGTGGTCGGCCAACCCTAACATCTTCGTCCAGCTTCCGTTCAACGTCCCGGAGAAGGTCGTCCATCGTCACATCGAGGTACCGCCGCCTGGCCATTCGGTCAAATCTGTCGGCTTCTTGTTCTTCCCTCGGCGTAGGGAGACGGTTCTCTGCCCGCGCACGAGCACGAATCTCGCGTGCCCGGCTCCAATCTTCTCGCGCCTGCCACTTTTCCAGCCCGTCGAGGTAGTGCTGCAAGAGTTGGTGCGAAGTTCCGAGGTCGATGGCCAGAGCCCGCAAAGACGGTCGCACATGCTCCGGCAAATGCTTCCACTCAACAAGGCGATGGCGAAATTCCACGGCCCTGGATTCCTGTTTGGGCTTTCGACCCTTCATCCACGCTCCTCACACGTCGCGTTAGTCGGGCCGCCTGGAAACTGCAAGAATCGGCGGACCCGCTCAATCTGCGGCGTTTCCAGACTTTAGAAGTTTCATCGCTGTCCGCGCGCACTCGCCAGCGGAACCCCAGGAATCCTCATGCCGGGGAGCAAGGAGATTGGGCTTCTTGGAACCTGTCCCTGGAGTGCTAGCACCTCTGGCTGGGCTTCTCTGGGTGCCTCTGTTTCACTAGACAGAGGCCCTGCGAGCGGCGCAGGTTCAGTTTGCGTGGGTGTGGCCTGCCGCCCCTCGATAACCTCCTGTGGCGGCTCTACTGCGATTTTGGCTTCGGGGAATTGCTTGGCGAGTTCCGCCGCCTGTTGCGCCACGGCCTGCGTCAACTCCTCGCGGGTGACAGTGCCCGAATAATATCCTCGGGTGCGGAAATCGCGGGCGCGCGGTTCATCTCTTCCCCAATTGCCACGGCTATTCGTTCCACCAGCTTCGTGTCGATGTCAACCTCTTCGTTTTCCCAAAGCGAAATTGTTGCGCTAGGAATGCCCGTAATCTTCGCTAGCCTGTGCTGCGTTAGGCCAGCCCGCTTCCGCAGACCTGCTCGGTTGTTCGTAAATTCCATGTCCACGCCTCCTCTTATGCCCTAGGTACCTGCTTCATGAGTACCGCGCCATTCATCTTCATCACGCCATCGCTACAGCTGCTCCATCGCTGAATCCCTGCGAGGTCGCCGTCTCTACAGTCTGCGCACAATCTCAGCTCGAATGGTTTGGTTGAAACAACCGTGGCCATATGGTCCTTCCGCAATGAGCGGGCTTTGCGCGGCGTGATGTAGATTGCCGAACCGTCTTCGAGGCTCAACTTGACGCTGTGGGCAGACACGTTTCTCCCGACCCTCGAACCCTTGGGGGCTGATCGCGGAACTTTCGTTCCACGCAAATGCATGATAATTTTTTCATTACTTCCACAGGAGTGCAATAGCACTTTGTGGGCTTTTTGAAATAAGTGTCTATTAGTAGGTGTGTTTGTGGTTTTTATCGTCCTACGATCAGGGATGAGAGGGTGTGGGCGTCGTCAGAGGACAAGGTGAGCTGTTTCCACGGGCGCACAAATTTAAATCACATTTCACTTGACACGTGGAACCACTTCCTGTAAAAGTGGGTTGTGAGTTCAAAACTCCTCAACACCGGGCAAGCTGCGGAGGAAGTCGGGATCACCCGTGGCACTCTTCAAGAGTGGGTCAAAAGAGGTATCGTGCGGGCGCCGCGACTTCGCATTCAGAACGGCCGGGCTGTTAGGCTTTGGACCGCTTCCGACATCGCCAAGTTGAAATCCGTGAGGGTGCCAATAGGGCGACCGAAGAAGGGCTAAAAAAGAAACGGCTCCCCGCATGGTATCAGCCACACGGAGAGCCTGACCGAATCAGTCGCCTATAAAGGAGGCAACTCAATGGCTACCGCACATAGTACGACACCCGCAGGACAATTGCAGTACGTTCGCACTTCAAATGTAATCCCACTCACCACCCAACCTGTCACTCAGGATCAACTTTCCGAAATCATCGTGCTGCGCCAGCAGATCGAGGATCTTGAGAAGCGCCTGGGCGAAGCGCAGACCGATGTAAAGTCCGCGCTGGAGGCAGGCGCCGCGGTCGAGGAAGGTCTGTTCCGCGCATCCCTGAAAGTTAGCGAGCGCACAAGCGTCTCTTGGAAGTCCGTGGTCGAGCGTGAACTTGGCCCAGACTACACCAGGCGCGTGCTCGCGGCTACCAAGCCGGACAGGTACACGCATCTCGTCGTCACTGCCTAATGCCGAAACGCCGGGCGCTGCCTTCTAGCGGCGCTTGGCGTCTGTCCCAAATTATCAACCCGGCGGGGGCACTGATGAGCGGACGCTGTAACCGCGAGGCTGGCCGGGTGAAGTGGAGACTTGAAATGCCAAAAAAAGCAAAGGCGTCACAAGGTCCGTTCTTGCCTGAAGCATTCGTGAACAGGAAAAATATCAATGATTTCCTCACCATGATCGAGGCAGGGTGCGAGTACCTGAACTCACTCATCACGGACGACAACGTGGACGATCCAATCCCGCAGGCAATTTACAGCTACAGGCTCAACGTCGATGAAAGGCTTGCTGAAATCCGCAAGACTTTGGGAGACTGGCCTGTGCTCCTCAACCACCAGCATCCCGCCCACGGTGAGATGTACAACGCAGTCCAGCGCATCGCGGAGGAAGCTCAACCAGGAGAGGCACCGGTCAACTAAGGCCGAAACCCGCCAGCATGGGACCGGCGGGTCGCGCCGTCACGCGGCGCCTGACGATGGCCGAAAGGAAGGGCATTATGCGAGTTGGAATTTACGGACGGGTTTCAACAGCCGAGCAGAGTACGCAGATGCAGCTCGATGAACTGCGCGCCTATTGCCAACGGCGCGGATGGGAAATCACGGAGGAGTACACTGATACCGGAATTTCTGGCAGCAAGGAATCGCGCCCAGCCCTGAACCGCCTGCTTGCGGACGCGCGGCGCCGGCAGTTTGATACCGTGCTCGTCTATCGGTACGACCGCTTTGCCCGCTCTCTTCGGCAACTCGTGAATGCCCTGAGCGAGTTCGACGCCCTGGGAATCCACTTCGTTTCCCTTCATGAAGGCGTGGACACTTCGACGCCAAACGGCCGGCTGGTGTTTGGCATCTTCGCCTCGATCGCGGAATTTGAGCGCGAGCTAATCCGCTCCCGCGTACGATCCGGCTTGGCTGCTGCTCGGGCTCGCGGTAAGCGCCTCGGTCGGCCGCGTGTCGTTGTAGACGCCGTGAGGCTCGCCTCGCTTAACGCACAGGGGCTTTCCTTGCGTGCGATTGCCTCCGAACTAGGGATTGGGCTTGCAACGCTGCATCGCGCGTTTGTACCCCGTTCCAAAATTCTGGAAAGGGAATTTGGAACGCGATAGAGGGTTATGGAACACGGGTATCGCAAACCGGACCTCAGGTCTGAATGATGGCTGTGGCGAGGAGTGCCAGAGAACATCCGGTCTGACAATGGCGCGGAGTTCGTGGCCAAGGAATTGCGGAAGTGGCTGGCGAACGTGGGGACAGGAACCTTATACATCGAGCCAGGCAGTCCTTGGGAAAACGGTTACTGCGAGAGCTTCAATGGAAAGCTGCGGGATGAATACCTGAATGGGGAGATTTTTGTATTGCTCCCCTCTAAAACTGGACACCTCAGTTAGGTAGAATCAGGGCCTCCCAACAGGAGGCAACATGGGCAGGAAACCACGTGTAGATCGATCCCCGGAAGAGAAGTGGCAGATTGTGCAGGAAGGCATCAAGAGCG
>JBGOVX010000171.1:0-7704 GCA_041478355.1 Terriglobia bacterium | reverse complement strand
GCCGCGGCGCGAAAGCTGGGGCTGGAAGAGGGTCTTTACCGTTTTCTGAAGTACCCGAATAAGGAAATTACCGTATACATTCCGGTGATGCTGGATAACGGACACCTTGAGGTGTTCATCGGCTATCGCGTCCACCATTCCATCGTGCGCGGGCCGGGCAAGGGTGGCATCCGCTTCGCTCCGACCGTGACCCTTGATGAGGTTCGCGCGCTGGCCAGCTGGATGACGTGGAAATGCGCCGTCGTAAACATTCCTTTCGGAGGCGCCAAGGGCGGGGTCATCTGCGATCCGAACAAGCTCTCCACCGGCGAGCTGGAACGAATCACGCGGCGATACACGGCGGAGCTGATCGAATGGTTTGGCCCTGAGCGCGACGTTCCTGCTCCCGATATCGGCACCAACGAGCAGACCATGGCCTGGATCATGGACACCTACTCCATGCATGTGCGGCACACCACAACGGCCGTCGTGACCGGCAAGCCAATCGACCTGGGAGGCTCGCGCGGCCGCCAGGAAGCCACCGGCCGCGGCGTGCTGCTCAATTGCGATCGTGCGATCGCCAAGTTCCGCATGCTGCGCGTCAATACTCGCGTGATCATCCAGGGATTTGGCAATGTCGGTTCGATGGCCGCCAAGCTGTTGCACGCGGCCGGCTATAAGGTCGTGGGAGTCGCCGACATTCACGGCGCGCTGTATAACGAAAATGGTTTTGATGTTCCCGAATTGCTGGACTGGGTAAACGTCCAGCACCAGCCGCTGCCGGAATTTCCCGGTGGTGGCGCAAAGATGAGCGCGAGTGAGATACTTTTTCAGCCGGCGGAGATCGTCATCCCCGCAGCGGTGGAAAACCAGATTACCTCCGGCAATGCGCATCGCTTGCAGACACGCATTCTTTGTGAAGGTGCCAACGGGCCGTGCACGGCAATGGCAGACGAGATCGTGGACCGCAAAGGCATCTTCGTCATCCCGGACATCCTGGCCAACGCAGGCGGAGTGACGGTGAGCTATTTCGAGTGGGTGCAGGACCGCCAGGGGGTCTTCTGGAGCGAGAAGGAAGTGAACGAGCGGCTCAAGGACGTCATCGAGCATGGTTTCGAGGAAGTCGTGCGATACGCCGAAACGCATGGGGTGAATAATCGGGTCGCCGCGTATATGCTGGCGATTGACCGGGTGGCATTTGCGCTCAAAGAACGTGGAATTTATGCGTGAGGGAAACAGCACGGGGCAATTTATATAAATCTTTACCGGGAGACTTGAATTCGGCCGTAAAAATAGAGAGGATGCATCAGTTCGACCCTGACACATGCTCCCAGATTCCATCACTCCCGGCGCCGTCAAGTCCGAGAAGGAACACCGCCGCGATATTTGCACGGCCGGCCGCTGGATTCACAATCGCGCCTTCGTTGCCGCCACCGACGGCAATATTTCCGTTCGCCTCGATTCCCGCCGCATCCTCACTTCTCCGACGGGTATGAGCAAAGGTTTAATGTCCCCGAGGGATATGGTGATTACCGACCTTCAGGGCAATAAACTTGCCGGAAGCCGCGAGCCATCGTCGGAGCTGTCCATGCACCTGCTGGTTTATGCGAGCCGTCCCGAGGTCAATGCCGTTTGCCATGCGCACCCTCCAACGGCCACTGCCTATGCAGCGGCGGGCCTTCCCCTGAATAAAGCGTTGCTGAGCGAAATCATCATCGCGCTCGGTTACATTCCAGTGGCGCGGTATGGAACGCCCGGCACGCAGGAACTTATCGATGCCCTGGCGCCGCTGGTGAAGAATTATGACGCGATTCTGATGGCCAATCACGGCGCCGTCACTTGCGGCGCGGATCTGCTCACCGCATTTTTTCGCATGGAAACGGTCGAGCATTTCGCGCAGGTTTCACTGGCGACTGAAATGCTCGGCAAGCAAGTCCTGCTTTCCGGAAGCGATGTGGGAAAATTGCTTGAGGCGCGCACTCGCTATGGCACGACCACCGCGGCCCAGGTTACGTCCGATTGTCCCATCACCAGTGACAACGCCAGGTGCGTGGCGGAAAGTTCCAATTTGATTTCGATCACGCGCGAAGAACTGGAAATATTGATCGAAGAAGCGGTGCGTAAAGACCGCGTAAATCGCTGAGTGTCTCTCCTGCATAACCGGTTCCGTTGATCTGCGCATCAGATCTTCTCGCAGTCGCGTTGACACCCCGCTTGGGCGCCGCCATAATCACCAGCAGGTTTCCAGACCAATGATCGCTCAGCTACGCGGCACGCTTGCCGACAAACGCCCCAACCAGGTTCTGGTAGATGTGGGCGGCGTGGGTTACCTCGTGCATATTCCGGTTTCGACGTTCTATGCGCTGGGTGATCTGCATTCGAACGTGACGCTGCTGATTCACACGCAGGTTCGCGAAGACGCTATCTCTCTCTACGGGTTCCTCAGCTCCCGCGAAAAACATCTGTTCGAACTACTGATTTCCGCTTCGGGCGTGGGGCCGGTGCTGGCCCTGAAAATTCTCTCCGGCATGACCGTGGACGACTTGGTCCCCGCGGTGCGCTCCGGAGACCTGGCGCGCCTGACGCGTATTCCTGGTGTCGGCCGCAAAACCGCCGAGCGCATGGTCGTCGAATTACGCGACAAACTGGCCGCCATGGAAACTCCCGAGCAAATCCGCCAGGCCGTGACCTCTACCGGCGCTGCCGCCGATGTCGTCTCTGCGCTGCTCAATCTGGGCTACGAACAACACGCCGCTGAGCGGGCCGTCGAGCGTGCCGGTAAGGATGGCGCGCCAGAAACGTTTGAGGCATTGCTGCGTGCCACGCTGCAGCAGTTGAGCGCGCCGGCGCAGCAAGGCGCGCGCGCCGCTCGATGAAGATGGAATTTCGAATCATCGCCGCGAGAATTCGTGAGGTGACGAAGTGAGTTCCGGTACCGGAAGCGAGCCGCGGATGGAGAAATCTTCGCAACGCATCATAACCGGCGCGGCGCTCGATGAAGACGCGCGCATTGACGCAAGCGTTCGCCCAAAACGCCTGGCCGATTACATTGGGCAGTCGCGCGTTAAAGAAAACATCGAAATAGCCATTCAGGCGGCGCGCAGCCGAGGCGAGGCGCTGGACCACGTATTGCTTTACGGCCCTCCCGGCCTGGGCAAAACCACGCTCGCGCAAATTATTGCCGGCGAATTGGGCGTCGTGATCAAGACCAGTTCTGGGCCGCTGCTAGAGCGCAAGGGCGACCTGACGGCAATCCTGACGTCGCTTGAGCTGCGCGAAGTTTTCTTTCTCGACGAAATTCACCGGCTGGTTCCCGCGATCGAGGAAGTTCTTTATCCCGCGATGGAGGATTACCGCATCGATCTGGTGATCGGGCAGGGCGCCGGCGCGAGGATACACCCGTTTATTCTGAACCGTTTCACGCTGATCGGGGCCACCACGCGCGCGGGCTTGGTGACCGCGCCGCTACGGTCGCGGTTTGGAATCGTTCATCGCCTGGAGTTTTACACGCCGGAGGATCTGGTTATCATCGTGCGCCGCTCGGCATCCATTCTGGGCATCGCGATCGATGACGATGGCGCCTTCGAGATTGCTCGCCGCAGCCGGGGAACGCCGCGTGTCGCCAACCGGCTCTTGCGCCGCGCCCGCGATTTCGCGCAAGTCCGCGCGCAGGGCCAAATCACGCTCGCCGTTGCCAACGAAGCGCTGCAAATGCTCGGCGTCGATGAGCATGGCCTGGACGAGGTCGATCGCAACGTCATGCTCACTATCCTGCAGAAATATTCCGGAGGACCAGTGGGACTCAGCACGATTGCGGCTTCCATCAGCGAAGAAGAAGACGCCATCGAGGAAATCTACGAGCCCTACTTGATGCAGCTCGGCCTGCTCGACCGCACGCAGCGCGGCCGCGTCGCCACCGCCCTTGCCTATAAACACTTCGGCATCGAACCGCCGCGCCACCAACATGGATTGTTCTAAAAGGAACCGCGGATGAACGAGGATGAACACGGTTAAAACCTTAAGAAATAGGAAGAAAAATTCTTGGATTGTGAAAGCACCACGCGAAATTGGCGACTCGTTTCTCTCTGAAGATCTGTGCGCCCTAGATGTCCTCTGTGCCCTCTCCATTTGACCTGTCTTTATCGGTGTTCATCCGTGTTCATCTGTGGTTTCATTCTTAGGTATGCTGGGCGGCAGCCTCATCTATCTCTCCCTGGGATCGAATGTCGGCGACCGCGCCGCGAACCTGGAACGCGCCATCGCCGCCTTGCGCGAAGCGGGTGTGCAAGTTCTTCGCCGTTCTTTACTTTATGAGACCGAGCCGGTGGATTTTCTCGCGCAGCCATGGTTTCTGAACTGCGTGGTGGAGGCGGAGACTTCGCTGCCGCCTCCGCAATTGCTGGACGCGTTGCAGGGAATTGAGCGCGCGATGGGGAGCAAGAAGCTGGTTCGTAATGGTCCCCGGATCATCGATCTCGACATTCTCCTCTACGATGCCAGTGTTGTTAGCGCGCCGGGCATGGAAATTCCGCACCCGCGGATGGCTGGGCGGCGCTTCGTACTTGTTCCTCTTGCCGAACTTGCGCCAGAACTCCCGCATCCTGTTCTCGCCGCTACCATTGCCGAACTGCTCGCCGCAACTCACGACAAAAGTACCGTGCGCATTTGGCACCCTGATCAGGGTGACAATTCTTCGAATTAACGTAACCGCTCACAAAACTGAGGATCAATCCTTTTTCGGGTAGTGGGCTGTATTTCTGGGAGTCCCGAAGGGACGGCACAACGTAGCCCACAGCGGAAGCTGTGGGAAAGCCAGTCAATCAGAATCAGAAAGCCCCGATAGGGGCGACACGAGAATCTCACCCACGCGAAATTAGCCCACCTCCTTTTTTGCTTGGTGGCTGATCCGGTCTCGACATATTGTTGATTCTCGATTGTTCTGCGTCGCGACCTGGATCGGGAGAACGCGAATGGGACTTAGCCTCGAAAATCTTGAATTCCTATTGCTGGTGGCCGCGGTCGTGGCTATGTTGGCCGGAAGGTTGCGCATTCCGTACAGCGTGGGACTTGTCCTGGCAGGAATCGGGCTGGCGCTTCTTCCCGTTCTCCACGATGTGCAACTCACCAAAGAACTGATCTTTACCGTTCTACTTCCGCCTCTCATCTTCGAAGCTGCGTTCTACCTCCACTGGAGCGAGCTACGAAAAGATCTTCTCCTGATTCTGGTGCTGGCGACCCTGGGCGTCATGCTGTCGGCAGCGATCACTACGGTTGGTTTGCATATCATCGTGCATTGGGAGTGGCCGGGCGCGCTCGTATTCGGCGTGCTCATCGCCGCCACCGACCCCGTATCGGTCATCGCCATTTTCAAGGAAGCAGGGGCGCGGGGACGTTTGCGACTACTGGTTGAGTCGGAAAGCCTGTTTAACGATGGAACAGCGGCCGTCGCTTTCGCCATAACAGTGGCCCTTGCCATGGGCCAAAACGTCACCTCTTTGGACATCACGAAAGCCCTGGTCATGATGGTGGGGGGCGGCATTTTGTGCGGAGCCGCCGTGGCCGGCGCCGCGCTGTTACTGACCGGCCGAACAGACGATCACCTGGTTGAAATTACATTCACAACCGTTGGAGCGTACGGCTCTTTTCTCCTGGCCGAGCATTTTCATTTTTCCGGCGTGCTCGCGACTTTAACTGCCGGGCTTATGATGGGGAATCTCGGCCCGCTCGGCCCGATTTCCGCCAAGGGAAGAATTGCGGTGGAATCCTTCTGGGAGTACGCGGCTTTTGTCGCCAACTCGCTGGTGTTCCTGCTGATCGGCATGCGCGAAACAAGGCAGCACTTTGCTGCCCTGTGGTGGCCCGCAATTGTCGCTATTGTGCTGGTGACCATCGGCCGCGCAGCCGCTATCTATCCAACCTGCTTCCTATTTTCACGATCCTCCCTTCGCGTGAGCGCCCGGCATCAGCACATTTTATTCTGGGGTGGATTGCGCGGCGCGCTAGCCCTCGCTCTTGTGCTGGGGCTTCCCGATGCGCTGCCGCACCGGGAGGAAATTATCACTACAAGCTTCGCTGTGGTGGCTTTCTCGATCTTCGTTCAGGGCCTGACCATAGGCCCACTCTTGCGCAGGCTTGGAGAATTACCGCGGAACCGGGAAGGAACATAAGGTGATTTTCGGGTGTTGAATAAATTCAATTCGTAAAGGGTTGACCGCGCGCGATGCGGTTATGTGCGCCTTGCGGAGGCAACGCGAGTGATTCCCGCGAGATCGCTGGTCATGTTGACGCCGCTCCACTCGGGAACGTCCAGCAGATGTGACACATGTTCGGCGGAGTTGTAGCCGAGTTCGAGCACCAGAATCCCGCCGGGTTTGAGCAACGCCGCCGCCTGCGCGATCAACGGCGCATAAATTTCCTGACCAGTCTCACCTGCAAACAATGCCGCTTGCGGCTCGTGCTCGCGGACTTCGCGCGGCAGAGTTGCCGCTTCCCTGCGGCCAATGTAGGGAGGATTGCTGGCGATGAGATCGAAAGGCGGTGACTGGTGGGCGAACGCGTCGAGCAGGTTGCACTCGATGAACTCGATGCGCGAGGCTACACCGTGGCGCTCGGCATTGCGACGCGCTATATCGAGCGCGACAGCGGAAATGTCCGTGGCGACGACGCGCGCGCCGGGAAATTCGTGCGCCAATGCGACAGCAATGCAGCCCGAACCTGTGCCCACATCCGCGATGCGAAGCGCTTCATTTCGACGCGTCGAGACAGTTCCCTGCACCACGCTCATGCGATCGAGAGCAACTTCTATCACATGCTCGGTCTCGGGCCGCGGAATCAAGACGCCGGGCATCACTTCAAAATCCAAACCCCAGAATTCCTGATGCCCGGTGAGGTACTGCGTCGGGACGCCGCTCGCTCGCTTTGCAATCAGGGAGAAAAATCGCTGCTGCGTTTCCGCGTCAAGTTCTGTTTCCGGATGAGCGTAGAGCCATGCACGATCCCGATCGAGCGCGTGCATGAGCAACAATTCAGCGGCCAGGGGCGCGGAGGGTACGTGGTCGCGCTCGAGTTGCGCGATGGCATCGCGAAGGGCGGAGCGAACGTTCGTGATTCGTGGATTAAGTGACATCTATGGAACAACCTGCAATTGTTTGTAGGTCACGACTTTAGTCGTGACGTTCAGGCGAGATAGAAAGGGGCTTTAGCCCCTGCCGCAACCCCAGGCCGCGATTACACCTCAACCAACTCCTGCTTCAGCCGTTCGGTCTCGTAATGCGTCATCAAGGCGTCCACGAACGGACCGAGTTTGCCATCCATCACTTCGGTGAGCTGGTGCAGCGTCAGGCCGATACGATGGTCGGTCACGCGATTTTGCGGAAAATTGTACGTGCGAATTTTTTCCGAGCGGTCGCCCGTCTTGATCTGCCCGCGGCGCTCGGCGGCAATCGCTTCGTGCTGCTTGGACTGTTCCATCTCGTAGAGGCGCGCGCGCAACACGCGCATGGCCTTGGCGCGATTCTTGATTTGCGATTTCTCGTCCTGCTGCGAAACAACCAGGCCCGACGGAATATGCGTGATGCGTACGGCGGAATACGTCGTGTTCACCGACTGCCCGCCGGGGCCGGACGAGCAGAACGTGTCGATCCGCAAGTCCTTCGCTTCGATTTTGATGTCGATGTCGTCGGCCTCGGGCAGCACCGCAACCGTCGCCGCCGAGGTGTGAATGCG
>JBGOVX010000230.1:0-5111 GCA_041478355.1 Terriglobia bacterium | reverse complement strand
TGAAGAGCTGCTCGAAAACTTTATAGGGCATGGTTGCGATGTGCGCGCCCATGCGCGCCGCCGCCACCACGTGCAGCGGATGGCGGAGACTGGCGGCAAGCACCTGCGTTGGAAAGTCGTAGGCTTGATAAATGTCCATGATTTCCCGCAGGAGCACCAAGCCATCGGAGGAAATATCATCGAGGCGGCCCAGGAACGGGCTTACGAAATAAGCGCCGGCCTTGGCCACGATCAGCGCCTGCGGCGCGGAGAAAACCAGCGTCATGTTGATGCGAATCCCCTCCTTCGAGAGGATGCTCAGCGCGCGCACGCCTTCGGGAATCGTGGGAATCTTGACGATGATGTTGGGATGCCAAGTGGCGATCTCGCGCCCTTCGCGGAGGATGCCAGCGGTGTCGGTGGATACGACTTCGGCGCTGACCACGCCATCTTTTACAACATTGCAAATTTCAATTATGTGCTCGCGGAAGGGCCGCTTTTCCTTGGCGACCAGCGTGGGATTGGTGGTGATGCCGTCGATCACGCCAAACGACATGCCCTGTCGAATTTCTTCCAGATTCGCGGTGTCCAGAAAGAATTTCATGTTGATGGCCTCTTTAATGTGATGCCCGGCCAGCACAGCGGGAAGAGCATCGCAAGGATCAGACCGAAAGCGCTGCGACAGGATTGCGCAGGGTGCCGATACCGGCTATGGCTATTTCCACGACATCTCCGGTTTTGATCGCGCCGACTCCCGCCGGAGTGCCTGTGGCGATCACGTCGCCCGGCACCAGAGTCATCACGCGCGAAATCCATGGAATTATAACATCAATGGGAAAGATCATCGCGGTGAAGGGAGCGTACTGTTTCCTTACGCCATTCAGCAAGGTTTCCAGGTGTCCGGAAGCCACGTCGAATTCGGTCTCCAGGACAGGTCCAAGCGGACAAAACGTATCAAAGCCCTTGGCACGGGTCCACTGCTTATCCAGGGCCTGGTAGTCGCGCACGCTCACGTCGTTCAAGCAGGTATACCCCGCAATATAAGGCTTGACGTCGGCGCCATCCCGCAATTGGGAACATTCCCGCGAAATGATCACAGCCAGTTCGCCCTCAAAATCAACACGTTCGACCGCGGGGGGAAGGAGGATGGAATCGTCGGGTGCGAGAAGAGAGGAAGGGGGCTTGAGAAAAATCAGCGGCTGCTTGGGTGGAAGGTTATTGAACTCGGCGGCATGGTCCACATAGTTTCTGCCGAGGCAGACAATCTTGCTTGGCGCGACCGGAGGGAGCAGTTTCACGTCGGTAAGCGGCCAGGACCGGTTGGTGACGCTCCAATTGCCGAGGATGTCGCCGGAAACTTCGCGCACCGTCTCGCCGGAAATAACGCCCTGCAATACTTCCGGATGGGTGGCAGCCCCGATTTTTTCGGATGGAACCACTTGCGGCTGAAAACGGCACAGTTTCATCGGTATTCTTGTCCTTTTCGTGGAAAGTGAAAGATCAGTCGATCGGATGAGTCCGGGTCACGGAAGCGGTTCGCTGCCCGGTTTGTCCCATGTGCACCTGGCGGACTTTCGCGCACAGCAGAAAGACCCATTGGAACACGGCAATAAAAAAGTAAGAAATCCCGCCGAGCATAAAAACATGAAGCGCGCCCATGCGGCTCCCCAAAAGCGAGAATATTATCTTCAGCGCGAGATAGGTAACGGTCAGCAGGGTCCATGCGGTTATACCGGAAACAAATATTTTCACCGGTTGCTTGCGAAAGCGCAATATGGGATAAGCCATCAGCACGATGAGCACGCTGCCGAAAAACAGATTCCGCATGGCTGCGAAGGATTCGAGTCGCGGGATACGGTTGGCAATCCACAACCATGCAAAAAAGGTGCAGGAAAGATAAATTCCCACCAGCACGCCGGTTCGCAGCGCGCTGTTGCGGAGCCACAGAAAATTTCGGACGCCCGGGAGCAGGGGTCGGGCTGCCATATCACCTTTCCTAATGATTCCGACTATGGAACTTCAATCTGAACCGCGGAACTTCTGGAGCTTTCGTTGCCAGCTTGATCCTCAGCGGAAACGCGGTAGAAATACCGTTTCCCAGCCACTACGGAAATATCACGAAACGCGGGCCCGGGCAATATTTCTGCGTTGATTCGCTCGCCCGATGTGTCTTCACGGTCACTCCGGTAAACGTAATACCCGGCCAGATCCGCTTCAGAACCGATTGCCCACGACAATTCGACGTAGGCATGGGTCTCGGAGGTTTCAGGGATTACCGCCCCCACCAGGTCGCGAGGCGCGGCGGGAGGAAAGGTATCACGAGGCGTGACCACGGCCGGCTCCGAGTCCTCGGACTCGATCGAATCCAGTCCAAACTGTGCGACCGCGCGAACTGTATAGAGATAGGTCCGCCCAAATTCGAAATGTGAATCGAGAAAATCCGGCGCGGAAGAAACTCCTGCCATTTCGATTGGAGCTCTCAGCTTCACTTGCGAAAAATCCCGCGGCGCGGCCTCCGCCCCCGGTTCGATTTCGGCGCGAAACACCCGGTAGGCCGCCTGAGTGGGTGCTTCCGGAGAGATCGCACCGGTCCAGGAAATCTCGATCGCGGATTCGCTGACGGATAGGCGCAGATCGCGCGGGGCTTCCGGCGCTGGATAAATGCGAGCCGTAGAGAAATTCGAATCGCCGGAGGCTCGGATTTTTGACGCCCTGGTGCGAACCAGATACGCCATCAGAGAACCGGCAGTGCTCGGAGAATCCTCAGACGTCAGGGGATCGTGGAATTCGACGCGATCTCGATTAACATAGGAATCCACGCGTTCAGACGGAATCGTGTAAACCTGCCGCCATGCGGTTTTCCCGCCGGGCGCAGCTCCTGGAGGGAGAGCGGCACGATAGATCTCGATGGCCGGCGGCTCAGCGAGGGGCTCATGATCGGTCGACTGGCGCGGAAGGGTAAACGTCAGGATGACAGCGCTGCCAGATTGGTGTGCCGTCAAATCGGTGATGGCAGCCGGCACGACGGGGTGCCGGGCGGTGGGATCTCCTGGGGCAGCGCACCCGGCCAGCAAAACACACGCCGAGACGCAAAACGCGAATGCAAATCCTGCGGTGGCGCGGCTCATTGCGTCAGAGGATATACCGGCTGAGGTCCTGATTCTTCACAATATCAGCCAGCTGCTTAGTAATGTAGGCGCCGTCCAGTTTCACGTTCTTTTTCTTCATCTCAGTCGCCTCGAACGAAATCTCCTCGAGCACTTTCTCGAGAATGGTGTGGAGGCGGCGGGCGCCGATATTCTCGGTCTGGTCGTTGACCATGACGGCATAGCGCGCGAGCATGGCGATGGCATCGTCGGTGAAAGTCAGCTTGAGCCCTTCGGTTTCCAGCAGCGCTATGTATTGTTTGATGAGAGCGTTTTTGGGTTCGGTAAGGATGCGAACGAAATCGGCTTCGCCGAGCGCGGCGAGTTCGACGCGAATCGGCAGGCGGCCCTGAAGTTCGGGAATCAGGTCGGAAGGCTTGGTGATGTGGAAGGCGCCCGCGGCAATAAAAAAAATGTGGTCGGTGCGGATCATGCCGTAGCGCGTGTTGACCGTAGTGCCCTCCACGATCGGCAGGATGTCACGCTGCACGCCTTCGCGGGAGACGTCCGGGCCATGGCCGGACTCGCGGCCCGCGATCTTGTCGATTTCATCGATGAAGATGATGCCCATCTGCTCGGCGCGCTCCACGGCCAGGCGCGTGACCTGATCCATGTCGATCAGCTTGGTTTCTTCTTCCTGGATCAGGTAATCGAAGGCCTCGGCGACCGTCATCTTGCGGCGTTTCTTCTGCTGCCCAAACAGGCCCGAGAGCATGTCCTTGATGTTGACGTCCATTTCCTCGACGCCCTGGTTGGAAATAATTTCAAACGCGGGCATCGCTCGCTCGCGGACCTCTACTTCCACCAGGCGCTGGTCCAGCTTGCCGTCTCGAAGCTGGGCGCGGAGTTTCTCGCGCGTGCGGTCGGCCTGGTCCCGGCGATGTGATTCGGTTTGGATGGCGGAGTTATTTTCGGTCTCTGGCGCTGGGAGCGGCGAAGCTGGGAGAAGCAGATCAAGAACACGTTCTTCCGCGGTGTGCTCGGCGCGCTCGGCGACCTCGTCGAGTTTTTCCTCGCGCACCATGTCGATGGAAGTCTCGACCAGATCCCGGACCATGGATTCGACGTCGCGGCCAACGTAGCCGACTTCGGTATACTTGGAGGCTTCTACTTTGACGAACGGACAACCGGCCAGACGCGCCAGGCGGCGCGCGATCTCCGTCTTTCCGACTCCGGTGGGCCCGATCATCAGAATATTCTTGGGCAGGACGTCTTCGGCCATTTCCGGAGTGAGCTTTTGGCGGCGCACACGATTGCGCAAAGCCACGGCCACCGCGCGTTTTGCGGCGGCTTGGCCCACGATGTACTTGTCCAGTTCGGCTACGATTTCACGCGGAGTCAACTCGTCGAAGGAGGGCTCCGATGCGGGCTGTAGTTCGCGCTGGTCGCCGGGAAGAAAGATCACCATGATTGCATTCCGCCTTGTGGGATATTGTAGCGCCGGCTAGACGCCGGCACTACAATTCCTCGATCGTGAAATTGGCATTTGTGAAAATACAGATGTCACTGGCGATCCGCATGGCCTCCAGCGCTATCTCTTTCGCGGAGAGCTTTGTATGCTTGGCGAGGGCGCGGGCCGCCGCTACCGCGTAAGGGCCGCCGGAGCCGATGGCGCAGATGCCGTCATCGGGTTCAATCACATCGCCATTGCCGGATACCAGGAACGTGGATTTTGTGTCTGCGACAATCAGCAGCGCCTCCAGATGCCGCAGCGCGCGATCCTTGCGCCAATCCTTGGCAAGTTCAACGGCTGACTTGGCCAGATTGCCTTGATGTTCCTGGAGCTTCCCTTCAAAGCGCTCGAAAAGCGATAGCGCGTCCGCGGTGGATCCGGCAAAGCCCGCCAGAATCTTATCGCCAAAAAGGCGGCGAGTTTTTCGCGCGGTGTGCTTCATCACGTGTTCACCCATGGTGACTTGCCCATCGGCGGCGATCACCACATTATTGTCCCGGCGCACGCATAGAACCGTGGTGCCGTGAATCGGT
>JBGOVX010000077.1:0-15422 GCA_041478355.1 Terriglobia bacterium | reverse complement strand
GGTAATCTTGCAAACCGGCGGATCGGCGGTGGGTGAAATCTCCACCAGATCAAGCCCCCGCTCTCGGGCAAGCTTGATAGCCTCAAAAGGCACCATCACGCCTAGCTGGCCACCCTCATCATCCACTACACGAATTTCACGCGCCCGAATTCGATCATTGATCCGAATCCGGTCGGCCTGCCGAAAACTCCGTTCAGCGATAAACCCACCTCCAAAAAATTTGCGCCCACCCAAGCCCGAATCAAGATCGTGGCGCCAACATGGCTACCCAATCCCCATCTGCACAGCACACACCACACCGAGAGAGGATGGGTTTGTGAGTATAGCACGGGGACGTTGCTGGGCAATAGAGCGCGAATACGGTTTATCCGTTTATGCAATGATAAATGACAAACCCCAATATCTGACGCTACTCGGGAAAGCAAAGATCTCCGCCTGTACAGGCGCAAGAGCGTATACTCGCCACATCCCCGGAGTGAGAATGCGCATCATAATTCGGATTAACAGTTTGCCTTAGCGAGGGAAACACCATGATAACGATATCGCGGCTTGTGGGCCTGATGGTGCTTTTGGCGTGCGGTGGGATATTGAGCGCGCAACAGCAGCAATCCTCGACTCCGCAGTCCCAAGCGCAGGCGGTTGCCACGACAAATGTTTCTTCTGTTTCAGACTCCCCGAAGGCTGCTCCGGAAAAATTGCTCATACCGTCGGGCACGCGCCTGCCGTTAATCCTGCACAACGCTGTGACCACGCGCAACGCCCGGCCTGGCGATCCGGTATATCTCGAGACGCTTTTTCCCATCGTTATCAACGATCGCATTCTTATCCCTGCCGGTTCCTACGTGCAGGGAGAAATCCAGGAAGCCAAGCGGCCCGGTAAAGTGAAAGGGCGGGGCGAAATCCGCATGCGCCTGAACACCATGATTCTTCCCAACGGTTATACAGTGAATTTCAACGCCGTTCCCACCAATGCCGGCACCGGCGGCAACGAATCAACCGACAGCGAAGGGAAAATCAAGGGCGATACCAATAAGGCGGGCGACGTCGGCACGGTTACGAAGTCGACCGGGATTGGCGCGGGGATTGGAGCCATTGCGAGCGGCAGCGCGAAAGGCGCGGGCATTGGAGCAGGCGCCGGAGCGGCCATGGGCCTGGCAGCGGTGTTGCTCACGCGCGGCCCCGAACTCGAATTGCCGCGCGGCACCACGCTTGACGTTATTCTTGACCGCGAGGTCTACCTCGATGCCGCTCGCGTGAATTTCACCGATCCGGGCCGTGCCTCGACGATGCCGGGTGCGGCAAACCGCGTACCCACACGCAGCAGTTCGCCATTTTAGCCGCTTTTACAATTGGAACATTTTCAGTTGATTCTTCTTCAGGTGAGAAATGCCAGTTAAGTAGATCGTCTAGTGGTGAGCCGTCGCCGAGCGGTCGAACTTCTCGCCGGAGAATCGCAGGGGACTGAAATCTTCCCAATCCAATGAAGTCTTGCCCTCGGTGATCCACTCCGTAACGAGTTTTGCCGTGATGGGAGCGAGCAGAATGCCGTTGCGGTAATGGCCAGTGGCCATCACTAATCCCTCCAAGCCGGCCGGCCCGAGAATAGGCAACTGATCGGGAGTGCCCGGACGCAAGCCGCTCCATGTTTCCACGATTTCCGCGCTGGCCAGCTCGGGCGCCATTTCATTCACGGCAGAGAGGATTTTTTCAAGCCCGCCTGAAGTGACGCACTTTTCATACCCGGCGTTTTCAAGAGTGCTTCCCGCCACCAGATTCTGGGGGCTTGCTGTGTCGCGGGGCACGATATATCCGCGCTCGGAACGCAGGACGCGATGGATAGGCTGGCCTGTGTGGCGCAGGGAAATGATCTGGCCGCGCACAGGGGAGGTCGGCGCATACCGCGCGGCTCCGGGAATCTGGGAGGTCCAGCAGCCTGCGGCTAAAACGACATGCGCCGCGGAAAAAGTTTCACCAGCGGCGGTTTTTATTCCTGTGCAGGATTTTTCATTTTGAATCAGAGAGACTGCTTCAACGCCGGGGAACAATGTCGCGCCGGAAGATTTTGTGGCAGCCAGCAGCGCGGTGCCCAGCGCGTGACAGTTGACGGTAGCCTCATCGGGCAGCAGAGCGGCGGCGCGGGCATTGCGTCCCAGGGTGGGCTCCATTTTCCAGGCTTCTTCGAGTGGCAGAGGCTCGCACGCGAGGCCCAAGCCATGGTGGAGCGCAACCAGCGTGCTCAACTCGCGTTCCGCATCGCCATGGAAGAGGGCTTCGAGTGTGCCGTCGTTACGGTAGCCGGTAGGAAGATTCGAAATTCCTTCCACATCGGCGACAAATTGCGGGTAAAGGGCCAGGCTGGCGCGGCCCAGTGGAAGAACGGGAATTACAGCGGCGCAGTCCGGAGCCGGCGACAGCATGCCCGCCGCGGCCCAGGAGGCCTCGCGCATAAGTTCCTGGCGGTCCAGAACCGCGACGCGAAGATTGCGTCGCGCGAGTGCGAGAGCAATCGAGCAGCCGATAATGCCGCCGCCCGCGATAACGACGTCAAATGTCTTCACAGCATCATCTTACCAGCAAAGTGACAGGGAACAGCGAAACACGGTGGCGCTAAAACGAGTTCACCAGCTCGGTGGAAAGCACTCGGGCTTTGTCCGCAAGATTTTGCGCGCGAACCCAATCATCGGCGCGGATCGCTTCGTGGGCCTGGTTGAGGAAGCCGCTGATTTTTTCGGTGAGGTCTTTTTGAGCAGCGTTCAATTGCTTGCCATTTGCCGCCTGGAGGTTCTTTTCGGCCGTCGTAATGTTGGAGATGGTTCTGCCCTTGGTCGCTTCCAAGTCCTTGGCGGAGAGTTGGGGCGAAATCTGCGGTGGCGCCGGCTTGGGAGGCGGTGGTTCAGCAATTTCCGGCTGTGCAGGTTTCGGCCGTGGCGCGGGACGTTTGGGAGGCGCGGGCGGCGGTGTGGGAAGCACAATTTCAGCGGGTGGTTCCGTCGTCGTGGCTTCCTCCGGGGGAACCACTGCTGGCGGCGGGGCGGGAGGTGTTTCTTCGGGGGGAGGCGCGCTGACAGAGGGAGGAGCGGCGCGAACGATATGTTTGTTGGCGCACCCCGCCGCGGCAACAGCGCCGGCGCACAATAGGACGAGAATATGACGATGTCGCATTAAGTTTTCCGCCCTGCCGCCGCGCCCGGACCGTGCAGTCGGGAGGGCACAGGATCCATCTGATGGGCCAGCGGCAGCTCGATTCGAAACGTGGTGCCACGGCCCACTTCGGTTTTAAAGTCTATCGAACCATTGTGAAGCTGCACAGTGCGAAATGTGCTGGCCAGTCCGATTCCGCTCCCCCCCGGCTGCGTCGTAAAAAATAATTGAAAGATTCGCTGGCGGTGTTCGGGTGCAATCCCTCGGCCCGTATCTTCGATTTCTATATCCACCATCTCGCCGCGGCGTTGGAGCGAGACAGTTAGCCGCCCGCCTCCCGGCATCGACTCGACGGCGTTCAAAAACAAATTCATGACCGCTTGCTTCAGCAATTGCCGGTCCGCCACCACTGGCGGAACGCCGGAGGCGAATCGAGTTTCCAATTTCACGTTGGTGCGGTCCATTTGCGGCTTTTCCACGGCAATCACTTCCTCCAGCAATTTCTTAAGATCCAATTCTTCCTGGCGCATTTCAGGAGGATGCGTGAAATCCAGAAAGCGTTTCACTACATTATCCAGGCGGTCGATTTCGCTGTCCAGGATACGAACCGCCTGCTGCGGCACGTCATTACCCAGGGGCAAATAGGCCTTCAAGTTTTCCAGCCACAAGCGCATCGAGTTCAGGGGATTCTTCACTTCATGCGCCACCCCCGCGGTAATCCGGCCAAGCTGCGCCATGCGCTCCGACACCTGCAATTGCGTGCTGATGCGTTCCCGGGATTCCAGATCCGTGAAAGTGACCAGGGCCCCCATGCGCGTCCCGCCCTCGGTGATCACCTGTACGCTGACGCCTACACGCCTGGCCGGCGAATTGGGGCTTGCCAAAATCACTTCGGCAGCCGCTACAGGCTCGAACTCGCCATCCACCAGCTTCACCGCTTCTCTTAGAGGATGATCGGCGGGGAAAATATCTTCCGCGCGGCGGCCCAGGAGCTTATCGGCCGGCATGGAAAGAAAACGCTCCGCCGCGGGACTGACCATTACGGCGCGGCCATCGAGGGAGAATAGCAGCAAGCCGTCGTCGAGGCCGCCGAGAACCTGGTCAAGGTTCTCGCGCAAAGTGCTGAAAATTTCCCGAACGCCGCGCAGTTGCATTCCAATCTGGCTGATCTTAGTGCTGACCTGGCCGAATTCGTCCCGGGTCTCGATGGGTTTCTGGTCGAATTCGCCTTTGGAGATGCGGTCCAACTGCGCGGTAATGCGCTTCAATGGGGCGAGAGCAAAGCTGCTGACCAGCGCCGCTAGAAGAACTGAAATTCCCACTGATGCCAGGGCCAGCAATGCCGCCGAACGGATCGCGGGATTAATTTCGTTGCGCAGCAGACCCGTCTGTACCGCCACTCGAATCACTCCGAACGGAACTTGGTTGCCCGGCGGTCCCAGATTGAAGGCAAATGTTTCTTCGTACGTTCGAGAGGGCCCATAGATAGCCCGAATCTGAGCCGGTAGGCTGCTGGAGATTAATCGCGCAAAATTCGGTCTGGGCTGCGATGTCTTTCCCAGCAAGGAAGCGTCACTGGAGATCAGTATCGTGCCATTGACGTCGGAAATGGAAACTTCGTAGATAAGCAGGGAATAACCCATTTCGGCATCGATCAGGGAAGTTAGCGCGGCGCTTTCGTTCAGGGCCCCTTGTACATAGGCATGCATATCTTCGGGGCTGCTTGATGCCGGCGCTTCGCCGGCCTTGGCCGCATCTGCAAGCGCGCTTTGGATCTGGAAGAACACGTGTTGGGAAACCAAGCGCGCGCGATTGTCCGCCTGGCGTATCACTTGACGAATCAGCGTGGCAACATACAGCGTGGAATTCACCCCCACCACAGCCAGCACCAGCAAAGCCATGATCAGCGTGATCTTAGTTTTCAGGCGGAGTTGCATGGGCGCCCAGCGGCTCACTGCGAAGGAGCCTTCGCTGCCTCGTATTCCTTCAATTTATTGTGCAAGGTCTTCAGGCTGATGCCCAGAAGGTCGGCTGCCCGGGTCTTGTTATTTGTCGAAGCCAGCGTCTGCAGGATCAGCTCGCGCTCGGCGGCTTCCACCGTGGTTCCCAGGGGGAAGCGGAGTGAGGTCAGGTCGGACACAGCCGCCGTGGAACGTCCGAAATCAGCGGGCAAATTCGCGCGGCCGATCAAATCGCGATTGGAAACGATCGCCGCGCGCTCGAGCACATTGCGAAGCTCGCGAACATTTCCAGGCCACGAATATCCCGCGAACATTTCCAGCACTTCAGGATTGACTCCCCGGACCTGGCGTGCGTGCTTGACATTCAGATCGCGCAAGATATGTTCCACCAGCAACGGGATGTCGTCCTTATGGTCACGCAATGACGGCAAGTGAATGTGGAACACGTTCAAGCGGAAATAGAGGTCCTGACGCAATTCGCCCTTCGCGACAGCCTGTTCGGGCTCCTTGTTGGTCGCCGCGAGCACGCGCACATCCACGGGCGTTTCTACCTTGCTACCTAGGCGGCGTACCTTGTGGTCCTCGAGCACGCGGAGCAACTTCGCTTGTGTGGCTGCCGGCATTTCACCGATTTCGTCGAGCAGAAGCGTGCCGCCATCGGCCAGTTCGAAACACCCGATTCGCCGTTCGGCCGCGCCGGTAAATGCGCCGCGTTCATGCCCGAAGATCTCACTTTCCATCAGTGATTCAGGAATTGCCGAACAATTGATAGCGATAAAAGGCCTCTCGGCGCGCGGGGATAGCCGATGGATGGTTCGCGCCAGGATTTCCTTGCCCGAACCGGTCTCGCCTGTAATGAGCACCGAGGCGGAGGAAGGCGAAACCTGCTCGACAATCCGCATGATATCCTGCATGACCTTGGACCCGCCGACCAGATCGCCAAGTTTTCCCGCTTCGCGCAATTGTCTTGTCAGCGCCACCACTTGACGCCGGTCGCGAACGCGGCCCAGGGCGCGGTCCAGCAGTGAGCGCAACACTGCGCCCTTGAGCGGCTTTTCGATGTACCAGAATGCTCCGGCTTCGATTGCGGCGATAATGCGCTCTTCGCTCCCCTTGCCGGTGATGATGATCGCCGGAACGGTCTGCAGTTCCTCGCCCAGATTGGCAAGCAGATCGAGGCCGTTCATTCCCGGCAGTTCGACATCGGCTATCAAAACCGCGGGCGCAAATTCTGAAAAGCGCGCTAAAGCGACTTCGGCACTCGCGACGCCAAGGACCTCGTAGCCCCATCTGCACAGCAGGGCTTCGTACCCGATACGCGCGTTTTCCTCATCCTCGACGATCAGGATGCGATCAGGAGCGGGTTTTGTCGTTTCGAAAGGGGTCGGATCAATCATTTGGATTTTTGCGCTATCCCCCTGCGTGCGAGGCGGCGCCTCACATCGAATCTACCAGTAGCTTACGTCTCTGCCAAGCTATGATCGCAAGGACCCACAGCATTGCCTAGTGGGCTGCTCAAATACCGAAATGAAACGCCCGTTTTGCTCCCCGGTTCTAAATTGGTCTGCATTCCAGCGCTATTAAAAGTGCGGATAGATTGATCTCCTTATCTGGTAAGCAGTTAGCTTTCCATTTGGATTGGCCCCGTTTTTGCTCCTTCCCATTTCGCATCCCATCGAAAAGGAAGTTGGCCGCTGACGAAATGCATTTGGAACCCGGCCGGCACTTTCGACGATACCCTCCCAATTGCCTGGCCGCCTGCGCATCAGTTCAATGCTGGCGGTGAATAAAGCGTAGAAGGTCCATCTGCAGGAGAACGATTATGTGGCGAATCACCAGGGCGGTGCTATTGGTCTTGATATCTGCTTCGTCATCGCGGGCGCAAGCATTCCCCGCTGGGAGAATGCCGTCATTACCATCTGGCAAGATTTCTGCTACTGGCTGGTTGTTTGACTCTGAGACAGGCAGCGAATCTGGCCTGGGGTTCAAGATGCCTCACCTGGCCTTTGGCCCCTCGTTTGAACATCGAGTGGGACGCCATTTTGAGGTGCAAGGACGCGCCTCCTATTCGCCGGACAAGAAATACATTACCAATGACGGCAACTCCTTCAAATCGAAGGCCACTGGTCTTTACTGGATAACCGACAGCTTGGCGTTAACCGGGAGTGTGCGGCAATCCAACTTGTGGACATCTCAATTCGACAAGCATTCCTGGGCGCCATCGGCAGGGATTGGAATCCGGGAAATGATCGCCGGTTACCCCGGGCGCATATATCTCGAATATGTGTTTCCGACCGGATGCCAATGGGGAACAAGTTGCCCAATTCAGTCCAATCGCACGCAAGGCGCCGAGGTTTATTGGGAGGAGCGAATCCTGCCACATCTCAGGTTGGGATTTCAGCTCGGCGTTTATCACATATTGAATCAGGGCAATCCCCTGCTCCCTGCCATTCCACGAACCGGCCAAGTAACAGGCGACAGCCTGGTAATTTTGAGGTATGAGTTTCACTCCGGCAGCTTGGATTACCGCTACTGAAATTGGGCTCCGACCGGGAGTAAATTACGCAGTTGGCCGCAAGCCGCCTGAACTTAAAAATATCGATTTTCTTACTGGGCCGATGAAGTTTACTGCGCGACCAATTTGTCCAGCCGCCAGGCCTGTTCTTCCGCGACGAACACGGTTTTCTCGTCCGGGCAGGCGACTGCGTGTACCCAGTCCATGGTTCCAGGTGTGCGTCCGACGTGCCCGAACGTGCCGAGAACTTTGCCAGTCAGATCGAGCTTGTAGATCTTTCCTACGCTTCCGACATAGATCACCTGATTCGGCCCAGGGGTGATGCAGAACGACCAGGGCGGGCCCGGCAGGTTATTCCAGACCTCTTTGAAGTTACCTTCGGTGTCAAAGACCTGGATGCGGCTATTGCCACGGTCGGCCACGTACAGCGTCTGATTCTTGTCGATAACGATGCTGTGCGGTGTGCTGAATTCGCCCTTCCCGTTGCCGCGCTCGCCCCACGACTTCACAAAGTTGCCTTCCTTGTCGAACTTTGCCACGCGAGAGTTGCCGTAGCCGTCGGAAATGAAGACGCTGCCATCCGCGCCCCAGGTCACGTCGGTTGGCTGATAGAAGGTAGCTTTACCGGGAACTGCGTGCTCGATCACATGCGTCAGCCAGGTCCAGGGTTCGGGTCGCATCCCGAGGACTTCCTGCGTGCGGCCCTCGGTGTCGAACTTGATGACCATGTTCGTCGCCGCATCGATGTACCACAGGTTGTCCTGCGGATCGAAGCGAATGCTGTGGGCGCCATCGAATAGCGCCGATCCTTCCCCCATCGAGCGGACGAACGTGCCGTCCGGGTTGAACTCGAGCAACGGGTGATAGCCTCGATTGAGCAGGAACACATGACCTTTTGAATTCACGGCGACGCCGATCACTTCGCCCATCACGTAGGTAGCCGGGTATTTTAGAAAATTTTCGACCAGACGCAGCGGTAGCTGCGGCGGCGCGGCTGTCTGCATGCCTTCGCGGCTCTGCGCGGTGACGCGTGTGGTTCTTACCAGCGCAAGAATTGCGGCCAGCGCGAACAGCAGAATTGTGAAGTATTTCTTCGCCATATCCCCACCTCCAAGATGCAATCTTGCGGCGCAGTATATGCCTGTTTCCAAAATGCCGCAAACTCCACGGTGGGAATGTTTCACCATTGAACAAATACCATTTAATGACGGGCGATGGTCTTGTGTGGTTTTGGAAAACTCGGCGTAGTCGAGGCTTGCGCCCGAGGCCGGAATACTTCTTAATTGTGAAGTGGTCGGCAATTCTGGTTCGACATTTAGCTGGGGGAGAGGTTTGCAATGATGATGCGATTGTCCGTGCGGGCTGGTGCACTGTTGATGCTCGCGATGCTGCTGCCGCTGTCTGGTTTCGCAAGCAGTCCGGCGAAGTCGAAAAGAGCAAACGGCGACAAGAAAATCGATGAGACCGCGGTGTCGGCTTCTTCGGATACAAAAGCCGATGAGTCTGCGACATTTGAGGATCCCTCCGCCGATGCGGGTACGCCTGCATGGCCGGCGGAACAGGCCTCGGACAAGAAACCAGACCAGAAAAATGGCGGATCGTCTGAATATCGTCCCGCGCCCAAATTCACGCCAATGCTGGCGACAACCGGAACGATAGGGTTATTTACCGTGGAGACCGGGGACACGCTGCCGAAAGGTGGTTTTGCGATTTCCGGATACGGAAACAAGTTTGGCCGCATGCCGGGAAGCGTCACCGTGTTCCAAATTGGCGTGGATTTGAGTTATGGCATCACGGACCGGATAAATTTCTACGGTTCCTTTGTGCCGTACGGACACACACATATCGGAAACCCCACCCAGTTGAGCCTGTCGAGTTTCTTTAGCGGTCTTCCACTATATCCGGGCACGATTTTCCCCACGCTTACACCGCTGGGCGTGGGCACTCCTGGATACGTTGAAGATTTTCCATTTGCGGCCAGCAATAACGGTGGGGTCGGCAACATCACGTTAGGGCTGAAATTGGGATTTCTTTCCGAGCGGCGCGGAGATCCCGTCAGCCTTTCTGTCCGCAATGACGTGGTCATCTCGACGCGGACGCGCCTCGAACAACTCCTCGCCAACGGCACGCAAGCAAGCCCGCTCAGCGACTTGGTTTCCATTGCGCTGAGCAAGCAATGGAGCAATGTCATCACAGCAACACTGAATACTGGATTCATGTTCACTAAAGATGCGGTTGATTCAGGACAGACACTTGTTCATATGGCGGATCAATTTAGAGCCGGTGCGGGTTTCATCATGTTTCCGGAAAGCCGAATTCAGCCGATGAGCGAGTACTCAGCCGTGATGTTTACCACCAGTGGCAACAGCTTTACTCCAGACACAGTCTTCGGCGCTCGAGATCCGGTCGATAGTGTTTGGGGAGTCCGAATCTATCCCTGGAAAAACATCGCATTCGACGCCGGATACCGCTACATGCTGAATCTGAAGGGCGCTGATGACCGGCACGGTTTTGTGTTCAAGATCGGCGCCGCATCTTCGCCGGAGAAAGCCCCGCCAGAAAATCATTCGCCCACTGCTTCCTGCTCATCGGATAAGAGCATGGTGGTTGTGGATTCGAGAGACACAGCTACGGTCACAGCGACCGCCAGCGATCCGGATAACGACCCGCTGACCTATACGTGGTCGGCCAGTGGTGGCCGCGTCGATGGAACTGGAGCTAAGGTGCGTTGGCTTTCTGCCGGCACCGCGGCAGGGACTTACAAGGTCACGTTGCACGTCGATGATGGCCGGGGCGGATCGGCAACTTGCAGCTCGGAAATCCGTGTCGAGATTAATCCCAACCGCCCGCCAACCAACTAGCGCCTCTTGAATCCATCATTCGAGCTCTGTGCGCCCCTGTTTCCGGGCCGCACGGGACTCGTTTATTTTTTATTTGTGGGTGCGGGTGTTGCCTTTGCCAAAGGGCAGCAAGGGAGTTGGTGTGGCTCAACGGGTGCGCGGCGACGTTCGAATTTGATACTATATTGCGCCGGAGTGAAATCACAAAAATTCATGTCCAATCCAAATGGTCTTATAGAGATTTTGCAGGCCAGCTCACGCTAGGTTTTGACGAGCAGCGCATCTGGCGTTGTCCGTCATTCTGAAAGGATAATTCATGAATCGTTGGGCTCGCCTCGTTGCCTCCGTCATCGCGATGATGATGATCGCGAACCTCCAGTATTCCTGGAGCCTTTTCGTAAAGCCGATCATTGGCGCTACCGGATGGAAATTATCCCAGGTTCAATTGGGATTCACGCTCTTCATTTTGCTCGAGACTTGGATGATGCCGGTTTCGGGCTGGTTCATGGATCGCTTCGGTCCGCGCATTTTTATGTCCTTTGCGGCCGTGCTCTGTGGAGTGGGTTGGGCTGGGATGGGCTACGCCAAAACACTCACCGAGCTGTATGTTCTCTACTCCATCGCGGGGTTTGGAGCGGCGGTGATTTATTGCGGCTCGACGACCGTGGGACTCAAATGGTTCCCGGACAAGTTGGGGCTGGCCTCTGGGCTCATCGCTGCCGGATTTGGTTCCGGCGCCGCTCTATTCGTCTATGCCATAGCTTACGTTATTCGCGTGGAGGACTACCGGGCCGCTTTCCTATATACAGGTGTTGCACAGGGAATCGTGATTTTTTGCGTGGCCCAGTTGCTCATCAATCCGGATCCGAACGACCCTCAAATTGCGGGCAAGAAACGAGTGAGCAGGTTCAAGCTGCGAAGCCACGCGGAGCAGTTTACCTCTTTGGAGATGCTGCGAACTCCCCAATTCTATGTACTGTACATGATGATGCTGATGATGGGCATCGGCGGCCTGATGGCAACTGCGCAGATCGGTTCGGTGGCCGATACGCTCGCCATCGGCAAGGCAGCGCTTACGCTTTCAATATTTATTAATCCGCTTGCAAATGGCAGCGGCCGGATATTCTGGGGCTGGGTATCTGACCACATAGGCCGCGAACGGACCATGATCATAGCGTTTCTAATACAGTCGTTCGCGCTGGTCAGCGTCCTGTACTTTGGAAACCACTCCCCCCTGGGGTTCATTGTGTTATTAGCGATTGTGTTTTTTACCTGGGGCGAGATTTACTCTCTATTCCCGGCAGTCTCCGCCGATTTTTTTGGAGGCCAGAATTCCAGCGCCAACTATAGTCTGGTTTACAGTTCCAAGGGAGTGTCTGCGATCCTGGGAGGCTGGCTGGCTGCACGATTATTTGAAAAGGCCGGAACGTGGACCGTGGTGTTCTATGGCAGCGCGACGCTCGCCTTCCTCGCCGCGCTCATGGCCATGGGGCTGATAGCCATGCCGTTGCCGTCAAAACACCGCGAAGTGGCCCCGGTGGAAGCTGCCGTCAAGAGTATAGAGCCTTAAGTTTCCGCCTTTTCTTGGGCATTAAACAACCAGCGTGGGCAGGACTGCAAGGCAAGATTACGGCATGCGTTGAGTAGCGGAATGTTCTTGGACGCCAATCGCCCTGCGGTGCAACGCGTCCGTGCTTGCAAATGCGACGCGGCACCGCGGGCGAGAAAATCTAGACCGTTGTCTTCGTTGTTGGCGCGAGCGGCGCTGGCGTATGAGTTACAGCCGGTGTGCCGGTAGCCGCGGCGGCTCGTGAGTACGACGGCTTATTAAGGCTGGTTTCGCTGCCTGCTGCTGTACGATCGATTTCAATCGACCCTTTGAAGTACGCCCCGTCCTCAATCATGATGCGCGCGGTGGTGAGATCGCCAACCACTGACCCATCCTTCTTGATTTCGATACGGTCGCGGCCACGAAGATTGCCCTTTACGTTGCCATAGACGACTACTTCGCGCGCCACTACGTCGGCGGTCACTTTAGCGCTGGAGCCGATGGTTAGCTTGCGGTCTTCGAGCTGGACCAGCCCTTCGACGGTGCCGTCAATCTGCAGGTCTTCGTTGCCGGAAATTTCGCCCTTTATGTGCAAGCCGGCTCCTAACCGCGCGGGTGAACCGGACGGCGTGGTGTTTAGCGGGCGCGTGGCATCTGTGCTCATGGGTGTTCCCTCCGTTGTTACCGAAGCCGGCTTTGCTACCTGTTCTGGTTTTGCAGGCATATTCGCGGCAGTCGGTTGCGTTGTTTCTGGTTTTTTATTTCCCCACATTATCTTTGGGCCCTCCTCGGTTGCCCTTCCACCTGTGCTTGCGGGTGTTGGACCGGGGTGCAAAACACTGTAGTCCTCTGTTTCAAAATGGAACAGGGGTATAAAGGGCGCGGTATTCGTGAAAGTAACGCAGGCTGGGAGCCCGGCTAGGGACTCAAACGGTACAACAATGCAGGATTGCGCGCAACAGGATTTACCAGAAAAATGCGCCGCGAAAACTCAATACTTGCGCAAAACGCCAACCACGCGGCCCTGAATTTGAACCTCGGCAGCCGGCAAAATCATCGGAGCCATCTCCGAATTCGCGGGTTGCAAACGAATCTTTCCGCCCGACTCGCGGTAAAAACGCTTGAGCGTGGCTTCGTCGTTGCCGACCAGCGCGACGACAATTTCGCCGGAGTTGGCCACTTGTGTCGGTTCGATAACCACGTAATCCCCGCTCAGAATATGGTCCTCGATCATGGAGCTGCCCTTTACCTGCAATACGAAGGTCTTGTCGGAACGCGCGAATTCGCCGAGCGAAAGCGTTTCGCGGTCTTCCAGAGCTTCCAACGGCTTGCCCGCGGCGATGCGGCCCAGCAGCGGCAGCTCGACCGTGTGCCGGTCAAGCACCTGCTCGCGCACCTGCTTGGGAAGCTGCAGCACTTCAATCGAGCGGCTCTGGTTGTAACCGCGCCGCACGAATCCTTTGCGTTCGAGCGTGGTGATGTGCTTGTGGACCGTGGCGAGCGACGTCAGTTTCAAAGAGTGTGCAATCTCCTCGAAGCTGGGCGAGTACCCGTGCTTATTCATGAACGTGACAAGAAAATCGAGAACTTCTTTTTGCCGCTTGGTCAGTGTCATCGGGCGCTCCTGCAATCCGCCACTATATTAGGCGAATCAAAAGCGAATAGTCAAGAGATTTGATGGACACAGTGGACACTTTTTTTATTCGCGGTATTTGCAAATGCAGTCTTGCTCATTCCAGTCTGACCGTGACGTGGGTCTAAGGCAAATTGGCAGAAAGGCTACGCTCCTGATCCTTCTCACGCGGCGGCGGGCTCTGGACAACAGAAGCGGGCTACAGCAAACGCAAGCTAGGATTTTCATTTTATGTTCAATACCTGACAGGCACATTCGCCTCATGCTGCTTTGTTAACACCAGCGGAGGGCCAACATCTTACGCAAGAGTAGTGATTGTGTTATGCTTTCTCATGGCAGTTGGAAGCCCTCTGGGACCTTCGACTCCCGTAACGGATGGTTCTTTTCGGGGCATACAAGGCAATAAAAATTCATAATTATTGGATTGGAGTCTTAATAAGCCATGGCTACGACTACGGACCCAGTCGTCCGAACGCATAAGCGCGAAGTCATCGATAAGGCCGTGATCCGCTTTTGCGGGGACTCCGGCGACGGCATGCAGATCACCGGCAGCCAGTTCACAAACACCGTAGCGCTCTACGGAAACGACCTGGCTACTTTCCCCGACTATCCCGCTGAAATCCGAGCCCCTGCGGGAACCCTTCCAGGCGTCAGCGGTTTCCAAATCCAGTTTTCGTCGAGCGACGTGTTTACGCCGGGCGATTCGGTGGACGTGCTGGTGGCCATGAATCCCGCCGCGCTCAAGACGAACGTCCGCGACCTGAAGGCCAACGGCATTCTGATCGTAAACAGCGACGCCTTCACCGAAAACGATTTGCGCAAGGCGCACGTTACCTCGAACCCGCTGGAGGATCATTCGCTCGACGGCTACCGCCTGTTCTCGGTGGGCCTGGAACGCCTGACCCGCACCGCGCTGGCCGAACTGGGCCTGGATACCAAGACCATGGACCGCTGCAAGAACTTCTTTGCGCTGGGCATGTCCTATTGGCTCTACAACCGCACCATGGACCTGACCTACAAGTGGATCGAGGACAAGTTCAAGAACAAGCCTTTGCTGGTCGAAGCGAACAAGATGGCCATGCGCGCGGGCTATAACTTTTGCGAAGCGACCGAAGCATTCCAGGTCAGCTACGAAATTCCGCCCGCTAAACTGACTCCGGGAACCTATCGCAACCTCAGCGGAAATCAAGCCCTGGCGATCGGCTTCGTGGCGGCGTCACAAAAGGCCGGCCTTCCATTGTTCCTCGGTTCGTACCCGATCACGCCCGCATCCGACATTCTTCACGAGCTCTCCATGTACAAGAACTTCGGCGTAATGACATTCCAGGCCGAAGATGAGATCGCTGCAATTACTTCCTCCATTGGAGCCGCGTATGCCGGCTGTCTGGCCCTGACGACCACTTCAGGCCCTGGCATGGCGCTGAAGACCGAAGCGATGGGCCTGGCGGTCATGGTGGAATTGCCCCTGGTCATTTGCGACATTCAGCGTGGAGGCCCTTCAACCGGCCTTCCGACCAAAACCGAACAAGCGGACCTGCTGCAAGCCATGTTTGGCCGAAATTCGGAGGCGCCCATTCCAGTTCTGGCCCCCTCGACCCCTGGTGATTGCTTCTGGGTGGCTGTCGAGGCTTGCCGCATCGCTTTGAAATACATGGTGCCGGTTATCATTTTGTCCGACGGATATCTGGCCAACGGCGCGGAGCCCTGGCGCATTCCGAGCGTGGACGATATCCCCGGAATTCAAGTGAAGTTCGCAACCGATCCGGAAGGATTCCTTCCCTAT
>JBGOVX010000097.1:0-13530 GCA_041478355.1 Terriglobia bacterium | reverse complement strand
GGTTGCCGCGGTATACGCGAGGCCCCGCTTGAAGATGATGTCCACATCCATCAGCCTGTACCGGATGATGGCGTAGCCAAAGCAAAGTGGAATCAGCACCAGGGATACAGCCGAGAAGTTCATCCAGGGCTGCGGCACGATACCCATAAAATACGGCACCACATACAGCAGCAAAAATGGGACGATGCCGGCCAGGGCTCCCCCGGTGACCCACTTGAGTTGCTGCCGCAGGATGCCGGAAGACGCGCGGCGGTAACTATTCACAAAGACCGCGGCAGCCAGCATGAAATAAATGCCCAGACAAGCAAGATCGAGCCGGTCAAGCAGGATCCGCGCCCCGATCGAAGGCAGGAAACCCAGTTCGCGCAGTCCAACCAGCACGCGCACCAGCAGGAGCGCTCCCGGAATGCCATAAATCGCCGCCAGTAGAGGTTTCCGCCACTTGAAGACCGGGCGGCGCTCCGGGAACACCAGCGCAAAATGCAGCAGAAGCGCGGGTTGCAGCAGCCTGGCCACAATCCCGGTCCAGTAGATCTCCCAGTCGAAAGGGCTCAGCTTGCCCGTATACTGGAAGGAATACAATACGAAGGAAACCAGGCAAAAAATGTAGAAGTGCACGGCACGCGTGGCGTTCCAGCGGCGCGCGAAAATGAATAATCCGATAAACAGATAGAGCAGGCCCACGATCCGCAGGTAGTTCTCAATCGAAGCAGGCCGCTCCGCCGGTTGGATAATGAGCTGGGCCGCAAACTGTTTGCCACCTCGCTCGATTCGGTAATGGGCCTGCGACCATAGCCCAATGCGCCACAAGCGTTTAGTGACATCCACGGCCCCGTGGACCGCCACATCATTGATCGACAGGACATGGTCACCGGTTCGAATGCCTGCGTTCGCCGCGGGGGAGTTCGAGGCGATATGCCAGGCCTCGATGCCTCCCGGAGTGTCCAGCCAGGAGACGCCATCGTCCGGGCTAGCGAATTTGGTGCGCTGCTGAAAATTGATGATGCCAAAGACAATCGCTGCCAGGGTCGCCAGAGCCAGGACAGCTGCTCCCAACCGGATTCTCAGGCTGTCATTGTTCGAAGCGCTCACATGGGTACCCAGGCAATGTCCCAACTAATGCTGATTATACCAAGTTTACTTCCAAAATATATATTTTCATTGCCAAGCTTAACGAAGTGAAAAATATAGAGATCTAAGGGGTGAGTGAGGAAAAACTTCCAATCTCCCATTATTGGAAGATATATCCCATTTTTAATTAACTGGCAATTCTAAAATTGGAAACTTATCCCACCCCTAAACGATCGCAATTCCGATGCCAGCATCACCCGAGAATCCTGGCCTTTCACTGTAATGTATCCCTGAGCCAATAAATTACCGAAATCGGCCAGGGCTTCCCATCTCCTGTTCAAACCTGGCAGCGCCTGGCGAATCGAGAGATGCAGGTTCGGGTCGACCTGGTAAGCGGCTTCACCGAAGGGATCCACGCGCGAAAGCACCGAGCCGGAGATCCACTTGTAGCTGGCTGTAACCTGGGTGCCGGAACGCGGAACCTTCTTGGAAACGCGAGCGGCAAGACTATTATGATTGTGCCTCTCAAAGGTTTCGCGCAGATCGACTGCTGAGGCATTCAATTCGCCTGCCGCGGAGAGTGCGCCGGCCCAGGAATATATGGCAGCAATCTCCATGTTGTCTGAAAGCTGCTCACGATACGCGACACGCGTGCCCCAGGAACTGGTCTTACCGCCGTCGTATAGCGATGCGCTTGAAAATGCGTCCGGAAAGAAGGCAGGATCGCCTCCCGGACCAGATCCGAAAATAGCCTGGTGCCGTGCGGCATCGTGAAATATCGCAGCCGCCAAACTTGCGCGGCCTGCTACCTTGTGTTTGACCGACAGTTCCTGATGCCAGGCACCCTCGAGGACCGGATGCCCATTGAGGAAAAGCACTTGTGGGAGGCTGTCAAGCTCCGCGATCGCCGATTGGAGCGCGCCGGCCTGCCCCCACTGGACCACCGTAGGGTTCGCGGCGACTAGAATAGACGCTTTCCACCCAGGGGCGAGCTTCGCGTCAAGCTGGGCGTGCGGATGGAGCGCCGAAACCGACGTTTCGGTTCCAACCCGCAGGTATTCAGCGCCAGCGCGCAAAGACACGCGGTCGGTTAATGCGAGGCGTTCGGAGTGGTCGAAGCGCATACCCTGGAACTTCACGCCCGGCCCAATCTTAGCCTGACGCATGACGAAGGTAGTTTCCGGGCCGCGTTCGAATGCTCCGGAGGGTAGCCAAATGCTTGCGAATCCGCCCGCAGCTCCCCCTTCATAATTCATTTGTCCGGCAACCAATAGGCGTCCAATGGCGCCCAGTGATTGATCGTAAGACATTGCCGTGGCGGGAGAATCAGATAGATTTGAAGGTGATCCGGGCCGGCTGGCGCCGCTCGTCAACTGCAGCAGTCCGTGAGGGCGCTGGGTCCGGGGGAGATCGGCAACCGCTGCGCGGTCAGTGAGGTCTTCATCGGAGTCGCGCCATTGCAGGATCGTGCGCGTGGCTGCCGAGGAGCGCAGCACCCATTTCCAATCATCGGGTTCGACCGGCCCCTCAGGCTTGCGTCGCAGAGTGTCGAGCGAAGCGAAGACCGAATCGACCTGTACGCGAAGCAGCGTGGTGAGGTTGGCCATGACGGCAACGTGTTGCTCCAGGGCCGGCAGAAAACCGGCAAGCGACACGCGGACCGAGTATTGGCCTGGTTTGAGGCGGTCGGTGAAGAACTCTCCGTGTTGATTCGATAGCAGGCGGGAAACGGGTTGCGTGGCGCTAGCTTCCGAAATCAGCCAGACGGTCGCTCCCATTTGAGGAGTGCCTGCCGGGTCCAGCACCACACCGGAAAGCGTGCCATAGCCTGGCTTGGCCGCCGCGGGGATGGCCAGGGCCAAAGCGATGAATATTACCCAGCCCAGGGTGCTCCAGGTCGACTTCATAACGATTGGTTACCTCCCTGTGGCGCCGTTCGCCGCGACATTTTTCACAGCAGGCGGCGTAACGGTGAAATCCGCCCAACGGGAAAAAGTCTGCTTGGTCAGGAGATCGGTCGCTTGAATTTCCAGTTTGTACTTGCCCGGGGGTAAACTTTTCGGCGTAATGACTTGCTCGAATGTAACCTGCTCGCCATTCTGCTGAATCTCCGCGCCTGTCTTAACGTTGTGGGAGATGGTTTGCGTTCCCTGACTCACCTTGACGTCCAGGGAAAGGTCATTTTTATGAGTCTTGTCGTCGACCTTCAGATTGTAAAATTGCAGGTAAATACCGAGCGGCTGATCGGCATGAAATTCCGCGTTGAGGTTGGGTCGAACCTTGGTCGAGCCCAGGACGAATTGGCCGACGCCCACGTCTTTGGAGGAAACAGGTTCCATCTGGTCAGCAAGAATCAGCGAGCTGGCATACAGCTTGTCGTCCGGAATTGCCGGGACCTCCAGCCGCGTATTCAGCACGCCCACATTACCGCTGTTCACATCCTTCATGACCACGTCTATCTTGTACAGGCCAGGACGCAGGGGCACTGCTTTCTGGTAAATCGAATATCCCTTGAGCGACGGCTCCAGCAGGGAATCCGGGAAATCCCGCTGAATGGTGTCCTCGAACGTCTGGACAATGCGTCCCGACAGCGTGCTGATTCTGGCGTACAGATTGAGCGTTCCGGTATGCACGCCATCGCGATTGCGGAACGTCATTTGCTTGTTCTGAATCTGCACGGTGATGGGAACCAGGATGGTATCGCCGGTAATGCGCAGGAAATCGGTACGGTAATCGAACGAAATCTGATTGCGGAGGATTCGCGAACTGACGACCTCTTCCAGGTCCTTGAACTTGACCGGCGGGGGAGCCATCACCTTGGCGAATTGGTTGAGCCGGGTGAATTCATTATCGCTTTCTCTTCCGCTTCCGTTCGAACTGCCCATGGTCGCCAGCGTTCTGGGAGCTGTGGAACCATCGGTGCGCGTAAAACGCTGCGCCTGGGTGGACATGCCCATCATTTCGAGATCGCTGGGGCCGCCTCCGGGTATCTTTGCCAGGGCATCCTTTTCGCCGGGGTCCATGGTCATGCGATATTCGCCGGTACTGGAGGGGTCCACGAATTCAATGGTGATGTTGCTGCCTATCCCTTCCAGGTAGTGATAGTTCCACTGCTCGAATGGATACGTTTCGGTGGTGCCGCCACCTTCGTTGGAAGGACGATTGTAGGTGCCGCCAGTCGGATGGGCTTCAATGTTATCAGCAGGCCCCCAAATGATATAAATACGTCCCCGGTCCGTTCTCCATCCAGGAATTCCCGAGGAAAATCGTTCATTGGCGTAGGCGATCCGGCGATAGTGCTCTTCCTTGAACTCGTTCTCGACGCTGTCGGGAGTGGGATCGCGTCTTTGCCAAAATGCCTCGATGAATTGCTCGCGCTCTTCGTTGGTTTGCATTTGCAGGAACGCGGCGCGCTCTTCATCGCTGATGATGTAGGGAACTTCTTCTTGCAGCCATTTCTTGTATGGGGTGGCCAGCTCTTTCTCGAGCTTCTTCAGATTTTTCTTGCTATCTTGAGGTTTATCGCCCTTTTTCTTTCCGGTATCCTGTTGCTTGTCCGCGGCGGGGGTATCTTGTTTATCCTGAGCATATATTGCCAACGGCAGAAGCGCAGTTCCGCCAAGAAGAATTAACAACGCGATGCGTCCCACGCGGCTCATAAGCATACCTCTCCTTGATTCGGAAGCTTGATTCTATCCCCCAGTAATGCAGCCGTCAATCAATACCCTGGCGCCAAATCTGCAATCCCCATGCCGTGCAGCGGGCCATTGTGCGATCCTGTTTTTGACGTCTTTACCCCAAAACCCGGGCATGGATACCAGCTACACTACCTGCCGGACTAAGAATCAAGGATGGGGTTGCCGGGTTGCCCGCGAAATGTAGGGGCTTCCTCGTAGAAAACGAGTAAATCGCTTTGTTCCGATTGGGAATGACGGTAAAATTCAGTATGGAGTGAAGCGCGGACCGGGTGCCCGCCCGGAAGTGGGTCTGCCGCCTGCAGATACGTTGGGGCTTTGTTGAGTAATTTAGGACCAATCGTTAATACCCGTGGAGCCAGAAACTGAGTGACAAATAAAATGCCTGTGCGTCCAGGTTTGAGGAATTGAGCGATGCCGGTAGAAACCATCTCGCCCGACTTTTATCGCCAGGACCTGGTGGACCAGGGGATTGCCATCCAGACCGAAGGCCTCTGGAAGACCTACGAGATGGGTGCGGAAAAGTTGCATGCCCTGCGTGGCGTCGACCTCATTATCCGCAAGGGAGAATATGTCGCCATCATGGGCCCTTCCGGGTCAGGAAAATCCACGCTGATGAATTTGATCGGATGCCTGGACACGCCGACGTCCGGAAAATATTGGCTGGCCGGGCGTTTGGTAAGCAACCTGAACGACGACGAACTGGCCTACATCCGGAACAAGGAAATAGGATTCGTGTTCCAGACTTTCAATTTACTGCCGCGCGCCACTGCCCTGCATAACGTGGAGTTGCCGCTGATCTATAACGGCACCCCGACCGCGGAACGCCAGGTTCGAGCGAAACACGCGCTGGAGGCAGTTGACCTGGGCGGGAGAATGCAGCACAAGCCCAATCAGCTCTCCGGAGGCCAGCGGCAGCGCGTGGCCATTGCGCGCGCCCTGGTGAATTCACCTGCGATTATCCTGGCCGACGAACCTACAGGAAACCTGGATTCCAAGACTGGCGACGAGATCATGGCCATATTCGCGCGGTTGCACAGTGAAGGCCACACCATTATTCTGGTCACTCACGAACACGATGTCGCGCAGCGAGCCCACCGCATCATTCACGTGCGAGACGGCAAAGTCGAATCCGACGAGCCGGTGAATCATTAGGTCACACATCGAACAGTTTATTTTTGGGAGCGGAATATCATGAAAGCCTGGAAGGCAGTTCTTCTATTTGTGCTCGCGATCTTGGTCGTGGCGGCCTTGTATGGCGCCAGCCTCGTTCGTCGAGGTTTCAGCGCCCAAAAGCCCCCTTCCAAACTTGAAATCGTGGTTGCCCGCGCCGTTCGCAACATGGCCATTCCACGCAATGCGAAGCGAGAGCAGAATCCCTGGACTAGCAAGGCTACGCCCGAGGTGTTAGCCCACTGCAAGGCGCACTGGGCAGACCACTGCGCGACTTGCCATGCCAATGACGGCAGCGGCAACACGGAGATCGGTCAAAATCTCTATCCCAAACCTCCGGACATGCGCCTGCCGGCCACCCAAAATCTCACCGATGGCGAACTCTACTACATCATTCGCAATGGTGTGCGGATGACGGGAATGCCGGCGTGGGGCGACCTTAGCGCGGCGCGCGATGATGATAGCTGGCAACTCGTGCTCTTCATCCGCCACCTGCCGCACATGACGCCCGAAGAAGCGAAGGACATGGAAAAACTCAATCCGATCAGCCAGTTCAAGGATGAGGATGAAGAGCACCAAGACCCCTCAAAACCCAAATCGAATGAGCCGGCGCCGCATCATCACCATCATTAGGCCAGAGCGTAGCCAAGAATCATCGCCCCCCTAAAGCAATCCCGCCCTCTCGCGAGATGTTCCTGTCATTATCGGAGCACCGGATTTGTTGTAGCCTGTTCCGATCACCTTTGGTTTTCCGAACAATGGTATAACTCCTCTGGTTCTACAAGGCCCATGGCATGTTTGCATCGCGGACAAATTGGCGGCTGGACCCTAACCGCTTTACGCAGGCGCTCGAAGAGCACAGGCGCAGCGGCCAGGAATTATTTGATTTGACGGTTTCAAATCCCACGACCTGCGGAATGGCGTACCCCGAACAGGAAATCCTTGCGGCGCTCACCAACCAGCGCGCGCTCGAGTACGTTCCCGAAAGCAAGGGGTTGCTCGAAGCACGAGAGGCCGTTGCCGGATACTACAGGCAACGCGCCGGATTTGGCGAGGGCGCGGGTGAGGTCGATCCTGAGCGCATCCTGCTCACTTCAGGAACCAGCGAAGGCTATAGCCACATTTTCCGGCTGCTGTGTGAACCGGGCGACGAAGTGCTGGTTCCCGCGCCCAGTTATCCACTATTTGAATTTCTTGCGGATTTAGCGGATATCCGCCTGATCCCGTATCCGCTGCTTTACGATCATGGCTGGCAAATCGATTTCGCTTTGCTTCGAGCCGCGCTTACTGCGCGTTCCCGGGCCGTGCTAGTGGTGCATCCCAATAATCCCACCGGATCGTTCGTCAAGCCGCAGGAGGCCGCAGAACTAGGGGAGATTTGCGCATCTAGCCAGATGGCCATTGTCGCGGACGAAGTTTTCCTCGATTACACCGGCGAATCCGCGCAGGCTCAAACCTTCGCGCTCCACGACGCGGCGCTTACGTTCACGCTCAGCGGATTATCAAAAATCTCCCTGCTCCCGCAAATGAAGCTCGCATGGATGGTGGTAAGCGGTCCGCAAGCGCTGGTTCCTACGGCCGTCGAACGGCTCGAAATCATCGCGGACACCTACCTTTCGCCCAGCACGCCGGTGCAGCTCGCGCTGCCAAAGCTTCTTTCGCTTCGCCACGGGCTGCAAGCGCAATTGCAGCGGAGAATTTCCGCAAATCTGGCTGCTTTGGATGCCGCGCTGCGTGAATCGAAGCTCCTCACGCGTCTTGAAAGGGAAGGAGGCTGGTACGCAATCCTGCGTGCGCCGGCCACCGGCCCCGATGAAGCCTTGGCTGTCGCTGTGCTCGAGCGCTGCTCGGTCCTGGTGCATCCCGGGCACTTTTTCAATTTTTCGAGGGATGGTTTTCTGGTGCTTAGCTTGATTACGCCCGAGGACCAGTTTCGCGAAGGCGTGCGGCGGCTGCGGGAATTCTTTGAAGGATGAATACTTCTCCGAGCGGGCGTCAGTGCTCGGCTTCCAGCACCACGATGGGTTGATACGTGCGAAGCACCAGAGGCTCGGCAATCGCAATCAGGCGTTCCTGCTGGTTAAAAACTCTCAAGCGCGCCGGTTTCCATTCCCCTGAATTAAGCTCCGCGGTGGCGCCCTGCGCGGGACTGACGCGGCCAGGCTGAATCTGCGCAATCTGGATGTCGAATTTGGAGCCGTGGCGAATGCGTTGTTCCACAACGGGCAGGACCGTGATGCTGGGCAATTCCGGCAGCAAGCGCTCCAGCGGAAGAACATACCGAGCCAGTTGAGTCTCGGCGGCGGCTCGCTCAAGTTCCTCGATCTTTACCGCTTGATCGAGAGTGAATTCGCCGACCGCGGTGCGAACGATTTCCGCCAGGTGCGCTCCGCAGCCGAGCGTCGCGCCCATGTCATGCGCCAGCGAGCGGATGTACGTGCCTGCCGCGCATTCAATCGAGAACTTGGCCAGCGATCCGGTAACCTCACGAACGCTGAAATCGTACACCTCGATTTCCGCCGGCCGTAATTCCACGGACTTATTCTGCCGGGCAAGCTGGTGCGCGGGCCGCCCATGAATTTTTTTCGCGGAATAGGAAGGCGGCATTTGCGGAAAGCGGCCAACGCGCGCCTCTGCCAGGCGCTCGATTTCAGCGCGGTCGAGCACCGGTGCGGTATCCGGGCCCATGGCGGCGCCTTCGGCATCATAGGTGTCGGTGGCAAAGCCGAACCGAAACGTGGAACTGTAGCGTTTACGGCGCCCCGCATAAAATTGCGCGAGCCGCGTAGCGCGTCCCAGCAGCAGCACCAGCACGCCCGTCGCCAGCGGATCGAGCGTGCCGAGATGTCCGATTTGCCGAAACCCCAGGATGCGGCGAGCGGCTGCCACTACATCGTGCGAGGTCTTGCCCTGCGGCTTGTCTATGATTAACGCGCCGTCGATGGGCACGGGTTGAAAATGTCGGGGCATGGAATTGATCTTAGCGCGCCACCCGCCGTGAATCAGGGCGCGGATTTTTTGGTCTGGCGCAGAAGCTCTTCGATCCGCTGGCTGTATTCTTCCGAATGATCGAGGGTGAAATGGATTTCCGGAGCGCGGCGGAGCTGCAGCCGCTCGGTCAATTCGTAGCGAATGAAACCAACCGCGGCAGCCAGCCCCCGGATGGTGCTTTTCTGCTCGGCTTCGGTGCCCATGACGCTGACGAACACGCGCGCGTGCTTGAGGTCCGGCGTTACGCGGACTTCGGTGACGGTCACCAGCCCCTCGATGCGGGGGTCCTTTAACTCGCCGGCAACCATAATGCCCAGCTCGTTGCGAATTTCCTCGCCAACGCGTTCGTGCCGGTGTCCTGGAATCGTCATCGTGGTCTCACCGGGTGTGGGTTCCTTGCATCGCTATACGACCTCCAATTCGTGGCCGATCAGATCCCGCCCCAGTAACTGCTCGGATTCCTCGAGCACGGTGCGCAGCGATTGTTCGAGGTGTCCGGCGTTGTTGGACAGACTGACGACTCCGACGACCGAACGCTGCCAGGAGTCTTGCCCCTCAAGCTCAGCCACGGCGACGTTAAACTTTCCCCGCAGCCTGTCTTTCAGACTGCGGAGCACCTGCCGCTTGTCTTTGAGCGAGTGCGCTTCGGGAATGTAGATTTCCAGGGTGAGTAAACCGATCGGCATCGTCATCCCTGCGAACGCGCCTTACACGCGGGACGTGTGGAGGCGCGACTTCTTCAGGCGTCGCCTCTCCCCTTGGTCGAGACCCGGGCGGAGGCGGAATCGCTCATTGACATCTTGCCCGAGACTTCGGCCAAGAGTTGTTTCTGCAAATGGAAGCACTCGAGAACGTCCCCGACCTTGATGTCATTAAAATTGGAAACGCTGGCTCCGCACTCGAATCCGGAGCGCACTTCATTGGCATCATCCTTGAAGCGCTTGAGGGAGCTGATCCGCCCGGTGTAAACCACTACGCCGTCGCGCAGCACGCGGACATCGGCGTCGCGCTTGAGGATGCCGTCCAGCACATAGCAGCCTGCGATCGTGCCCACGCCTTTGACGCGGAATGTGTTTCGCACTTCGGCGCGGCCCAGATGCGTTTCCTTGAAGACCGGCTCGAGCAGCCCGGTCATGGCCTTCCTGATTTCATCCGAGACTTCGTAGATCACCGAGTGTAGACGAATCTCGACGCCTTCGTGCTGCGCCAGGTCCGACGCCTTGCGGTCGGCCCGGACGTTGAACGCCACGATGATCGCGCCCGACGCCGATGCCAGCAGGACATCGTTTTCAGTGACAGCGCCGATGCTGGCGTGAATAATCTTGAGCTTCACGCGGTCGTCGGAAAGTTTCGGCAGCATTTCGCTGAGCACTTCCACCGAACCTTGCACGTCCGCCTTGATAATCAGCGGAAGTTCCTTGACGTCTCCGGCCTTGAGCTGTTCGTGCAACTGGTCGAGCGTAATTCGCGCGCCCGCCGATCGCGCCAGGGTTGCCTCGCGCAGCTTGCTCTGGCGGAATTCGACGATGTGCCGCGCTCGCGCTTCGTCGGTCACCTGGAATTGATCGCCCGCTTCGGGAGCGCCTTGCAGCCCGAGAACTTCGACCGGAGTCGAGGGTCCCGCGATTTTGACCGGGTGGCCATGGTCGTCGAACATGGCGCGGACCTTGCCGTAGACGGAGCCGCAGATGAAGACGTCGCCGGTGTGGAGCGTTCCGGTCTGCACCATGATGGTCGCCACCGCGCCGCGGCCCTTATCCACGCGGGACTCGAGCACCGTCCCCGCGGCTGGAGATTTGGGATTGGATTTCAGCTCGCGCAAGTCGGCAACCAGCAAGAGCATTTCCAGCAGCTTGCCCAGATTTTTCTTTTGTTTCGCCGAAACTTCCACCATCACCGTGTCGCCGCCCCATTCTTCGGGCGTCAATCCGCGTTCCGAGAGCTGGCGCTTGACGCGTTCGACCTGCGCTTCCGGCTTGTCGATCTTGTTGATGGCCACAACAATCGGAACGTTCGCGGCCCTGGCGTGATCGATGGCTTCCTGTGTCTGGGGCATTACGCCGTCATCCGCCGCGACGACCAGCACCACGATGTCGGTGACTTTCGCGCCCCGCGCGCGCATGCGCGTGAAGGCTTCATGGCCCGGGGTATCGACGAACACCACTTTGCGCCCATCGATGTGAACCACCGAGGCGCCGATATGTTGGGTAATTCCTCCAGCCTCTCCCGCGGCGACTTCGGTCTCGCGAATGGCATCGAGCAGGCTTGTCTTTCCGTGATCGACGTGGCCCATGACGGTCACCACAGGGGGACGCGGCTCAAGATTTTCGGGTTTTTCTACCCTGGCCACTTCCTCAACGACATCTTGCTCGAATGTGAGCACTTTGACGATGCCATTGAAGGCTTCTGCAAGACTGGTGGCGGTCGCGGTGTCCAGCGCCTGATTGATGCTGGCGAAGATGCCGCGGTCCAGAAGGATTTTCAGAACTTCCTTGGCGCGAACATCAAGTTTTTCGGCGAGGTCGCGGACCGTCACGCCTTCGGTGATTGTAATTTCTCGCGGCTCGCGCGGAGGCGGCGCGGGGGCGCGCTCAATCTGCGCTGTTCGCCGCTCGCCCGGGCCCACTCGGGCGCGGACCGGATGAAGCTTGCGCTCGCCTTCTTCAAAGCGCTTCTCCATCGTGGGTCGCGCTCGGGCGGCAGGTTTGCGCGCATAGATTGGCTTGCCGGGTTCCGCCTTTGGCGGAATTTTGTCCGAAGGCAGCGCGGGAGCGGGACGCGCCGCTGGCCGTGAAGTACCCGCCCGTCCCGGCATTGGCTGTCCCGGACGCCCTGAAATTGGCTGTCCCGGACGCACAGGAGCGCCGGGACGTGAAGGAAATCTCGATGGCGGAGCGCCGGGACGTGGACTGGCCGGCGGGCGCACAGGCGCGGGAGGATTCACGCGCGCGCCAGGAGGTAGAGGATTCCAATTCGGTTTTGGGGCGGACTTTGCCGCAGCAGCGGGGCGCGCAACTGCGCCTGGCTTTGCAGCTGCCGGAGAAGTCGCATGCCGTGCTGCCGGTGCTGCAGTCGAAGGCTTCGCCGCCGGGGGCGCTGCCGGTGGCGCGGGCTTGGCATGCGCAGGCGGGGCCACAACGGGCCGTGCAACTGGCTTAGCAATAAGGGGAGGAGCTGTTGCCGGTTTGTGCGCAACCGGATGGGCCGCGGCAGGCTTAGCAGGAATCGCTGCTGCAGGCGGAGGAGGCGCTGGGACGGCCAAGACAGGCGCTGCCTGAGGAACTGGCACGTGCACAACGGCAGCGTGAGGAGCAGGAGCGGCGACAGCAGGGGGCGGTGGCGCGACCGCAACGGGTTTCATGCGAGCCGCTCTGGCCGCGGCTTCTTTCGCTACCTTGTCAGAAGCAGCTTTTTCCTCCGCCGCGACTTCCGCTGCGGCAAGGTCGCGGAAGTGCTGGCGCACCTTCACGGCCGCGGAGACATCAATCGAGCTCGAATGTGTCTTCTTCTCGGTGACGCCGGCTTCGGGCAAATAGTCGATAATGAGCTTTGCCTTGACTTCAAGCTCGCGCGCCAGCTCGTTGATGCGGATTTGATTCGCTTCTGTCATTGCCCTCCGGAATTACTCCTTGCCGCTTCCTTCGGTCGCTTCCGCGGATTTGGCGGAATCCCCGGATTCGCTTTCGCCTTCCGCCTCGGTATCAGCAATAATTTCCTCTGCTTCGGTCGGAGCCTCGATCTGTTCGGCGGCGACGTCGGCGGCCTCGACTGCCTGTTCGGTGGCTTCGGCTTCTTCCGCAACGCCCGCTGCGGCCTCTTGCTCCGCAAGGCCCTCCAGGGATTCGGTTTCGGGCAGGGGATTTTCAAGCGACTGGAAGTATGCGGCGACCGCCAATTGTATCTTCTCGACCATTTTCTCGCCGATTCCCGGAATTTCCGTAAGCTGTTCGGGAGTCATGTCGGCAAGTTTTTCGATCGTGGTGACGCCGTGGGTTTCAATTCGTTCGATTGTTTTCGGACCCACCCCGGCCAGTTCGGAAAGTGGCGTGCCGGGCGCGGTCAGAGCGGCCATTTGCGCTTCGATCTCCTGACGCTTTTCTTCCTCGCTCTTGATGTCCACGTTCCAGCCGATCAGCTTGCTGGCCAGGCGGACGTTCTGGCCTTTCTTGCCGATGGCCAGCGAAAGCTGGGTATCCTCGACGATAATTTCCAGGTGACGCGTCTCGGGATCGATGATCTGAACGCGCGTAACCTTGGCCGGTGAAAGCGCCTTCTGCGCGAACGTGACCGTGTCTTCCGAGTAGGGGATGATGTCGATTTTTTCGCCGCGCAATTCGCGGATGATGGACTGCACGCGCATGCCCTTCATGCCCACGCATGCGCCTACCGGGTCCACGTCCTTGTCGCGGCTCTGCACCGCGATCTTGGTGCGCTCTCCGGCTTCGCGCGCCGCGGCGCGAATCTGCACGGTGCCATCGTAAATTTCCGGCACTTCCATTTCGAAAAGACGCTGCACTAAAATGGGATCGGCGCGTGAAACAATCACCTGCGGCCCCTTGGCGGAGCGGTCCACCGCGCGGATCACCACGCGCAAGCGGTC
>JBGOVX010000105.1:0-12403 GCA_041478355.1 Terriglobia bacterium | reverse complement strand
GGCTGCACAATTCGGTGGAGGAGGTATACCACCAGCCCGTGCGCGGACTGTAAGCCGAGTGGTTGAAGTTGCGCGCCCCGGCGGGACCCGGGCAGGTCAGACGGTCGAGAGTGCTCTCCGAGGGGGTCAGAGCTTCGACCGGTTTGCCTTCCTTGTCGAGACCGTTCGACCAGTTCACTGTATCCGCAAATGGAAATGCCTTGATGAATTTGCCCGTCTCGCGGTCCAGCAGATACGCATACCCATTCTTGCTGGAGTGTAGGACTAGCCTTCGCGCTCGGCCTTCTTCGCTGGCGTCGATGAGTACAGGTTCCATATTCGAGTCGAAGTCATATACGTCGTGCGGCGTCTCCTGGTAGTACCACTTCATTTTTCCGGTGTCGGCATCAAGAGCGATGAGCGATGCGGCATACAGATTACTGCCCTGCCTCCTCTGACCTGCAAGGTCTGGAAAAGCGTTCCCGGTTCCCCAATAAACCAGATTCAATCCCGGATCGTAGGAGCCTTGCAACCATGTTGCGACACCTCCTATTTTCCACGAGTCCCCGGCCCAGGTTTCCGACCCTGGTTCACCCGGCTCGGGAATGGTGCGGAAGTGCCAGAGCAGATTGCCTGTCTTGGCATCCAACGCATTGATGTAACCGCGGAAGGGCCCGTCTCCTCCGGCCACGCCGCTGATCACTTTGCCGTTCACGTAAAGGGGGGCCGAGGTAATCGAACAACGGCAGTTGGACACATCGTCCATCACCACGTTCCACGCCTCTTTGCCCGTCTTGGCGTCCAGAGCGACGATGTGATCGTCCTGAGAGGCCATGTACACCAGCCCATCTCCAATCGCCAACCCACGCGCGCCCTTGTTGCCGGTGATCACGAGCTCATCCGGCAATTGATAAATGTAACTCCAGAGCGGCTTGCCGGTAACCGCGTTGATTGCGTACACATTGTTTTGCATGCCCACCAAATAGAGCACGCCGTCCACGGCCAGCGGCGCCGCCTCAAGTCCCACTCTAAGCGACTGGTTGGTAGAGAAGCCCGCGGGAAACGCCCATACCGGAGCAAGCTGCTTCACATTTTCGCGCCCAATTTGATTCAACTGGCTGTAGCTCCACGCGCCGTAATTCCCGTAGTAAGTAAGCCAGTTCTGCGGCTCCTTGCCGGCATGCTCGATCCGGGCGGCCATCGGCTCCTGTGCCGCAACAACGCGAGCGCCCGCGAGAATGGTCAATAAGACCAACAAATTGGCGATATTCCGGAAACGAAAAGGATTCCACATCCATCTTCCTGACCATTGCATCGGCAAGCGCTCCTTCGCAACGAGTCGTCTTAGGGAAGCCCGTTGGCTCTAGTGCCGGGATGATATCACGCGTCGAATACAAAAATTTAAGCCCTGGGAAGAATTCACGAATCAAATGGCGGCGCACGTGACGCAGTTCGACGTACAATTGCAGGAACACGTTCCGGCAGGTAATCGAATTGTCAGGCCTGTGGGTTGAGCAAGAGTACAACGAATTTACTACAGTGCTGCATTTTGGGACACTCTAATGCCGAATGCAATTTGGCTAACCAGATGGTAGATTAGGGGCCTAGCTACGTCGGGCCTGTAGCTCAGCTGGTCAGAGCAGCGGACTCATAATCCGTCGGTCCCAGGTTCGAATCCTGGCGGGCCCACCAAAATTCTGAGCACACAGGCGCTCTAATTATCGAGAAATCGCTTTGTAAGTCTTGCTGAAGCCGTTGCGAGTGTTCGTGACGGTGAAGGAGCCGTCCATCTGCGCCGACGCCTTGATCCAATAAGACGCTCCGTTGTGAGCCGGCGGCGGAGGCTTGCCTGGACCCGGTTGCGGTGCGGCCATCGGAGTCAAAGGCATGGATGTCGGCTGGTCGTCGATGGGGTTGGCGATGAACATTCCGGGTGCTGTGTATTCCTGCCCGCTGAGAAGAGAGAAGTGAAGCTGCCACAAGTCCTCAAGACCTGGTGAGGAGAGAATAATCTTCATCGCATCAGGCTGTCCGCCCTTACGAGTGCCGTTATTCAAGATGGCAACCCTTGGATGAATCGCATGCACAAGCTGTTCGGAATTCGACATAGGCTGCCCATGATGCGAGACCACCCAAAGATCAACGGTGCCGATCCGGTTGACCGGGCACATCAAATTGAATTCCTTATTCCAGGTCAAGTCGCCTAGATGCGCCATCCTAAATTTTCCGAAGGTAATAACGCTGCCGACAGACATGGCGTTCTCGATCCCGCCGTCGTTATCGTTGGGCTTGAAGCTTGCACAATACGAATTCGGGCTGCCAGTGCCAGGGAGCGGTGTTTTTATCACCTCGCCCGCGGAGCTAACCAGGCGCCAGTCCAGGCCGGTAATTGAAATCGTGTCGCCGGGTTTCGCGACACCGTGCTTGGCCTTGGCGTAAATTTCAGGGTAAGTGGTTTGCAGAAACGCGTCCGCAGTTGCGTTCGGCTGAACGTTCGGGCCATGGTCGATGAAGTTCCGGATCGGGATACGCGACGCGAATTCCGCCATGCCACCAAAATGGTCGCCATGCCAATGCGTGGTAATCAGATTGTCGATCTGCGTGAGACCTGCGTCTTTGACAGCAGCCATGATGCGATCCGCATCTCTGGTTGCGGCCGCGCCGCCGTTTCCCGTATCGATAAGCACGGATTGGCCGGACGGCGCCACGAAGAGCGTGGCGTTACCCCCTTCAACGTCTATCACGTAGATATTTAATGTTGTCTTTTCTGTCTGGGCCTGCGCTATAGGAAGCAATGCAGAAAGACTAAGTGCAAATATCAATACGAGTGATCTGCGCATCAGAACCTCCTGGGAAATGGCCATGCTCCTTGGCGAACCGCCCGACTCGTGAACCTATCACACGTTTGCCAAGCCACGCTACATTACCGTTTAGCGCAAACGGTGTTGAAGAAGTAGTCAAAGCTGCGGGAGATCGGCTAGGCTGTCGCCGGTTTGGAAGCAGCCGCGGGAGGGGGCGTTGCGGGCTCGGAAATATTTTTCCGGCGTAGCAGGTCGACGATGTCGTGATAAAGCTTCAATCTTTGTTGATGCCGCTGGTTGGCGCGCGTCACATAGCGAACCATAATCGCGAAACCGAGATTTGCCGGGCGAACGCTGATGGCTGGTCCGGCCGAAACCGCTTGAGTTCCTCGCGTATTTTCCACCCGTTCCCATTCCTGTTCGGCGAGGCGAGCGTTTGCTGCGGTCTCTTTGGTCACGATTTTCTGAATTTCCTCCACAATCGGGTAGGGGTCCTGATCCGCCGGGAGCGCGACTTCCAGTTCGTCCCAGAGCCATTGTCCTGACGTGGAAAAATTGAAATAGTGGCCTTCGATGGCATAGCTATTGACGAACGTCACGCGGCGGCCGGTGGGATGGCCGGCGTCGTTCCAGTTGCCGGTTTCCAGCAGCACGGTATGGAATAATCCGATTTCGATGACTTCGCCGCTGACACCGTTGATCTCCACCCAATCGCCGTGACGAATTCCATTTTTCCCCATCAGCACGAACCAGCCGAAAAATCCGACGATAAAATCCTTCAGTGCAACAGTAAGGCCGGCGCCGGCCAGCGCGAGAACGGTCGCCATCTGGCTGGGAGGGCCGAAAATTACCAGTAGAATCAGAATTGCACCGATGGCGCGCATGGTAATGTGCAGTACGGCGCGCAGTGTGAGCAGCCTCTTTTGATCCGGCTCCAGACGATTGAAAATCCGCTCCACGAAACGATTTGCGATCAGGACCGCCAAGGCAATCAGCAGCATCCAAGCAAAGGCGGCGAACAGGGTGTGCAGCATGCTCCGGCCGCGCAAAGCGGTCAGCGCGCTCCACTGTCCGTAGGTTCCCGCGAGGTCCTGTTGATTGCGAATGCGGCTGTCCAGGCTGGACATTCTTCTCTGCATCGTTGTAAGTGAGCGATAGGAAAAGATCGCGGCACTGGCCTGGTCGGACGCGGAGGAAGGTGCACCAGCCGTGCTTTCTCCGGAAGCGGCGCCGGAGGATGCACCGGCAAGTTTTTTTGATTGCTGGGACTCCGCCTGTTCGAGTTGGCGTTCCAGTTCGTCATGGCGGCTGGAAAATGCAGCGGCCGCGGTGTTCGCTTCCTGTTCTGCCCGGTCCAAACGTCCCACGATCGAGCGCAGCGCATACCACGCGCCTGCGACAGAAAGAAAAGAGTTGGAAACCGGCAGTGTCGCGCCGGCCTGCTTACCCACAATGCTAAGGTCCAGCTGACCGCCGCTATTCTGCTCCGAGGCGGTGTGCTCATCGACCATGCGCTGGATGCGGCTTCGTGGATCGCCACCGGCCCGCTCCAAATCCTGGTCAGCGTCGGCGAGTTCGTCTTCGTTCAATTCCTGGCGAGCCTTGGCGAGCTCGAGTTGCTGGGTGAGAGCCTCCTTCTGATTTTCCTTTGGTCCTGCCAGGAGTTTGGTGAGGCGCGCGATGTCGGCATCATTCTCGGCGACGCTTTGCTCCGCTTTTGAGATCCGTCCCAGGATGGCTTTAATTTCGGGAGTGGAAGGCACGGGCTGGAAAGCAGCTTGGTAGATCGCCGAGGCGAAAGCAAAATCGACTTCATGGTCGGCCATGCGGAGCGCATCGCGCGCCAGGTCCTGTTCTTCAGGCGTGGCGGCGACCGCGACCAGCGCTTGCGCCATTTGAAACTGCCGCAGGTCCACGGGCGACTGCGAACGGCTGGGCGGACGCTTGGCGAGCGAAACCGTGCGAGTGCTCCAGCCGCTAGTCAAAATCAAGCCGGCGCACGCGATCACAAGCAGCACAACAAGAACAATCAGAAATATGCGCTGGTGGGACTTCATTTCGCGATGAACTCCCTCCGGTTCCCGTACTCAATCCGCGTCCGAGGGGCCAATCTCCTGCTCAAGCACACTCCGGAAGGTTTACGCGCCGAGCCAGCGTCCCGCGGGTTCCCAACCATCGACGTGATCGCAGATGACCTTAATCGTGGCCGTGATCGGAATTGCCAGAATGAGGCCCACCGCTCCCCAGAGCCAACCCCAGAATAACAACGCAATGGTAACCGAAAGGGCATTCAAATGGACGCGGCGTCCAACAATCGCAGGCATCAGAACGTTGAGACCAATGATATGCAAGAAAGTGAGCATGGCCACGACACCAAGGAAAGGACCAACCGTGCTCCACTGGGCTGTGCCGATCAAAAGCGGCGGCAACCACGCCAGCACCGCGCCTAAGTAGGGCACCAGATTCAGCAAACCCGAGACGCAGCCCGCCAGAAAGGGATAGTCCAAGTGCATCGCCAAGAAAAAAGCCCAGCTCGCCAGAATCAAGATGAGTGCGACCAGGGCGTTTCCCGCAACGAAGCTCCGAAGCATGTCGTTGACTTCGTTAAGCGCCTCTTGAACGCGTGCCCGGCTGTCGTCAGGGAACAAATTCATGGTAGCTTTCCAAATACGACGCTTGCCGGCCAACATGAAAAACATCAGAAACGGAACAAAAGTTGCCACCAGCAGAGCGGAATAAATGGAACCCACACCGAGAAACAGCCATGCGCGAACCGGCTGCTCTTGGATAACGCGTAAGGGCCCGCGCCCCTTCTCTGGCTCGGGCGAAATGGCCTCGACCTGTCTTTCCATGGTGGACAGCTTGCGGTCAAGCGCCGTCGTGAAGCGGCGGAGAACGGTGCTGTAGCGCGGCCAGTCGGCGAGGAATTGTTCGGAGCGATCAACCACCAGGTAGCCAAATCCACCGACGATTGCTGTGACCATTAGAAGCACCAGGAGCGCTCCCAGCACGCGAGGAATGCGTACCCGTTCGAAGGTGCTGACAACAGGATCGAGAAAATAGGCGAGCAGCACGGCGAGCAGTAACGTAATGACCACGCTGGAGGCAAAATATAGGAACGCGAACACAATTCCCATGGCAATCACCCGCTGGGAAGGGTTCGATCGCGAAGTCACTTGGATGTCTTCGGTGCGCATCATGAAGCCAAATTCACCATAGCACACCTGCGCCACACCCGCGCACTTGCTCAAACACGGCTTGCCCCAAGCAGCACGGCTGCGCTAACGTAGCTGTCACGATCATGTTGTGGGCCGCCGCATTGCCTGTGAATCTCCTGGCGCGCTTGAACTTCCGAGCGGCGCTGGACATCCTGATCATTGCGATTCTAATTTATTACCTGCTGAAGCTATTGCGTGGGACTCGCTCGGTGCAGATCATAATCGCCATTGCGCTGATCGTTCTATTTTATCGCGGCGCTCAGTGGGCGCGGCTGGAAATGGTGGAATGGCTGCTCACCACGCTGCTGCCGTACGTGGCCATAGCCCTGATTATTCTTTTCCAGCCGGAGATTCGCCGGGCGCTCTCGCGATTCGGGCGCAACCTTTCGCTGATGAAGTTTACTTCGCACAACCCCAAGGCTATTTTCGACGACATCGTAATGGCCGCCGAATATTTTTCACAAAACCGGATCGGCGCGCTCATCGTCGTCGAGCGCCAGGCGAGTCTGCGGACCTACATTGAAAGCGGCATTCCGCTCGATGCCAAGCTTTCCTACGATCTGCTGCTTTCCATTTTTCGTCCTGGTTCTCCGCTGCACGACGGCGCGGTGATTATCGAAGGATCCCGCGTGGCGGCAGCGGGCTGCTTCCTGCCGCTATCGCTCAATCCCCTGATTTCGAACAAGCTGGGAACGCGGCACCGCGCGGCCATTGGAATCACCGAGGATGGCGACGCCGTGGTCGTGCTGGTCTCGGAAGAAACGGGTTCAATTTCGATGGCGTCCGCCGGATCGATTGAAACAAATCTCACGCCCGATGAGTTGAGCGACCGGCTGGCCGACATCGTTTCGCGCCGCAGATCAACTCTGGTGTCGCCGGAAGGGCTTGCGAGCCTGCGAACCCCGGCGCGGAGATAGCCAATGAGGTTTCTGCGCAAATACGTGTTTGCCAATGCGCCATTGAAACTGCTGGCGCTCAGTATTTCCTTGCTACTGTGGACGACTTACACCTCGGAGCCGTTCGCTGAGATTGGACTTCAAGTCCCGCTGGAATTTACCAGCATGCCTTCTCAATTGGAGATTTCAGGCGAGGTGCCCAATTCGATGCACGTGCGCGTGCGCGGACGCTCGGCGTTGCTGCGGCGTTTGATCCCGGCCGACCTGAACCTTCGCCTGGATCTAGGAGACCGAAAACCGGGCGAAGCACTTATCCGGGTCACGCCCGACATGGTGGGCTCACCGTATGGCGCGACCGTCGTGCAGGTCTCGCCTTCGGAATTTCACATTACTCTTGTGCCGCGCCGAGGCATTGCTCCCCCTGCCGAGTGAAGCTCTCGTGCTAGACTTTTAAGTTGTCCGGCGAGCTATTTCCACCATTCTGACTTCTTTATGGCCAAACAACTTTTCGGCACCGATGGTATCCGCGGAATTCCCGGCACTTACCCGCTGGACGACTCGACTCTGTATGGCGTCGCGCGCGCCCTGGGAAAATATTTGTTGGAGCGCGAAGCGAAACCCCGCGTCCTCATCGGCATGGACACACGCGAATCGGGTCCGCACATTGCCGCGCAGCTCGCCGCGGGCCTTGCCGATGACGGCGTCGAATTCGTTTCCGCTGGAATTATCAGCACGCCCGGCGTTGCCTGCTTGGTGCGCCAGAAAAAATTTTCGGCTGGCATGGTCATCTCCGCTTCCCACAACCCGTTTCAGGACAATGGTGTGAAACTGTTCGCGGGAACGGGCATGAAATTTCCGGATGAAGTCGAAGAACACCTGGAAATTGAGATCCACAATTACAAGGAACACCAGACCGCCCCTCACGGAATTGCCGTTCCCACCGACCGCTCACTCGATGAGGAATATCTGGCCTACTTGCGCGGGCGCGTAATTCCGGGCGCAAAACTCTCGGGAATGAAACTTGTGCTCGACTGCGCCAATGGGGCCTCGAGCCAGCTCGCGCCGTCGCTTTTTCGCTCCCTCGGCGCCGAAGTGATTGCCATTCACGACCAGCCGAATGGCCGCAACATTAACGATGGCTGCGGTTCACTGCATCCCGAACACCTGCGAAAGAAGGTGATCGAAACAAACGCGGCCCTGGGCGCGGCTTTTGATGGGGATGCCGACCGTGCCATGTTCGTCAGCGCGTCCGGGCATCATGTGGATGGTGACGGCGTGCTGTTGGCCGTGGCGCGATTCCTGAAATCGACAGGTAAGTTGAATGGTCGCCGGGTGATTGGCACCACCATGGCGAATCTTGGTCTTGAGCACGCTCTGGAATCCGAAGGCTTGAGTCTCACCCGTGTCCCCGTGGGCGACCGCTACGTCCTCGAAGAAATGGTTCGTAGTGGCGCGAATCTGGGCGGCGAGCAATCAGGCCACATTATTTTTCTGGATGACGCCACCACCGGTGACGGGCTGCTTACGGCGCTCAAAATGTCTTGTCTGGTGGCGCTGCGCGGTCCGTTGGACGACCTGGTGCGAGGCCTCAAGATTTTTCCGCAGACCATAGTGAACGTGAATGTGAAATCCAAGCCCCCGCTCGATTCCCTACCCGCTGTCGCCGCAACCATCGACCAGGCTACCCGGACCCTGGGAACCTCCGGGCGCATCGTGGTGCGCTATTCAGGCACCGAACCGAAAGCTCGCGTTATGGTCGAAGCCGAACGCGCAGAAGACGTAACTCATTGGTCCGAAGCCCTCGCTTCCGCCATCCGAAGCGCCATTGGCGTCTAGGTCGAACTGAATGAACCCTTTAGCCGCATTATACAAAATACTGTAGCGATGCCAACGAAATATATGAAACACTGTATTATTTTAACATCCGACCGAAGGATACAAGAGCCTCTCTTTCAGTTAAATAATTGATTCTAAAGTAGCTATCAATAGATTCGAAATTCATAGAGGAGTGGCAGCTTGCTTGCAATTATAAGGAACAACTGATTTCTTAATTGTCCCGGGGTGATGGTAATGTTCCGGCTATGCCGGGACGGGTGAATTGGGGTTTTGCAGAAAGGGGCTCGCCGTCGAGCCCCTTTAGTATTTTTGGCTGCTATTTGTGGCATCCTCCGGAGATCTGCTTAGGGTCTGAAATCGCTAGGCGTGTTCCACAAAAAAACGGGGCACGGAAGACCGTGCCCCTTTGGGAATTGTGCTGTGAGTTTGATTTAGCTGCAGCCGGAGGTGCCGCCGCAATTCTCGCATTTGTAGCAGGCGCCGTTGGGAGTCATGAGCATGCCGCACTCGGAACAAGTAGGCGCCCCGTCGAAGACGGGCCGTGGCCCGGCATTTTTTGGCGACGAATCAACCTCGGCTGCCGCGACGGCGGAAGGAAGCGCCAGCGGCTCGGCCAGCGTCAAAGTAGGCAATGCGCTATCGCCGCTGTGCGTGAGGTAGTCGGGAGAGATAAATCGCCCGCCCAGCCACCGCGCGATGTAGTCGAGCACGGACTTGGCGTACGGGATTGCCGGATGGCCGGTGAAGCCGGCGGGCTCAAATCTGGTGTTGATGAATTTATCCACCAACGCCTTGAGCGGCACGCCGTACTGCAATCCGATGGAAACCGACAGCGCGAAGCCATCCATAAAGCCGGAAAGCGTCGAGCCTTCCTTGGCCATCTTGATGAAGATCTCGCCCGGCTGCTTATCTTCATACATGCCGACGGTAATGTAGCCCTCGTGGCCGCCGATCGAGAACTTGTGCGTGATGGACGATCGTTCGCTGGGCAGCCTGCGGCGATGCGCGCCGCGGAACAATTCGCGCTGTTCGGCGACAGGTGAGGCGGATTCGGCCACCTTTACCAGGGCATTCTGTCCCCGCTGCGCGGTGTCTTTCTGGTCTCCCGCGGCCGATAGCGGCTGCGAGCCTTTCGAGTTGTCGCGATAGATGGCGACCGATTTCAGCCCGATCTTCCACGACTCGATATAGGCCTGCATGATGTCTTCGACCGTCGATTCCTGGGGCATATTGATCGTTTTGCTGATCGCCCCGGAAAGGAACGGTTGCGCGGCAGCCATCATATTCAAGTGCCCGCGCCAGGCGATCGAACGCCCGCCGACCGCGGCGAGCGAACAATCAAAGATCGGCAGGTGCTCCGCCTTGAAGCCGGGCGCCCCCTCGATCTTGCCGTTGCGGTCGATGTAGGAAACGATTTGCGAGGTTTCCTCGGGCGAGTAGCCGAGCTTCATCAGCGCCGCCGGGACGGTGTTGTTGACGATCTTGATGACGCCGCCGCCGACCAGCTTCTTGTACTTCACCAAGGCCAGGTCGGGTTCGATGCCGGTGGTGTCGCAATCCATCATGAAGCCGATGGTGCCGGTGGGAGCGAGCACGGTAACTTGCGAATTCTTATAGCCGAATTTTTCGCCGAGCGCCAGCGCGTTGTCCCAGGCAGTCTGCGCGGCGTTTAGCAGCGAAGGCTGCGTGAGGTTTTCCGGCTTAATGGGACGCAGCGAATCGCGGTGCATTCGGATGACGTCCAGCATCGGTTCGCGATTAGCGGCATAGCCCTCGAATGGTCCGAGCCGCTCGGCCGCGCGCGCCGACTGCGCGTAGGCTTCGCCGCACATCAATGCCGTGACCGCGCCGGCCATGTCGCGCCCGCCGTCGGAATCGTAAGGCAGCGCCATCGACATCAGCAGCGCGCCCAGGTTGGCATAGCCCAGGCCCAGCGGGCGGAACTTGTGCGAGTTGTCGGCAATCTTCGGCGTCGGGTAGCTCGCGTTGTCCACCAGGATTTCCTGGGCCGTGATGGTGATGTCCACGGCGTGGCGGAACGCTTCGACGTCGAACGTGCCGTTCGAATTCAGATACTTCATCAGGTTGACCGACGCCAGGTTGCAGGCCGTGTCGTCCAGGAACATGTACTCCGAGCAGGGGTTTGAGGCGTTGATGCGCGCGGTGTTCTTGCAGGTGTGCCAGCGGTTCACCGTGGTGTCGTACTGCATGCCGGGATCGCCGCATTTCCAGGCGGATTCGGCCATGCGGTGCAGCAGTTCGCGCGCGCTGAATTTTTCGACCGGATTTCCGTCGTTGACGTTGCGCGTCCACCAATCGCGGTCATCCTCAACCGCCTGCATGAATTCATCGGTGACGCGGACCGAATGGTTCGCGTTCTGAAAGAAGACCGACGAGTAGGCCTCTCCGTCGATCGCCGGATCGTAGCCCTGCTCGATCAGGACTTGCGCCTTGCGCTCTTCCTTCATCTTGCTGTCGATGAACTCGACGATATCCGGATGATCCGCGTTCAGAATCACCATCTTCGCAGCGCGGCGCGTCTTGCCGCCGGACTTGATCACGCCCGCGAACGCGTCAAAACCCTTCATGAAGCTGACCGGCCCCGAGGCGATGCCGCCGCCGGAGAGCGTTTCGCGGCTGCCGCGCAGCGTGGAGAAATTCGTGCCTGTGCCCGAGCCCCACTTGAACAGCATCCCCTCGGTCTTGGCCAGATTCATGATCGATTCCATGTTGTCCTGAACCGAGTTGATGAAGCAGGCCGAGCACTGCGGCTTCGCCTGCACGCCCACGTTGAACCACACCGGCGAGTTGAAGGCCATCTTCTGCTCGACCAACAGGTGGGTCAATTCATCGCGGAAGGCGTCACACGAATCGGTGCTGGCGAAGTAGCCGCCCTGCTCGCCCCAGCGGACGATCGTGTTCACAACGCGGCCGATCAGCTGGCGCACCGAGCCTTCGCGCTCGGGCGTGTTGAGCTTGCCGTGGAAATACTTCGACGCAACGATGTTTGTCGCGGTCTGCGACCAGCCCTTCGGCACTTCCACGTCTTCCTGGCGGAAAATCGTCTTGCCCTTCTCGTTTCCGATCTGGGCGACGCGGCGTTCCCATTCGACCGCGTCAAACGGAGAAATCTTTCCATCCGTAAACTTCCGCTGGAACTCCAGGCCGGTGCGGATCTCTACGTCGGCGGTAGTTGTCGGTGTGGGCTGGAGCGTTTTTTCGTTCAGGGTCATCTTCGTGTGTGCCATTCTCGCCTCCGCGCAGGAGGGCTCCCCCGCGCAGAGGGAACCCGTCTATTTTACTCCCGAATGGGTGTCCGGGAGCTCGCAGTTGCCTGATTCTCAGCAGGCAGCCACTGGATTCGATTGGATGAGCCAGGAATTCCGGAACATCGAAAAAAGAAAACAGCTCCCCTTTGCGCATCCCGTTGGCCGTTTCGAGCACCTACGGATTTGCGCTATGCCGCGCCGGCAGCACCGGCGACGGGGAGCGAAAGACAACCTCCTCGATGTAACGATTGAGCCCGGCTGGTTGCGTGAGAAGACATTGCGGTGCTCCCGGGGTGAATGGGCCGTCCGCTCGTCCAATCACGGTTCCCCGAATCTGAGCGCGCAATGTAATCAACGGCGGAATTTCTGTCAAGCGAAAACCGACGAGAAAGCACAAAATGTTG
>JBGOVX010000052.1:0-19035 GCA_041478355.1 Terriglobia bacterium | reverse complement strand
TGCTCGTTCCCCGGCTCCAGGAAGCATTCGCAGTTTTCGAAAAAACTCTAATCGCTGTCATTCCGTTCACGGAGAACGTTCTCGGTGAACCGAGGCACGCTGCGTGCCGAGGAATCCCTCTTTTCTTGAGCATTAAACAAAGAGAGATTCCTCGCTTCGCTCGGAATGACAACGTAAGGCATTATTTCTACAACCTGCAAGGTCTTTCTGCAGTTATTCCAGCGGCTGCACGCGCACCAGGTACCCGTTGTAATCGACATACCAGACCGTCACCGGATGCGTGGAGCTGTCGATATAAGTCCTGCGATCATACGCAAAAGGCTCCGGCATCTGATAAACGGTCCAGCTTTCCGTTTTTGGATTCAGTCTGACCATCTGCCGTCCGTGCAGCACACCCGCCCAGACTTCGCCATTTTTGTCCGGCATCGCCTCGTAGAAATCGGTAAGTGGGCTGGGAGCAGTCGGAGGAATAAATTCGGCAATACGGCCTGTCTTGGCATTCAACTCCATCAGAGCGCCATCGCCTCCTCCAAACCAGGTATTTCCATACGGATCAAATCCCCCCCGTTTGCCGGTTGCCATGTGAGCCCCGGTGTTTTGATTCAGCCACGTTCCCGTCCGCAGGTCCAAGCGCTCCATCGTATTTCCCCAGGCGGGCATCCCGCTCCCGCCCCAGTAGTTCCCATCGGCGGAGATCAAGCTGTCGTAGCTGAAGCTGGCCTGGAGGGGATATCGCTGGACCGTTTTGCCCGTTTCCGGATCGATCTTTCGCACATGATCGTTGCGGCTATCCCAGACGAAACCGTCGGGGGTCATCGCGAAATTGCCGAACCCCGGGGCATTTACGGGGACGGCATCCTCGATGTGCACTTGCGTGATTTTTCCAGTCTGGGTATCAAGCCTGTTTAGATTGTGTCCCCAGTTTTCAGAAAACCAAGGCGTGTCGTGCTTGTCGATCACGACCGCGTGTGTCCCAGGCATGGCTTTAGGCGTCAGCGGAATCGTGTACTCAGTCACAATTCCCGTGAGGGGATCTAATTTGCCGACGACTTGTGTCTTGTGACTGCTGAACCACATATTCCCCTTGGAATCGCCCTGGACATCATGAAGCGCCAGCAACTCTTGAGGCAGTTCGTATTCGGTGACGACTACCCGCGTTGATGGTCCTCGCGGGCGCGGAAACACGCGCAGCGGGGCGTCCTGCGCTTCGGGACCGCGAACCCTTGCCAGCCACTTAGTGATCGTGTTGATTTCTTCATCGGTGGCTCCATCGGTGCGGGAAACTGAATTGGTTCCACCCCCGGTGCTCGACGTTCCTTTAATGCGAATCACCAGCGAGGTGCCGGAAAAACGGGTCATCCGATCGACGATCAGACCCCAGCCCCGTTCGTCATACCGGTTCCTGAATACCTGCTGCCAGGAATGGCATGCGGAACAATCCTTTTGAAAGAATGCTTTCTCCTGGGCAGTGCCAGGCAGATTCCACAACAACTCCGCGCCGCTTAGTTGCGTTTCAATCTCAGGCGTCGCGGGCAGGTCATCGGTTTTAGAAACTTTATCGAGCACAATGTCGTCCAGCTTGTTCGCTCCATTGATCTGGACCGAATCCCGGCGATAAGGTTGGAATTCCCGCGGAGTAGGGATTCGCAAGGTGTAGGCGCCCGCTTGCATTTTGGGAAATTCGTAGCTGCCTTCCTCATTGGTATATACAGTCGTTCTGACGCCATTAGGCGCGATTAACTGCACCCCGACGCCTTCCGGTGAATCCCCGCTGGGTATCCGCACAACTCCCCTGGCGCCACCCGAGAGGCCGTTCTGGACCGGCCACTTTTGGGTTGCGGCGCGATACCGGGGATTCGCGGGCGGATTCTCCCCTTCGACGCAACACTTTCCTTCTTTGATGTAGGTCACTAAATCGGCGATATCGGAATCAGCCAAACTGGTGCGGAACGCCGGCATTCCTGGACCGCCCTCCTTGATTTTTGCCATGACATTTTCATCGGTGACCGCATCACCCGACATCATTTCCGGATGCTTAAATAAGTCCTTCAGATAAGGGCCGGTTTTCGCGTACTGGTTATGGCACATCCAACATTTGAAGAAATATATGTTTTCCCCGCGGGACGCTCCGCTGTCGGCAATCAGCCTGTAGTTATCGAGTTTGTCCGAGCGCTGGAGGCCATCCAGATGGATGTTTTTGCCAGAAGTCTCGTGGGACTGCTGGGGCATGGCCTGGGAAAAAACAGACAGGCCCGTCATGCCCGCGATGCAAAAAACGATCCCGATGACCATCGCCGACAAACTTTTGCGTGAACTGTGGCTATGATTTTGTGTATTCATGCCCTCACCTGTTCTAGAATCCAGAAGCTGCACCGGGGCAATACGAGAATGTGGCCGAAGATGACAAGAATTGCTCTTGGCTGCCGGTGTTGCCGCCATCCTGGTTGCTAAAAGCTATACTGCAATAGGTTGGCATCTGTCAATCACTACCGAGACGTTTCCTTACTCGAATTTCGGAGTCTGTTAGGTGTATAGTACCCGTCTTATGCCATGTTGAAATCCGGCGCCTGGCCGGAGGGATGGTCATGAAATATAAGCTGGCAATTGGATTCACTTTCGCGATTTGTATTCTCTTGGTCTCGCGTCCGGCGCTGGCTCACCATTCCAGCGCAGCGTATGACTTGGATCATCCGATGACCATGGAAGGAACCGTGACGGGATTCGAGTGGTCCAATCCACACGTATTCATTCATCTCGACGTAAAAGACGACAAGGGCAACGTCGAGAGCTGGCGCGTCGAAGGCAATAGTCCCAACATGCTGAGCCGGGTCGGCTGGAACAAGGACATGATCAAGCCAGGGGACCACTTGCAAGTTGCCGGCGCACGAGCCAAGAACGGCAACAAAATTCTGCGCCTGAGCAGCCTTACTTTGGCAAACGGCCAAAAATTCGACGGACAGGGATTCAAGTAGTTCCCAGGCTGAGTCGCGGCTGATAGTTAAGCGACGCGAGGGAGTCCGCAATGCGAAATCCTATAGTCGGCGCGGTTCTGGTAATGTTGCTGCTCTCCCACTCTCTTGGAAGTTTCGCTCAGACCGCGCAACCCTCGAAGTCAGCAAAGGCCCCGGCGGCTGCGGTTCATCCGGACTTCTCAGGAGTTTGGTTTATCGAGCCATATACTCGAAATATTATTCCGAACGAGGATCCTCCTTTCCAGCAGTGGACACAAGAGGCGTTCAAGGCGCGCATATTGGCAAACACCACGGCTGATCCCGATAGTGGGCCGGACCCAACAGCGCGTTGTATACCGCCCGGCGTTCCACGTACCATGCTGCAACCGTTTCCGTGGGAGATCGTTCATGCGCGCGACCGTGTGGTTTTTATTTTCGAGTACCAATCCCTGGTCCGGCAAATTTTTACAGATGGGCGGGGACACCCAAAGGATTTCGATCCGACTTATATGGGGCACTCGATTGGAAAATATGAGGGAAACACGCTTGTTGTGGACACAGTTGGCCTCAACGACAAGACCTGGCTCGACCCCGTAGGTCTTCCGCATTCCGGCGCTATCCACGTCATAGAGCGCCTGCGCCGCGTTGACCACGGCACTTTGGAGGTCACTTTCACGATTGACGATCCCAAGGCATATACGAAAATCTGGACAGCTCAAAAAATCTACAAACTTCATCCCGAGTGGCAAATTAAAGAGTATGTCTGCGCCGAAAACAATGAGGTTCATTAGATTTTCTCCGAAGTTCTGGCATATCTTTGTGAATTGAGGCCTGCCTGCCCTGATCCAGTTCTATAACCCGGTCCTGTGAGGAGGACATGATGAAACGTATTCTCGAGAGTGTGCTCGTTGTTGGAGTTGTGTGCGGTCTGATTGCATCGGCGGGTGCGTCTGGTTCACAATCAAGGCAGTCGAAGGATTCAAGCGCCTCCAACAATGACATTTCGAAACTTCCGTTCAAGCTTGATCAGGAGTTGGTGCGAGCCATGGTTCGAAAGGACGCCCCGGCGGCCGGCCAGTTACTCGACGCCGATTTCACCTGGACGGACTCACAAGGCCGGACACTGACCAAGGCGCAGGTCCTGCGGAAATTGCCAAACCCTGCACTCGGCGACGAAAGTCAGGTCATCGAGCAGGAACGCAGGAATGATCGGATCGTGATTCACCGGTCCGAACGCGGGAAGATTTATGTCTTGCGCGTGTGGGTGAAGCGCGCGGAAGGGTGGCGCGCGCTGGTCTATCAAGAAGTCACTCAGCTCGGGGCGCCCCCTCACAGTGATCCCGGCGCCCAGAGCTGCGAAAATCCATGCAAGACCGTGCCATTCAAGCCCAAGACCGAAGACGAACGCGAAGTGATTCTCGCCTATCAACAGGTTGAGAGAGCGGTGACGGCGCACGACTCCGCCGCATGGGGCGCCCACATCGCCGACGAGTTTTTCGCCGTCACCTCCAATAGCGACCATCCATTGGACAGGGCGAGCCGCATGGCGGGCCTGGATCAGCAAAAACAGGGCGGGATTGCGCCATTTCCGCTTGTTTCAGCAGGCATGTTTAAGTTCGGGGACACCATGATTATGACTTCGCGACAACAGCCCGAGCATGACAAGGCTCTGCATGTCACACGCATATGGTTGAAACGAAATGGAAAATGGCTGGAAGTCTTCAGTTATCAGACCACGATCCAGGTGGCGGTTCGGTAGCGAATGCAAGGGGGTCAAATAGAACCGCGCGAACCTTCCGGGCAATAGCAAACGCCTCGCCAGCTTGTACCATTCCTGCGCATGATTTTCGGGCAGGTTTATTCATAGGCATCCTCGACCTTGCAATACCCTGTATTTCAGCGGCCTAGAGGCGCATGCTGGTAAGAATAGGGATCTTCGTCAGAATGAAAATTGCCGCCAAATCGAATTCACAAATGTCCGAGAAAACAGCTCCAGCCAATGTTTCTCACCGAGGGGAAGCTACACGCACCAATGGTGCTTACGGACGCACAACGGTCTTGAGCGGTGATGCGGCAACGATCCATTTTCTGCGCGAGTTTCGCGTGCTGTTGGGCGCCGCGCGTCTATACCAGCGCAATCATCCCCGCTTAAAGGAAATTCTGGCATCGGTGGAGCGCCAACTTCAAGTGGCGCTAGCTTCGCATTCCCCGCTGGTGTTTGCGATCGACCGCTACGGAATCATATTGTCGCGACACGGCTCGGGCGCCGCTGAATTGCTCAACGACCCACGTGGCGAGCTGCGCGGACTGGCGGAAGAAATGTTGCGCAGCGGCATCTACTCGATCCTGTTTGGTCCACAGATCAACGCCGGCGAGTTGGACCTGATCGCGCATGAGATCAACCAGGTCTCGCGCGCCACGCCTGACGATACGGATTCGCGGAAATCCTGGGACACCTGGCTCAGAGAGCAGCGCGTTGCGGGGATCCGCCTGAATGTTCCGACCGATAAACGCGAATGGTTGGTACTGGCAAGTTTAATATCGGCGGTGCGTACTTATGACCAGGGGCCGCAACGCTCCTCTCATTCGCGCGCCACGGCTGCACAGCCCTCGGCAAGCTACGAACAGGTCGCGGCAACATTGCGGATGCTGACGAAATTCATTCCGCCCCGCGACCCGGAAGCGCCGGCTTCGCCGGAAGATGTTGCGCGCCGGGTACATTCGGTCATGCCGGGCAGCGATCCGGTCTTGGTATCGCTGATCGTTTACGGCGTCTCTCGTGGCAAGCCGCGAGAAGGTGAAACCCTTGAGTCCTATCTGGAGCGTCTGGCCGACGGTTTAATCCTTGAGTTCATGAAACAGGAATTTGAATCAGGCCGTGTAGCCCCGCCGGAAATTACGGGTGTATTGGTCCGTCTGGAACGGGAGCGGGGAGAAGAGATAAACGACGAAAGCTCCTGGCTCGCAAGCGCCCCGCATGACGAAATACGCGTGGCCGCACTGTGCGAAAAGTTTTGGAACGCGTTGCCGGCGCGAGTAAAAGCTAAAACTTTGCGAAGCCACGATTCGTGGTGCGTGCCGCCGGCTGCGGTGGCCCGGTACCTGGAACCGCTGGCCACCGCGGCAGTGCGCAAGAATGCCGAAGCGGCTGGGCGCGAGGGACGCGCCGTCTTGCTGGCCTACGCACAATGTCTGGAATCGGAAGAAGGCAAGGCGCGCCGGGCCGTGGCCATCGGTCTGGCAGAGCTTGCTCCGCAGATCGAGCGCCTGTGGCCGCATCCTTCGATAGCCGATTTCGGCCGGGGAATTGCGCAGACGCTCTTGCTGGAACCCTCGCCTGGAATTTCCGGCCTGCTGTCCACGGTTGTAGAAAATCTGGCGCGAGTGTCTTTGATAAAACAGGAATACGCCGAGTTCGAACGAATACTCGAGACGCTGGAGCGCTCGCCGCGCGACGACGAACACGCGCATATCTCGGCATTAATCGCGCGCATCCTGAGCGAGGAGCGATGGCTGCATTTGGTGGACCAAGGGCTGGAAAATCGCCCCCTCAACCCCGTAATCCCGCGCCTGTTACGAAGATGTCCAGACCGGCTGATCGACCGGCTGAGTCTGCTGCTCGGCGCGCCAAATGGAATGGATTCTCTTCCCGCCATGGTGCGCCTGGTTCACGGAATCGGTGAGCCTGTGCTCGGCGCTCTGGAGTTACGGCTGTACGAGCCTCGCCGCCAGCGAACCGGAGCCGCTATTCACCTGCTGGCATCGGCTGATCCGAAGCGACTAGCGGGCGCCCTGCCACGGGCGCTGGCAAGTTGGGAATGGAGTTTGCAGGATCTTGCGGTTTCCGAGCTTGCCCGGTGGACAAATCCAACGGTGGTCGCGGCTTGCGCGCAAGCGTTCCTGGCCACAGTGGCGGAAGCGCATGCCATGGTGGTTCCCTGCATGATCGATCATCTCCGAATTGCGAACCAGGTATCCGCGGTACCACTGCTGCGCCAGGTTGCCGCGGGAGAGCATTTAACGCTGCGCGACATTTATTTCCGAATCAAGGCGGTGGAAGCGCTTGGACGCATGCGCGTGGCCGAAGCAGCCCCGCTTTTATTGCAGATCGTGAGGGAGCGAAGCGGCCTGGCCCACAACGAACCCTTAGCCTTGCGCGCAGTGGCCGAAGAATCGCTGGGGCTTCTTGAAAATCGCCCTTCCTCGACGCGCTCGCGAACTGCCGAAAACACGCTTTTCAAATCAGGGATGGCGCATTCCCGGCCGCGGCGGTACCTCCGCGTACAACTAAAGGGGCCGGCGAATGCGGTCATAGAAGGAACTCGGGGTGGAACAGCTCGAGTGCGAACCATTAGCCTCGGCGGGGCATTCCTGGAAGTCGACCGCCGGCTGAATCTCGGCGAGCCCATGCAAGTGGAAATTCGTGCCGGACTGCGAAGGATCCAGTCCAAGGCCGTGGTACGAAACCTGGCACCCAATGGAGTTGGCGTCGAATTTGTGCACATGAACCCCCCAGACCGTGAACGTCTGAGACGTTTTGTGACGAATCTTCTCGAGTAGAATTTTCCCGCCCATTTTTATTTCCCGCCTCTATCGCGCTGTCCCACAAGTCGTCGTAAAAAGGCAGCGACAGGACCTCTCTGGACGGACCAGGTGGGCACATAGCTACCTGGAGCGAAACGCGATAAAGTGACAAGGCACGGAAGCTTGTGGATTGGCATCCGCGGGAAAAGAAAGGCGAGGCAGGATGAATTGGAGCGTTATCTTCGTCATTGCAGTCGTGGCCGCGGGGACCGCAGCATGGATAGCAGCAACGTGGGCGCAGCGACGCACGGAAAGAGAGGCTTCCGCGTTTCGACAGGAAATGCAGAACCTGCTTGCCGCGCAGTCACAGGGCCTGATGGCGCAACTGGGGCAACTGAGCCAAGCGGTCACACAGCAGCTCGGCCAGGTTTCACAACAAGTTCAGAGCGGCATGGCCTCCACGGGAACACTTGTTTCCGACGCGCAGCGCGCCGTATCGGTGCAATTGCAGTCGGCGACAACCATCATGGGCACGCTCCAACAACAGCTCGGAAAAGTAGAACAGTCTGGACGCGATCTTTCCGATGCCGCAAAAGCGATTGAAAGCGTGCTGGGTGGAGCGAAAACGCGAGGACTGCTGGGCGAAGAGGCGCTCGAGCGGATGCTGGCGGACACCATGCCGGTTTCGGCATACGAAATGCAATACCGTTTTTCGACCGGTGAGATCGTGGACGCCGTCGTGCATTTTGGTTCAAAATTGGTTCCCATCGATTCAAAATTCCCGCTGGAGGATTTTCGCCGCATGGCGGAAGGCGGCGAAGAGGCTCGCAAGGGATTTTCCACGGCCGTGCGCTTGCACGCCGACGCTATCGCCAAAAAATACATCGTGCCCGGAGAAAATACGCTCGATTTCGCGCTGATGTTTGTTCCCTCCGAGGGCGTCTATTACGAACTGCTTATGACCGCCGATTTGAAGGGGACGCCGCTCGATGTGTACTGCCGGCAAAAAAAAGTGATCCCGGTATCACCCAATTCGCTCTACGCGCACTTGAGTGTGATTCTGATGGGGTTGAAGGGTCTGCAGATCGAGGAAAATGCCGTGCGTTTGCACGCCAGCCTCTCCGGACTCAAGACGCAGTGGGACAATTTCGCCATGGTGTATGAAAAGTTGGGCACACACTTGCGCAATGCTTCGCAAAGTTACAATGATGCGGACCGCAAGCTGGACCGCGCCAGGGATGTATTGAATCAGATGGCGCAAGGGGTCCTGCCCGAAGCACCCGCAAACTTGATCGAAGAACCGAAAGAATAGTTCTCAATTCATATTCGGGATATCCCGCCAAGCCGATTCCAATAAAGACCCGAACTGTCCCGCGGGTTTTTCGTCCAGCATGGCTTTGAATTCCGCGCGGATCGCGGCAATATCCCGCGGCGCCTTGTCGATTTGCGATAGGAGGCGATCGAGCCGCGGCATCCAACTCTGCGTGGCGTATGCTCGCGCGGCGATCAGTTTCTGCCGAACCGTTTCCAGATTCAGGGGACCGGAATCGGCGGGAACGAGCTTGGCGGTCACCGTGTAATCGCCAGAGGCAAGAAACTTCATATCTACCTGGGCGATATTCTGGTTGCCTCCTGAAGTGGTGAGGCGCTGCACGTTTCCATCCGGAAATTGAATGATTTGCGGAGACCCGTTGCGAATCTCGACAGCCAGGGGTTCGGTCGAACCATGAACGCGGACAGTGAGTTTTGCCTGGGCGCCTACACTGGAACCCTCGACCGGCCCGCTAAAATCCAGCAGCACGGCGGAAATAGAAGTCGGCCCTGTGTCACGTTCCTCAACACTTACATGCAGGGAAGTGGCTCGAACCGGAGTGTGCGGCCCAGGAAGAATCACGAGCGAAACCGGCGATGACGCCAAAACTAAACACACCTGGCCGGCCAGAAAGACGCGGTTGGAATCTGCTGCGCCGCGAAAACCCGCTCCCTCAATTGTAAACCGGTCATGAATCGCCACAATATGCGGATACGAAATGATGCGCGGTTCCGGAGAAAGAGTTTCAGCAGAGGCGCGCGGCTGGGAATCTGCAGAAGCCGCCACGGCCGCGGATGCTGTAATGTCCTTGCCGGAAATTCTTGCGGTCATCGTGCCCGGTTGGCCGGGCGCGGTGAACAGGGCGCGGCCCGTGGCATCGGTGGTTACTCTCTGGCCGCCAGAAATTTCCACCACGGCATTGGGCAAGAGGCGGCCGCCGGCATCGAGCACAGCGAGTGTGGCCGGTGCGCCGGCAACCGCTTTCGACGGAAGAACGATCGTGCGTGCTACCGCAACACGTGCTTTGGGAGTCTGCTGGGCGGGGGCCGATGCCGCAAAGATGAACGCAAAACAAATCGGAATCACTCTCCGCAGAGCCCGCTGGCCGCAGATACGCATGAATTGAATTCTACCCTGCCAGGCTCCCAAGCGGGAAATGAGGCATGTTTTCTGCGCGGCCTCCGCGGAACAGAAGTATACTCGAAACGGTGCGGCTCACTTTTCGTTATTGTGAATAGCATTCGGCCGTGAATTCAAAGGCAACTCCCGAAATATGCCCAGAACTTTCACCGACAGTAAATCGCCCCGCGCCTTCCGCATCTTGCGGCGATGGCTCCAGGCGTGGTGGAGCCGGCGCGTCTCATTTGCAATCAGTCTGGGCCTGACCTTTTTCGCGTTGTTCATTTATTCCTATACCTTTATCGGCGACCGGCCCACCGCCATATTTTCGTTTATCAACCGGCTGGAACTCGATGCGCTCGATTTTCGTTTTCGCATACGCCCGGTCCGCTATGGGCATCCCGATCCGCGCATCATCATTGTCGATATCGACCAACGGTCGCAGGAGGTTCTTGGCCGCTGGCCGTTTTCGCGCACGCACTTCGCGCACATGCTGGACGCGTTGCGCGAGGACGGCGCAAAAGTCGCGGCCTTTGACATAACCTTCAGCAAGCCCGACGAGACGGCCGCGCCCATACGCGAGTTGCGAAGAACCATAATAGAGAGCCGGAACAAGGGGCGCGGGGTCGATCCTCAGGTGATGCAGGATCTGGATCGCTTGTCGAAGCAATACGATGGGGACGAACAGTTTGCTCGCGCGATTGAGCGCTTTGGAAACGTTGTATTGGGAAATTTCTTTTTGTACTCGGAATACGACCTGAGAGGCGTGGAAGATAAGACGCTCGACCGCTACGCCAATATCCTCGCCGATTTTCCATTTCCACAAGTGCGCGCGGCAAATCCCCAGACAGGCCAGCACGATCTGTCCCGCCTGATGCAGAGCTTCGGTGAGCCATACGGACTGCTGCCTCGGGGCACGCAGGCGAATATCGAGGTTCTGAGCGGTGCCTTGCGCAACGGGCACGGCACGACGGGATTTTTCAACGTCGAACCGGATCCCGACGGCGTGGTGCGACATTCCTTGCTGGTGTTGCCTTACGGGCGCTCGAAGAACTTCGAAGACTGGGACCTGTACGGATCGCTCGACGTCCAAGCGTTGCGCCTTTTCCTGGGCTTGCCCGGCCAGCAAACGGCGCTGGATTTCAGCGAAACAGGAGTTACGGCGATCGAGTTCGGACCTTCGCTGGTGATCCATCCCGACGCCCTTGGAAGAACGATGATTAATTACCAAGGCGGGGTGAACACTTATCCTTACGTTTCGATCGCCGACGTTGTGAATCACAAATTCCCGCCGGGAATCTTTCGCGGAAAAATTGTCCTGGTAGGCGCGTCCGCGACTGGAATCGGCGACCTGCGCTCGACGCCCTTCGGCGGGATAAACTACCCGGGGGTCGAAGTCCACGCCAATGTGATCGACAACATGCTGAACCGGAATTTCCTGGCTCGAGGTGCCAATCAGGTGGCCGTGGACCTGCTATTCATCCTCCTCTTTGGCATGCCATTGGGATTATGGCTGGCGCTCACACAACCTCGCTCCATGCTATTTGGATTACTGCTGCTTTTACCGTTTGGCTTGGGAGTGTGGTTTGCGTTCTTTCATGGCTGGTGGCTGAACTTCATCATTCCGTCCGGCACGCTGGTTGCCAATGTAGGTTTTGTCGCGGTCTATCGGGCGCTGGTGGAGGAAAAGGAAAAACGCAGGGTGCGCGGCGCGTTTCAGCAGTACCTGAGCCCGGAGGTCATTCGCCGGTTGCTGGAAAATCCGAACCTGCTGAATCCGCGAAAAACGGAAATCACCGTCATGTTCAGCGATGTGCGCGGGTTCACGACCATCTCGGAGAAACTCGACGCCCAGGAACTCGCCACCTTGCTGAACGAGTACTTGACCGAGATGACGCAGATTGTATTCGACCACAGGGGAACGCTCGATAAGTATATTGGCGACGCTGTGATGGCATTCTGGGGCGCCCCGTTTGAAGAGCCGGGGCACGCGACAGACGCCTGCCATGCCGCTCTCAAAATGATTTCCCGACTAAAGGAAATGCAAAATAATTGGAAAACCCAGGGAAAACCCGTGCTCGATATCGGCGTGGGGTTAAGTACCGGCGTCGCATCGGTGGGCAACATGGGCTCGGCCCTGCGATATGGCTATACGGCGCTGGGCGACACCGTGAATCTATCCGCGCGCCTCGAGGGACTGAATAAGGAATATGGCACGCACATTCTGCTCAGCGAAGCCACTTATTTGCAGGTGCAAGATCCATTCCTGGTATTCCGCGAGCTGGACTTGATTCGGGTAAAAGGCAAATTGCAACCCGTCACACTCTACGAACTACTGTCTTCCCGAGAAAATCCGGAGGGCGATGCCCCGGGATTAGAGGAACGCCTCGCACTGTTCGCGCAGGGGTTGGCCTGCTACAGGGAGCGTCGCTGGCAAGAGGCGCAGATGGCTTTTGGACAGGTTGCGCAGCGCTGGCCCGAGGATGGCCCGGCTCGCGTCTATGCAAATCGCTGCCGTGAATATGCCGTCGCTGGGCCGGAGCAGGACTGGGACGGCGTCTACATCATGACGCACAAGTAGCGCCCAAGTTCCTTTCCTCAACCTCCTTTACTTCCTATACCTCCTCAATTTCCTTTTAATTTTTCTTTTACCCCGGAGGCCAGCGGAAATCGCGCCCCCCTAACAAATGCAGATGGAGATGAAATACGGATTGCCCTGCGCCGCGGCCATTGTTGACCACGGTGCGGTAGCCGCCAGTCAGTTTGCGTTCACCGGCAAGTGTTGCGGCGATCAGTTGCAGGCGGCCGAGCATCGCCGCGTCCTCCGCCGTGGCCTCGGTCAGCGAAACCAGATGCTTCCTGGGGCAGAGCAAGATGTGGGTAGGCGCCTGGGGATGGATATCCTCAAACGCGAATGCCTCGTCGTCTTCGTACACGAGTTTTGCGGGAATTTCTTTTCGGCTGATTTTGCAGAACAGGCAATCGTCCATAGGGGTTCCTCGAAATTGAAAGTTGAACGCTGAAAGTTTAACCTCGAAAGTCCTCTTATTTCACGCCGAGATCGTTTGGCAGATCCAGGCGCAGGACAAACGTCTGAAATCCTCCGGTACTCCGCAATTGCGCGGCAAGCTGCTGCGCGGCGTCGGGACTGGGAACACGTCCCACGCGCACGCGGTAGAAACGTCCTTCCGGCGCGTCAAAATCCTGGATGAATACGGGCTGATATTGCGCCAGCAACCGCTCGCGCAAGCGCTCCGCATTGGCACGATCGGAAAACGCGCCCACCTGCACCGTGAAATCTCCGCCTGCCGGACTTGGTCCGGCCATCAGCTCGATGCGTACCGGCGCGGTGCCGGTGCCTAGCATGTCCAGCCCGGCCGCCGCGGCGCGCGCGAGATCGAGGATGCGGTCTCCCACAAAGGGACCCCGGTCGATCACGCGAACTTCAATCTGGCGGCCGTTGTTCATGTTGGTGACGCGCAGAATGCTGCCAAACGGAAGCGTGCGATGCGCGGCTACCAGTGTGTTCATGTCGAAGATTTCTCCGTTTGCCGCGCGGCGTCCGTGAAACGGCACGCCGTACCAGGACGCAATGCCCTGCTCGACGAAAACACCCGGCACGAAAGGCGCGCTTCTGGTCGGAGGCTGCGCCGGGCGCGATGCCGGGGGAGGCTGCGTAGGTGTGGGTGCCGCGCCAGGCTCGGGCGAAGCGGACGGAACGGGAGGAGCGGAACTTGCAACTGGCCGGCGGCCAGCGCAGCCCACAATGACAATTATCGAAAAAAATAAAACGGCAAGCCAACCTGATCGAGGTTTTCGTATAAACACGGTGAAGATTCGTTCACTCACCTGAAACCCCGCGCTTGGACCAATGAGACCAAGCCGGGCGCTCGATCTTGTCGAATTTGTCCACCAGCCATCCCTTCCACCAACGGAACGATGTGAGTTACGCGTCCACATTGAATTCCGGCTATTATAGGCAGGCAAGAATTTACCGGCAAGGAGACTACGTGCCACTTCCCGTCCGATGGCGCTACAAATTCGACCGCTGGCGCAGCCAAATCGCCGCCATGTTCCATTCAGAACCGAAACAATTGAGCCCAAAACTCTGCCCGGCCTGCGGCACACTGGTCGGCGCATCGGCAAACAAATGCCACCAGTGCGGCGCAAGCATGACCTACTCCTTCGCCGCGGCCAGCCGCACCCTGGGACGCTGGATGCCGCAAACCTCTCCGGTAACCTACGCCCTGCTGACCATCTGCTGCGTGATGTACGGCCTGGCCATAGTTATCACCATGAAGCTGCAGGGTTTCGGCTCCTTGCAAAGCGGCCTGATGAGTCTCGGCGGAATCGCGGCAGATGTGAATCGCCGCCTAGGCGCATCTCTTCGCTTGACCGGTTATGTTGACCAACCTGGTGACCTTGCACAACCCTGGCGGCTCATCACGGCAATTTTCCTACATGGCGGCCTCTTGCACATCGGATTCAACATGTGGGTGCTGATGGACATCGGCCCGATGGTCGAGGAGTTGTACGGATCGGCGCGATACCTGTTCCTGTATGTTGTGACTGGCGTGGGCGGATATGTGCTCAGCTCGGCGCTAGGACATTTCAGTGTCGGCGCTTCCGGGGCCTTACTCGGCCTGGTTGGGGTGTTGCTCGCGGCGACCACGGGACGCAAGAGCATGGCGGCGCAGGCGCTGCGAAGCGCCTTGATTCGATGGCTGATTTATATCGCCGTTCTCGGTGTCATCATGCGGGGCACCGATAATGCCGCGCACTTTGGGGGGCTGGCAACGGGTTACTTGCTCGGCCGCGTGATGGCCGACCGGACTCCCGCGGACGTCACCGAACGAAGGCGCGCCGATTTGCTGGGTTGGCTTGCAGGGATCGCCGTGTTCGCCAGCTTTGGATTCATGGTCCTGAATTACCTGCAGAATTCTTAGCCGCCTGGCAAACGCAAACCCCAGACCTACTGATCGTCCATGCGCCGGGCCACGGTAAAGCAGTAGTAAAAGCCGGAGAAGACCGTAAAACCAGCCACCAGATAGCCGATCATCGTATTGACGAACAGCAACCAGTGCCATTGCGTCACCGCCAGCAGCACCACGGAAAACACAAGCAGTATTTGCAGCGCGGTAGTGAGCTTGCCCCAAATGCTTGGCGGGAATGGCCGGTAACCCACAACAACCAGGATGACTGCAGCGGTCATGAGGATCAGGACGTCGCGGCTGATCACAAACGTCGCCAGCCACCAGCTGATCCTGCCGTCAAGAGCCAGCACGACGAACGAGGAGGAAAGCAATAGTTTATCGGCAATGGGATCGAGATAGGCGCCCAGTTTAGTCTTTTGGTCGAGAGAGCGTGCCAGAAGGCCGTCCAGCCCGTCCGTCACCCCCGCCACGATCAGGACAATCAGCGCCACGCCGTAGCGGTGGTATTGAATCGAAATTATGAAAAACGGCAGAAATCCGAGTCTCAGGAATGTCAGCTGGTTGGGAACGGTGAGGATGCGGGATGACATTATTTTTGGTCTCCAGCGTGATTCAGACAAATAGGGCCAGATACTCTCGCAACGATCGGCCCACTCGCTGCTGAAACCGCTCCGCCAGCGAAGGGATGGAGCCGTGCGGCTCGTCGAGCGCGATCCGTTCGATACGCTGCATGGGGAAAAATAGCGTTGGCAGGCCAATGCGCTCTCCCTCCGGATCGAGCACCTGCCGCATAAAATCGTCAAACGAATTCAAATCGATGCCGCGGATCGTCACCCCCGCCCCATGGATCGCCACCAGCGAGCCCCATAGTTTTTCCTTGGGAGAATGCAGGCTAACGATGACGATCGAGTCTGGCTGCAATGGTGTGCTCTCTTCACGCTCTGGCAAAAAGTTGTACATTTCAATCGCACTGCGCATGGCTAAATTCCAGGTGCGCTACTTTACACTGAAATGGTCTTCAAATTTTCGGCGACTCGCAATTTTGGCTCGGTCATTTTCTGCACCGCCTCCGGCGTGACTCCTGGCGCTACTTCCCGCAAGACTAGCCCCTCGGGCGTCACTTCAATGACCGCAAGCTCAGTGACAATCAGGTCCACCACTTCCAGTCCGGTAAGCGGCAAGGTGCACTTCTTGAGAATCTTCGGCTGCCCATCCTTGGTGGCGTGCTCCATGGCGACAATGACGCGCGGCGAGCTGGCGACCAGGTCCATGGCGCCTCCCATGCCCTTCAACTTCTTGCCGGGAATCGCCCAATTCGCGAGGTTGCCCTTTTCATCCACTTGCAGCGCGCCCAAAACCGTCATGTCAACGTGGCCGCCGCGAATCAAGGCAAACGAATCGGCGCTGGAGAAATAGCTGGTTCCCGGAATTTCGGTCACGGTTTCCTTTCCTGCATTGATCAGGTCCGCGTCTTCTTCCCCCTCGAAGGGAAACGGGCCGATACCGAGCATCCCGTTTTCCGATTGCATCACGACTTCCATCCCGGCAGGAATATAATTTCCAACCAGTGTGGGCGTGCCAATGCCAAGATTCACGTAGTAACCGTCGCGGAGTTCCTGCGCCACGCGCCGGGCGATCAACTCCCGGCTACTGTTTTCCGGTTTTGCCATCTTGTCCCCTCTCGTTCCTGCCGAGGCAAAGCGTCATGCGCGCTTTCGTACGGTTCTCTTTTCGATGAGCTTCAAATAGTTGGTGCCCTGAAAAATTGCGTCCACGAAAATTCCGGGGGTGTGCACGCAATCCGGTGCGAGTGTACCCAGCTCGACAAGTTCTTCCACTTCGGCGATCACGTGGTCCGCCGCGGTGGCCATCACGGGATTGAAATTCCGCGCGGTCTTGCGATAGACCAAATTCCCCCAGCGGTCGCCTTTCCAGGCTTTGATGAATGCGAAATCGCCGCGCAACCCGCGCTCCATGACATATTTCCGGCCGTTGAACTCTCGAACTTCCTTTCCTTCGGCGATCATCGTCCCTACGCCGGTGGGCGTGTAGAACGCGGGGATGCCGGCGCCCGCGGCGCGCATCCGTTCGGCGAGCGTGCCCTGCGGGTTGAGTTCGACTTCGACTTCACCGTTCAATACCTGCTGCTCAAACAGCTTGTTTTCGCCCACATAACTGGCGATCATTTTCTTGATTTGATGCGTTTGGAGCAGCAATCCCAGTCCGAAATCCATGGTGCCGGCGTTGTTGGACACGCAAGTAAGGTTCTTCGTGCCTTTGCGGCGCACGGCGGCAATCAAATTTTCAGGAATGCCGCAGGTGCCAAATCCCCCGACCAAAATCGTTGCGCCATCGATTAGTTTCGCAATCGCCGCATCGGCGCTGGCAACACGCTTATCCATCTATCCCGGCCTCCGGTTGGATGAAATCATTTCTGAAATCGCTTCGTAAGTCTACTGCAAGTCGCGCAAAATTCTGTAGAGTTCTCCGGCAGCGGCAAATTCGTCTTCGAGCGCGCGCGTGCGAAGTTCGCCGCGAAGCTGCTCGAGTTCCTGGATAAACTGCTCGAGCGCGCGATCCAAATTGTCGCTGTTGGTAAGAATAATATCACGCCAGACCGAATACGGGCTTCCCGCCAGCCGCAGCGCGTCACGCAGGCCGCGGCCCGCCAACGTCACCGGCAATCCGGTCTCATCGGTCTGATCGCGGACCAGGCCGGCCAGCGCCACGGCAAGAAGTTGCGGAAGGTGCGAGACGATCGCCGCCGCCCGGTCGTGCGTTTCGGCGCCGAGCCATACCGGATCAGCGCCCATCTTTTCGATCACTGACACGAATTCCATGATGCGCGGATCGCGCGGCCCACTCGTCTTTTCTCCCGGGGGATTGCAGATCAGCGCGTACTTCGAGCCGCGAAACAATTCCGCATCGGCGGCGGCGATCCCGGAAATTTCCTTTCCCGCCATGGGATGCCCGCCTAGAAACAGCACGCCCTCCGCGTGAAAACATTCCGCCGCCACGCCGCATACCGATCGCTTGGTGCTCGATGCATCGGTAACCAACGCGTGCGGCGCAGCCAGCCGCGCTATTTCCGGCAATAATTCGATTGTGTGCCCCACGGGCAGCGCCACGTAAATCAAGTCCGCCCCGGCTACCGCGGGGGCCAAGTCGCCAAAACCTTCGTCAATCGCGCCGCGCTCGAATGCATGGCGCAGCACGTGCTCCTTGTCCCAGCCGATTACGGTGGTCTGCGCCGCCTGCTTGCGGAGCGCGAGCGCAAACGAGCCGCCGATCAATCCGGTGCCAAGAACCGCGACACGTCGGAAGGAGGTCTCCATGGCTTAGGCGATGATCCGGCCGACGGCAGGGGCGATGATGCGAAGTTCGGCCATGAGTTTCTCAAACTGTTCGAAAAATAGCGACTGAGCGCCATCGGAAACCGCATGCTCGGGATCGTTGTGGACCTCGATAAGCAGGCCATCGGCGCCAGCCGCCACCGCTGCTCGAGCCATGGGAGGAACCTTGTCGCGGCGTCCGGTGCCATGGGAAGGATCGGCGACGATGGGTAGGTGTGAAAGCTTTTTAATGACGGGAATCGCGGCGATATCGAGGGTGTTGCGTGTATACGTCTCAAACGTCCGAATGCCGCGTTCGCATAAAATCACGTTGTAATTACCGCCGGCCATGATGTATTCGGCGCTCAACAGGAGATCCTCGATGGTCGCGGACATCCCGCGTTTCAGGAGCACGGGCTTCTCCACGGTTCCCAGCGCGCGGAGCAAAAAGTAGTTCTGCATATTGCGCGCGCCCACCTGCAGAATATCGACGTAGGGCAACATCAACTGGATTTGCGACGCATCCATCACTTCGCTGCAGGCCAGCAAGCCGCTCTTGTCCGCGGCATCGCGCAACATCTTGAGCCCTTTTTCGCCGTGTCCTTGAAAGCTATAGGGCGAACTGCGCGGCTTGAACGCCCCGCCGCGAAGAATTTTTGCTCCCGCCTTGGCCACGCGCTCGGCAATCAAGCCAATCTGTTCGGGTGTCTCCACCGAACACGGGCCCGCGGCCACGATGACTTCTGTGCCGCCAATTCGCACGCCCCGCGGCAACTCGACAATCGTTCCCTGCGGGCGAAACGCGCGGCTGGCCAGCTTGTAAGGCTGCGTGATGCGCACGACCTCACGCACGCCGTCGATGA
>JBGOVX010000108.1:0-11937 GCA_041478355.1 Terriglobia bacterium | reverse complement strand
GCCAAGGTTGAGAGCTTGCTGCCCCGCGGCAATCGGAAGAATAGAAACATGAACCAGCAGCACCGCGGCAATCGCTAGCCGAGCCAGAGAGACGCGCCTGGAAACGTGAGAATCAATGTACAAGGAAGTTCGCGCCTGACGTGAGATAAGCGCAGCTTACTCCCGCAGGCATCCTCCGTCTATTTCGTTATCTTCGCGATGAATGCAGAGTAAGGCTCCATCGGCACAACTCCATTCGCTGGTGGCAGGGGCTTGTGAAAACTCGTTAGCAGCACGCCGATTTTCGGTATGGCAAACCCGGCGGAAGAAAGGTCCAGCCGCACCTGTTGTTCCGTTCCCGACATGTTCAGCAGTATCAGGATGGCTTCGCCCTTGTAGCGGCGAACGTAGGTCAGCACATTCGGGTCGTTTTCATTAAGCGCAAGGTAATCTCCTTCTAGCAACGCTGCTTCCTTGTGCCGCAGCGAGAGCAGCTCCCGGTAAAAGCTCAGCACGGAATTTGGATCTTTCATTTCACTCGCGACGTTGTGGGTCTTGTAACTCGGCGGAACCGGCAGCCACGGTTTAGCCTTGCTGAACCCCGCATTCGCGCCGTCGTTCCACTGCATCGGCGTGCGCTCACCGTCCCTGCCTTTTTCCAGCGGCCATCCCAGTTTGCCAATCGGGTCTTGCACTTCGTCTTTGCTCTTTGGGTCGTTGTTCTCCATGCCGATCTCTTCACCGCAATGCGTCGGATCCTCATCTTACCCGGGAAAGTGCACGCTCAAAGAGGGTTCACGCCAGATGACTGTACAAGCAGCAAGCTTCAACAGAATTCAACAAAGCATCAGAGCCACGCACCTGGCTGTAGTATGGGTAGTATCGGAATAGGTGCTGGTAGTGGGCCGGAGTCTACTTCAGAGAAGCGAGCGCCATGTTGCGGAAGTAGAGCTCCGCGCCCTCCGACTCGAAGTCGATTTTCCCGTGCGTCGTGTTGCTGTTTGTTCCCTCGTTTACTAGCTTTCCATTGACGTACTGTGCTACGCGATCGTGGTCGGCAACTAGTTCGAGAACATTCCATTCTCCCTGCGCATTCTCGACTTCGCCTTCGGGCTGACGAAATCCAGTTATGTTCTGAATTGGCCCGCGGCCGATGCGAGGTAGGCGGACGTATTGGTTGGGGCCGCTCTCTGCTGTGCTTTGATATCTCTTGCCGCCGACCTCCAGGGCCGGCCCCTTGATCAGCCAGAGGTCTCCTGTGTTGCCTTCGGAGACCTGAAATTCCATCATTCTCGGCCAGACTTCAAGTGGACCAGTGATATGGAACTGAATGCCGCTGTCTCGCGCTTTTCCGAGGCGAGGCGCATACATCTTCTCGCCCCACTTGAATTCTGCTCGAAGGTAATAGTTTTTGTATTCCCTCTTGGTGACTAAACCCCCGAACTCGGCTCCGGAGATGTGCAAAGTGCCGCTCTCAACCTGAAAGATCTTGTCCGGATCGCTATTCACCCCGTGTTTCTCAAGAAAAGTGTCAAAGCCAGAGAGGTCCTTTCCATTGAAGAGTGCTTTCAGCTTGCCGTGTCGGGGAATGGAGGCCGTGCTTTGCGCGTTTCCCAAAACGGCGACTGCAGAAATTACCGCAAGGACGCAAACTGCTCGCGTGTGCCTGAATCCGCTATTCATAACTATATTCTTTGCCCCTGACACGACGACGAAGCCTGGTTAGTCTCAGGCCCGCCACCGCAGCTTTTCAAGTAATGTACTCTACTCCTTGTTCTTTTTGTAGTGGCGGGTCTTTGGGAGTCGCGGAAGCTCCGGCGACCAGCCATGCGATCGATGCAACACCCCACACTGAGTCAGCGAATAGATAGGCACTTACCACAACATTGTCATTCGTAGCGACGCGTGATTCTTGCGTGCCGGACGGTTTTGAGGAACCGAGGGGGTACTGCCTTACTTCCTGATTTCATTACATTTTTGCATGCGGCCCACCTTCTTTCAGAATGTGAATCGCGTCGACGGGCAAGTTTTCAAAGCGTTCGAGCAAGCCGCTGGGCCAGCGGACTTGGACCCAATCGATCTTGGTGGCGGACCCGAGGCCGAAGTGGACGCGGATGTCGTTATTGGAGATGTAGCTGGAACCGCTACGAACTTCGTCGACGAGCGTGCGCGTACCGACTTTCATAGTGATCTTCGCGCCGATGCCGTCGCGATTGGATTTCAACCCTGGAGCCTGCGTTGCGCGCGGATTGCCAATCGTGTGAAACGCAATCCAATGATTGCCGTTGTGCAAATCGTTCACCAGCAACATGGGCGGCTCGTTCATATTGCTGATCACCGCCGACATGCGGCCGTCATTCCACAAATCGCTGACAGCCAGGCCGCGCGAAGAACTCACCGCAGCGATTCCAGGCCCCGCAGAAACGGAAATGTCGGTGAAGGTTCCGTTGCCGTTGTTGTGATAGAGGATCTTCGGCTCCCGGAAATTGCTGCCAAGGTGTTGGCTATCAACTTCCGGGTAGACGTGGCCGTTGACCAGCAGCAGATCGGGCCATCCGTCATTGTCCACATCGATGAACGCGACGCCCCAGCCAAGGTATTGCGTGTTCAGTCCAAATCCCGCGGGGAAGGTTTTGTCGTCAAACGTGCCGTCGCCATTATTCCGGTAGAGCGTAGCGGTATCGTCGGAAAAATTGGTTTTGAAAAGATCGAGCTTGCCGTCGCCGTCGTAGTCGCCCACCGTGGAGCCCATACCGGCCTGCTCGCGGCCGTCGTCGTTGAAGGCGGCGCCTGCGACAACGGCGACATCGGTGAACGTGCCGTCGTGATTGTTGTGGTACAGGATGCTGGCAACGCTGTCGCACGCGACGTATATGTCCGGCCAGCCGTCGTCGTCATAGTCGAACGTGGAAACGCTGAAGCCGTAATGCCCGTTGGTCTGATCGATGTGCGCTTTGGTGGTAACGTCTTCAAACGTGCCGTTGCCGAGGTTGTGATAGAGAATATTTTTCGCCCACCGTAGTCCGCGCGGGCCACACATGACGGGGACACCTTTCCACATACAGGAGGGACGCTCGCCGGGCTCAAGAGCGGTGGCCGAATCAAAATCGACGTAATTCGCGACGATTAGATCGAGCTTGCCGTCGCGGTCGTAGTCAACGAAAGCGCAGCCCGTACCCCACGTTTTGCCGCTGCCCGCGACATGCGCTTTTTCGCTGACGTCGGTGAATGTGCCGTTGCCATTGTTGTGATAGAGAACGTTTTTGCCGTAGTAGGTGACGTAGAGATCTTCCCAGCCGTCGTTATCGTAATCGCCGACGCAGACGCCCTGGCCCCAACCGGTGTGGGTCAGGCCAGCTTTTTCCGTGACGTCGGTGAAAGTGCCGTCGTGGTTGTTGCGGTAGAGGTGGCTCGTGGGGGCTTTGCCGGAAGGAAAGCCCTCGAGCGTAGTGCCGTTCACGACGAAAATATCCGGCCAGCCATCATTGTCGTAGTCAAAGATGGCAACACCGGTTCCCGTCGTTTCAATGATGTATTTCTTTGTGTTTTCGCCGCCGAAAACGACCGGAGTGGTGAGCCCGGCTTTCTGTGCCACATCGGTGAAATGCACAATCGGCTTGGCGTTTGCGCTCTCGGAATTACCAGTGCTAACACTCGGAGAACTGGCGGATTGTATTGAGAGCCAAGCGCAAAGCCCAAGGAAGCAGAGAAGCCGGAGAAAAGAGGAATGAAGAGTCATCAATCTCCAATGATAGCAAGCTCTGGTCCGAGACGCGTCAACACGGAGCGGGACCTCAGGCCGTATATGGGAGTATTTTTGGCACGGTGACGGACGCGCAGGGGAACGCGGTGGCGGGTGCAAAAGTTACCATAACATCCGTGGCCGAGAGCACATCGTTCGAAGCTATCACGAACGAGAGTGGCAACTACTCCGTCACACACTTGATCCCGGACACATACAGGATCAAGATCGAAGCAAGGGGATTCAAAGCCTCTGACATACCGGGCGTGCAGGTTTCTGCGGACGCCGCCGTGCACTTGGATGCGCAGCTACAAGTGGGCTCGGTGACGGAGACAGTGGAAGTCACGGCGGAGGTCCCGCAACTCAAGACGGACCAAGGCGGCCGCCAAGTCCGCCTCAGGTTAAGAGTAGTTCCGCGCTTAAGGGAACCGATTTTACCCGAAGCTGGCTCGTCCGCGCAGGAAGTCGCTGCCGCAGCCCCTTACTCCAAAGTCGTGAAGGCGTTCAACGCGACATCCGCTCGCGGCAAGATAAGTCGCGTCTTGACAATGACTTTCGGTTGGGGGTAATGTCCATAGACTCACAGCAAAGAGCGGGGGATTGTCGGTCATCGGCTATGTGAGACCGGCAACTCAGCGACATGGGAACAGCAACTGAACCGGTTATTGCGGCACGGGAAGCGCTGTCTTCAGTTCAGGGGACAGCAGTGCTCCGTGAACTGAACTATATTTTTGCCAGCCAGTCCTTCCGAAACAGCGCCCGAAGCAAGGAATTCCTGTCTTACGTCGTCCACCAAAAATTGGAAGGCCATGAGGAGATACTCAAAGAGCGTACTATCGGTACACAGCTGTTTCACCGGGAAGCCGGCTACCCGACTGGTGAAGACCCCGTTGTTCGAGTGCACGCGGGCGAAGTCCGAAGGCGGCTCGAACGCTATTATCATTCTGCACCCAGCGCCTCGGCGGTTCGAATCGCACTTCCGGTTGGTTCGTATTTGCCCGAATTTCATTGGAATCCAAAGGCACCAATTGTACCGGCCACAACTGGCGTTCCGGTCAGTCGCCGGCAGGTCCTCATTTGGGCTATCAATGCGTTGGGTGTCGTGATCGCAGCAGCTGTGGTTGTCACAATGAGTTTTCGGAATACTCCGTCAGGAGAACATCGCTCCGCTTTGGACCAGTTCTGGTCGCCAGCTTTTGCCACATCTCAGCCGGTTCTGATCTGCGTGGCGAAACCCATCCTGTACCGGCCATCTTTTGATCTTTACCGGAAGTATTCGAGTACTCATCCCGGCACTTTTCAAACAGAAGTCGAAAGATGGAATCGCCCCTTGCCGCTAGATCCCAACGAAAAGCTGCTTTGGCGTGACATGGTCCGTTTTGGTGACTACGGCGTCGCGATGGGGGACGTTTATGCAGCCACCCAACTTTCAGCCCTTTTTGCCCGGATGAACAAGCCAAGCCAGGTCAGAATTGGAAACAACTACTCGTTTGAGGACCTTCGCAACGCTCCGGCTGTGGTGATCGGAGCTTTCAATAACCATTGGACCTTGCAGATGACGTCCAATCTCCGTTTCGTTTTTGCCGAACACGACGGAAACTTCAATATTGAGGAGCAGGGCCACCCCGTGACTGTCAAGTCTTGGCAAATGAATTCCGCTGGGGAGGTTGTCAAGGATTATGCGATTGTTACCCGGCTGCTGGATTCAAAAACAGGCCAAGTCCTGATCGCGGCGGCCGGTATCGGAGCGAATGGCACTCAAGCGGCTGGGGAGTTCATATCTGGACGTGATTATCTGGAGCGCGCATTCAAAGACGCGCCGCCCGGTTGGTCCAACAAGAACCTGCAAGTTGTGCTGGAAACCACGGTGACGGATTCAGTGGCTGGGCCGCCCCGTGTTATCGCAACTCACTTCTGGTAACTGCAGCACATTCAGCAAACACCATAAGGCGACAGGATCCCTTGCTGGATCGCCAGCGTAGCTGCTTCGGTCCTGTCGCCGACGTCCAGCTTGTCGATAATGTGTCGTACATGATTGCGCACGGTAAAATGGCTGACTCGAATGGCCTGGGCGATCTCCTTGTTAGTAAGGCCTTTTGAAACCATTTCGAGGACTTCTAGCTCGCGCTGGCTGAGGCGCGGTCGACCGTCGCGTTCGGATATCCTCGACATGATCCACGGCGGCAAGCAGCCAGTGCCAGAGCTGACCGCACATATGACCTCGATGATCTTGCTGCGGGAGCTATCTTTCAGGAGAAATCCTGTGGCGCCGGCTTCGACGGCATCGCAAACCTGTTCGTCAGGCTCGAAAACGGAGAGAATGATTACCTGAGGCGGTGAGAGAAGATTCCGAATTTCATCAACTATCTCAATGGCGTTCGTGCCCGGCATTCGAAGGTCGAGCAACAATACATCAACTCGCAAATGCTCAAGCATGCTGAGGACTACTTCACCGCTTTGCGCCACTGCCACCACTGTGAACCCGGCGTCACGGCAAACACTGCTGAATCCGTCACGAACGACCGCATGGTCGTCGGCAATAAGAATCCGGAGACGGGTTCTGAACCCTGGCTGTACTTGGATTGACTCTGGCCGATTGCGGCCAGGCAGTGTGTTCCCCCTACCCATAAGAAGAGCTCTACCCGGAGCGTCTAAACGATTCTGCAGCCTGATTGGGGAGTTTACTGCTCGGGACTAGCTCACACAACGTAGTTTACAGTGCGATACAGTATTTAACCGCTGCCGAACCCTCACTGTTGCTGCTCCGAACTGGTACTACGAAGTTTTGTATTTCAGGGTGCCTGGATCGAGATCTCTGTCCCCTCATAACGAAGTAGTCTGTCACGCTTCGCTTCAACAGTTTCGCCAACACCGTGGCCTGCGGACACCCAGACAATATGAAATTCCATATCCTTGGGCATTCCGGGGTATTCGCCCCGGCGCTTGCCGATGGTCAAGGTCTTGTTCGCCTCTGACCAGTGCAGTGGAATGACGGTGTGCGCTCCTTTTTCGTAATCATAGCTGTCGCCCGCATCTTGATACAGGTCGAAGCTGCCATCGGCTCCGCGGTAGATCCGGAGTTCAATTGGTCCCGCCGGCTTCTCGTCCGCATACTCAACTTCCGGACCGAGAGGAAGGAGGGAGCCTGCGGGAACAAAAATGGGAATGCGATCAAGCGGCGCCTCGGCCTCAATCTCGCGCGAACCTTCAACAGAGGCTCCCGACCAGAAGTCATACCATTTCGGTGATTTTGGCAGGTAAACCGTTCTGTGCGTTGCATTCTGTTTGAGAACCGGATTCACCAGAATTGAAGGCCCGAACATGAACTGATCGCTGATGTTCCAGGTCGTCGCATCCTTGCGCCAATCCATTACCAGAGGCCGCTGTATCGTGTAGTCTTCGCTGGTGACGCGCCAAGCCAGCGAGTAGATGTAGGGCATGAGGCGATAGCGAAGCTTGTCATAGTTGATCAAAATCGGCTCAATCTTGTCATAGGTCCAAAGCTCGTTTTGCGCTCTGTGCCCGTGAGTGCGGAAAACTGGACAGAAAGTCCCGAACTCAAACCAGCGCGCGTAGAGTTCCTGATATTCAGGGTCGCTCGGAGGCCGATCGTGAGGTTGCCAATAGCCTCCGATATCGGTTGTCCAATACGGATATCCGGAGAGTGCAAAGTTCAGCCCGCCAGCCACTTGATGGCTCAACCCCCAATAGGTGCTGTAAACATCGCCCGACCACACCGTGGCTCCGACGCGTTGCTGGCCGAGGAACGCAGAGCGCGTCAGCAGGAAGACTCGTTTCTGGTCTGTTGTTGCCCTCCAATGCTGCTGAATGCCGGTTGTGTGCGCGAACGGAAAGATATTCGTGTACTGTGCTCCGTTGCCAATTGTAATCTGCTTATTGCTTAGGATCGCATCTCCCATGTGCGGCCAGTATTCTTCCGGTTCCGCGCTGTCCAGCCAGAATGCGTCCCATCCTTGAGAGAAGAGCTTGCCCGCCAGGTTATTCCAATAGAAATCGCGCGCCTTCGGGTTGGTAGCGTCGTACACGTGCGCCTTCGGTACGTCTAAATGTTGGGCCGCGAGCTGCTGGTAATTTTGCGATTTCGCATCGAACAGCCCCCAGACGGAGAGCATTGCGTGTATGTGCTGGTCGTGTAATTGCTGAAGTTCGCCAGGCACATCTGGGAAATTTGAATTGAAGATTGGATCGCCTTCCAGCTTCCACCAAAACCAGTCCTGCACGATGGCATCGAGGGGAATGTGTTCTTCGCGATAGCGATGCGCGATTCCGAGAATTTCGTCTTGGGAGACATAGCGGTCCTTCGATTGGAAGAACCCGTACGCCCACTTTGGGAGCATCGGCGTGTGCCCGGTCAGGTTACGGTATTCGTGGATAACCTGATCCAGCTCCGGTCCATAAATGAGATAGTAGTCAACGGCATTCCCAGCGAGCGAACTGAGATTGAGCTCCAGCGGGAAGCGGTTATCCACATATGTGAAGGCGGCGGTGTTCCACATGAGCCCGTAGCCTTTGCTTGAAACCAACAGCGGCATCGCAACATCCGTATTGTTTTGCCCTAGTTCAATCGTGTTGCCGCGGTAGTTAAACACTCCGCTCTGGTGCTGACCGAGTCCGTAGAAGCCTTCGGTCGCATCTGGCCCAAAGCGGTCTTCGACATGGTACGTTTTCTCGCCATTCAGTTCGGCTGTTTCATATGTGCGTGGGATCGAGTTCCGCTCGCTCAGCAGGACCTCGCCTCCTAAGGAGCTGTACTTTACATTGCCCCATTTGAGCGAGAGCTCAATTTTCAGCGTGTCTGTAGTGAGAATCGCCGCATCAGCCGTCCTCGATATCTGAAACCTTGCTCCGGGGCACGATTCCTTCGAGTCGAGCATCCAGGGCCGGTCATGCTTGACTGAGTTAGGCGGCTCGGGCGTGGCCACGAAATGGATTACAGAAGGACGGCAAACCGAAATGTGAAGGCTTTCGCTGCCGACCGTGGCAGTCAGGCCGTCCGCAGCCTCGGCAACAGTCACCGGAGGCAGCGGCGGCACTTCCCACAGCTGAGCTTTTACCGCTTGTGGAATTTGAATCAAGCAGAACAGCAATAGGATCAGAAGAGTCTTTGACCAACGAACCTCACCGGGGGTGATTGTCATCTATGCCCCTTGTTATCATTTCCAAACCTCAGAGTCTGCGCTGATTTGTTTCGACGGCCTCTGAATATCTACTGTTGGAACGCTCCCGTTACCGGTAACAGACCCGTAGCCGACATTCTCAGGAAATTGCTTTTCCCGGCCACGACGTTAGAGAACCCTAAGTCAGGAAGGTCATACACGCAATGGTCCACGTGACCTATCTGGCCTTGACGGCCCCAACTGCCCGGGAATGTCAGTCATTAGTCGAAGTGTCTTCACGAAATTAGGATTTCGGCACGCCAGAAAAGATCGGAGTGCGCTCGCCGTTGAGACTCCGCGCTGTTACTTCTTTGCTGCAATCCCGCTCCCCTCTTTCAACGCCTGTATCCCATCCACTGTCAAATGCTCAAAGCGTTCCACCAGTCCGCTGGGCCAGCGCACCTGCACGGAATCAATCTTCGTCATGCCGCCGAGGCCGAAATGAACGCGCATGTCGCTGCTCGAGTCAAAACTCGATCCGCTTCTGACTTCATCAACAAACGTCCGCGTACCTGCCTTCATCGTGATCTTCGGGCTGATGGAGTCCCGGTTGGAGTTCGTCCCCAGCGTACGAAACACTCATTTGTGGAAGTTTCCCAGCGATGTTCCTGTTCGTATGATCTTAGGGCGTACTGAACTTGCTCAAGGAAAGTTCGATGACGCCTTTGAAACTATACGGAGAATGCTAGCCCTCGATCCGAAAAACATCGACGCGCTCTATTATTTGTCGCTTCTCGCCAAGGAGCTCGCGCAAAGGGAAAATCAGAGGCCTTTTTCTCTCGCTCCGGATTTCTACCGCGTACATCAGCTTCTGGGTGCAGCAGCGCTCACGGCTGGCAATAAGGGTGACGCAGAAAAGGAATTTCTGCTGGCCCTGAGAATCAATCCCCGTTCAATGGAACTGCCGACCGAATTGGGAGAGCTAAAACGGTCGCAAGGGAAATTCGAGGAAGCAATCAACTACTTTACGCAGGCGGAACAGTTTGGCACTTTGAGCTACGAGATCGCCTATGGCCTGGGAGTCTGCCTTTCGTCCATGACGAAGTATCCAGAAGCAATCGAGTGATTTCAGAAGGCCGTCGCGTTGGCTCCGGACTCCGCGGCAGGCCGGTTTGCTCTTGGCAACGCGCGGTTTCATAAAGGCGAGTTTGAGGCGGCGATATCAGAATTGAAAGCTTCAGTACAGATAGACCCAGGAATGAGGCAAGCGTATCTCCTCCTTGTCCGCGTATTCGAACCTAGGCCGTCCCGAAGAGGCCAAGGCCGCCCTGCAAAAGGTAGATGAACTCGACCCCGTGGAGCTGTACCGAAAACCCAAATCGAGTAGCGCTGTTCACCCAAAGCAACCCTGATTTCTCATTGTCACGATGCGCCTTGGAAGGTATGGCTATGGTTCATATGGACTATTGTGCGCAGTCGTGCGCGCTTCCAAAGTTTGTTGTCTTGGCCGGTTTCGGCGGTGGGGTCCGCTTTCGCCGTTAGAACGAAGCAACAATTCCGGTGCTGCGCAGGATAGGTCATGTGGACCATTGACCGCGGTATCTCTCTGACCTAAGGTTCGCTCGTGGGAAGAAGCTGGACGGAATGAGTGCGTAAATACTTGCTGAGTCTGTGACGGGGCGGCCTTGCCTTATTACCCAAGCCTCGACAGCAACGTAGCTCCCCGTTTCAGGTCTCTATGCGCATTCAGCGGATCAGTCTCAAGGAGAGGATATGCCATTGACGTCCAGGATTCAGTTCATTTGCTTGACGGCAGTGTTTGCCGTTGCCCTCGTTGTTTGTTCAACTACGACTCTCTCGGGACAGGCCGTATATGGGAGTATTTTTGGTACGGTGACGGACCCGCAAGGGAACGCCGTGGCGGGTGCAAGAGTGACAGTCACTTCCTTGGCCAAGGGTACGGTGATCGAGACCACGACGAATGAAAGTGGAAACTACAGCATCACGCACTTGGTCCCAGACGTGTATCGCGTAAAGGTTGAAGCCGCGGGATTCAAGGCGTACGACGTGGCGAGCACCCCGGTGGCCGCGGACGCCGCCGTGCATTTGGACGCGCAGCTACAAGTGGGCTCGGTGACGGAGACAGTGGAAGTCACGGCCCAGGTCCCTCAGCTCAAGACGGACCGATCCGACGTTGCAACGGTTTTTAGTGCTCAAGCCGTAGAGAATTTGCCGCTCTATAATCGAAACTTCACCTCGCTCCAGCTTTTGTCGCCGGGAAATGCGTACATGACCGCCTTCCAGCAAAACGAAGCCGAGAATCCACAGGGTTCGCATCTGATTTTGACCCAGGGACAGCACTTCGCCGGCACTGCCTTTGAATTGGACGGCACGGATAACCAAGACCCGATCCTGGGGATTATCGTCATTAACCCCAATCTCGATGCAATCGAGGAAGTCAAGATTACCACTCAGAATTACGACGCGGAATTCGGCAAGGCCATCGGCGCCGTGGTGACAACACAAACCAAGTCCGGAACAAATGAACTTCACGGGTCGGCGTTTGATTACCAGCGCTCGAACACGAATTTCGCGCGGAATCCGTTCACGCAAGGAACATCCGGGGTTCCGAAAGGCAACTGGAACGAATTTGGCGGCACTCTCGGCGGGCCGATCGTCAAGAACAAGCTCTTCATCTTTGGCGACTATCAGGGCCAACGCAGCCACGTCGGCTCGACGGCCACAGACCGTGTACCGACCGCGGCGGAACGAACCGGCGATCTGAGCGACCTGTTGCCCGCTAATATACATATTTATGACCCGTATCAAACCTCGGATGCGGCTCATTGCAACCTTGTGTTGACGAACGGGCAACCTACTCCGGTAACCCTCGCGTCTCGCACGCAGTTCCCCGGCAATGTAATTCCCGCTTGCCGTTTGTCCGCGCCGGCTCTCGCATTGCTCTCGCAGTTCCCAGGGCCAGGAGGCCTAACGCCTGCGACGATCCTGAGCGACAACTTCGCTGCTTCAGGCGCTAGCGTGCTGGATTCTAATGGTTTCGACATCCGGTCCGACTTCAGCGCGAGTAAAAAGTTGACG
>JBGOVX010000144.1:0-9615 GCA_041478355.1 Terriglobia bacterium | reverse complement strand
CCATCCGATCCCTACGTCGACTTCAATGCGCTCACGGCAAAGATCAACGACATTGCGCCCCAGGCGCAGCAACTTCTTAAGACGCTCAACGACCGTGCGAGCGAGCTGCAAGTGACGCTGGCTCGCGTCAACGATCTGCTCAGCGATTCAAATCGCGCGAACCTGGCGGGAACGCTGGCCGAAACGCGCGGGATGATTGCGGAAAACCGTGGCTCGGTGAAGTCTACGGTACAGAACTTGAACTCCGCCACCCAAAAGCTGGAGCCGTTGCTCCAGGATTTGCGGAAGACTTCCGCGCAGGCCAATGAGGCGCTGAATCACGTTGATTCCCTGATCGGAGAGAATCGCGCTGACGTTCGCCAGGCGGTGATCGATTTGCGGCGATCGCTCGCGACGGTAACGGATCTGACCGGGCGACTGGACCAGACGCTGGACGTCAACTCCGAAAACATCGACGAGTTGCTCGAAAACCTGCGTCACGTGAGCCAGAATCTCAAGGAATTTACGAACACCATCAAGACCAGGCCCTACACACTCATTCGGTCGAGTAATCCACGCGAGCACAAACCGGGAGAACAACAATGATCCAGGCGCGAGGTGATTTGGAAATAAGAGGCGCGGAGCGAGTGCCAGTGCAGTGGAGAGGAAGCGCTCCTTCGCGGCCCAGAAGGCCCCTGTTCACGGCTGCCGCACTGGTGATGGGATTTCTCAGCGGCTGCGGCGCCGCGCGGCCGGCGAAGTATTACCAGCTCACGGTTCCGTCGGATGCGGCTCAGGCCGAGCAAGCGAACGCAGTTCCCGTTACGCTGCTCTTGGGCTCTCTGACGACCTCCCATTTGTATCGTGAGGACCGCATCGTTTACGGCAACAGTTCCGAGCAATTGGGCACCTACGAATATCAGCGCTGGGCTGAACCGCCCACCGAAATGATCGAAGAAGTTTTGCTTCGTCAATTACGAGCATCTGGCCGCTACCGAGCTGTTTATTACCGGCGCAGCAATATGCAGGGAGACTTCGCCCTTCGCGGACATCTCTATGATTTCAAGGAGCTGACCGGAAGCCAGATGTTAGCAAGGGTTACGCTCGAATTGGAAATGCGCGACCTCAAGACCGGCGCGACGGTATGGACGCACTACTACAACCACGACGAGCCGGTAGGCAGTAAAGATGTGACTGCCATCGTCGCGGCACTCGATCGCAACGTCCAAAGAGCCACCGGCGAAGTAGTAGCTGGTCTGGACCAGTATTTCGCAGCTCATCCTGTGAAGTGATCCGGGGTCCGGATAGCCGCTTAGCCAATTGGACGAGGGCTCGCTCAGCCCGCGCGTCCGAGCGTGGGCAGCTTTGTGGCAAAGTTCTTGGCGATGACCTGACCCGAGCGTTTGCCAAAACCGCTCAAGAGTAATCCTTATCCGTAGCTAACAACTCGCTTGCATCAAGCTCGCAAGAGCTAGTCGAAGATCTCTTCCTTTAACTCACTTCTCATCCTGCTGTCATCCGGTGGTCACAAATCTGCTGTTTACTTCGTTTCGCCGAGTATTGGGGTGTGCTCAAAATATTAGACGCGCTTCCCGCTTTCGGAGGCGAACGTTTCGGATCGTTCGCTCCTGATCTGTGACTCGATTCGAAATCAAGGTGGAAGGATTAAACATGCGAAGTTTTGTGGATCTCCGGCTCGTTCTCGTCTGCTCGCTCTTCCTGATTTTAGCTCTCCTCGCTCGATCGGATCGCATCGTCGCGCAGGAACGCAGGGGCGAAATCACTGGTCGCGTCACGGACAATTCCGGTGGCGTGCTGCGGGGCGCGCAGATCGAGTTGCAACCGAAGGGCGTAAGCGCTGTTTCAGATAGCCGAGGCACCTTTTTTATCAATGACCTCGATCCAGGCAGTTACACGCTAACCATCACCTACGTGGGCTTTACGGCTTTCACGAAACAGGTGGACGTCGTCGCCAGCCAGAGTGCCAGCGTCGAGGCAAAGCTGGCAGTTGAGTCTCAAAGCCTCGAGGTGCTTGTCACGGCCGAGCGTGCCGCCGGCGAGGTGGAGGCTATCAACCGTGAGCGCACCGCCGATAACATTGTCCAGGTGCTCCCTGCAGATGTAATCCGCAGCTTGCCCAATGCCAACATGGCTGACGCCCTCGGTCGCCTGCCGAGCGTTACCCTGGAGCGCGACGAAGGTGAGGGCAAGTACGTGCAGGTCCGCGGCACCGAGCCGCGCCTCACAAACACCACCATTGACGGGATTAATGTACCTTCGCCGGAATCCGGAGTTCGCCAGATCAAGTTTGACGCCATTCCTGCCGACATCGTTGAGTCCGTCGAAATCAACAAGACCCTGCAAGCAAATATGGACGGGGACGGCATCGGCGGTTCAATCAATCTCGTCACCAAGACTGCCGGCGAGCGCCCTACTATTTCGTTCGGCGGAATGGGTGGTTACATGCCGATTATGGGGGGCCGCCCCCAGTACGAGACCGCCGGCACCATCGGCCAACGCTTCGGGTCCCAGAAACGACTCGGCGCCCTTTTTGGCGGAACCTATGATTGGAGTGGCCGCGGCATTGACGATGTCGAACCCGTCGCGGACATCGCCACTAGTCTTCCCGGACAGCCGCGTTACTTCGAGAGCGCCGACCTTCGCGAATACCGTTACTACCGCAGCCGCTGGGGCCTCGCCGGCAGTGCAGATTACAAACTGGCAGAAGGCTCAAACATATACCTCCGCGGCCTCTTCTCCGACTTCAAAAATTACGGCGACCGCTGGGTCTATTCGATTAACGACAACACACCGAATGTTGGTCTGCTTGGTTCGAATGGTGGTACGCCGAGCTTCAACAATCAGATCCGCCGTCCGGACTATCTTGTCAGCAGCCTGGTACTCGGAGGTAAGCACGTGCTCTCCACCACCTGGTATGCATGGGACGCTTCGGCATCCCGGTCTCGTCAAGTTGGCCAGGTGGGCGACCAAAGTGCGTCATTTGCCGCAACGAATCTGGACGGCAGCGACTGCCAGTATGATCTGGCGAACACAAAGGACCTCTATCGGCCGCAGTGGCTACCTGTCTGCTTCACGGAAGCGTTTAACCTGTCGAATTCTACGTTGGCGGACGTGAGCGTCAACCATGGACACAGCGCTCAAGTGAACCTTCAAGTCACAGGTACAATGGCCAAGCGCTATCACCTTGGCTCGCACCTCTCCACCATTGAGGTCGGCGGCAAGTTCCGGAACGCTCACAAGTTTGACGATACTTTTAACGTTGACTTCACTCCCACGGGGACAGTGGCGTTGACCCAGTTTCCTATCGGCTTCACAAACAACAACTACTACGGAGGTACCTACAAGTTTGGGCCCAGCCCGAATTACCAAGCCGTCCGCGGTTTTCTTAACTCTAATCCCAGTGCCTTTACCTCCATCAGCAGCCAGGGCGTAGATCCCGCGAATTACGGCCTGACAGAAAAAGTTTTTGCCGGTTACTTGATGCATACAGTCGATTTTAGCAGTTGTGTTCGAGTTGTCGCTGGGGTGCGCTTTGAAGGCACTAATCTCGACGTGGTGAATCGCTTCTTCGATGGTACGACCGACCCACCAATCATCACACCAAATTCGTTCAGTGGTTCCTATGTCAAGGTTCTCCCTAGCGTTTCCTTGCGTTATGCTTTTACCAGTAGTACAAATCTTCGCCTCGCCTACGGCCGCGGTCTTTCGCGGCCTGACCCGCAGGATATCGCTCAGGCAGCAACCTTTACCACCTCTGGCGCTCCAGGGTCGCTCAAGAATACTGTGAGCCTGGGCAATCCTAGTCTCAGGGCAGAGACGGCCGACAACTTCGATCTCCTAATCGAACACTACCTCAATCCCTTTGGGATGATCTCAGCCGGTTATTTTTACAAGCGGCTGACGGACCCAATTGTGACGCAGAGCTTTGTTGCTCAAAATTTCCAACCAGCACCAACAGCACCGAAGGGGACGTACACCGTTACACAGCCCATTAACGCCGGCAGTGCCTCGATCTCCGGATTTGAAGCCTCCTATCTTCAGCACCTTACATTTCTTCCAGGCGGGCTGAGCGGTCTCGGCATCTCGGCGAACTATAGCTATACGGCTTCGCAGGCCAATGGATTGCCAGGGCGTTCCGATCACCCTAGGCTTTTACGCAACGCCCCGAACACTTGGAATATTAGTCCGACCTACGACCGTGGACGTTTTTCGATTCGCGTAGGCCTGTCCTACAACCAGGCGAATATCAACCAGTACAAATTTCAGGACGGCACCCCCGCACAAGACGGCACGGCTTCCGAGCCCACGCCCGGTGGCCTCAAAGGGCCGTTCGGCGACGTCTACTTCTACTCTCACCTTCAGGTCGATGCGCAGGGCAGCGTCCGCCTGGCGCACGAACTGAACTTCGTCATGTACGGGCTCAACCTGACCAACGAAGTCTTCGGCTTCTATCAGGGCCAACCGCAATTCATGATTCAGCGGGAATACTACACGCCCACGATCGCAGCCGGCTTCCGCTGGTCGCCTACGAATGAGAAATGAGGGGATCGTGAAAATGCTTGGCGAAAGCGGGCGGCCGTCTCGCCACAGCAAATCCAGCTACTTCGGAACTTAGGCCACCTACCTCAAGCCGGGGCGCTCATTCTTTTTTTCAGCGTCCCGGCTGTCTTTTTCCGATGGCCCACATGAACGGAGTGTCAGGCGCGATTTAACCTGTGTTTAGATTTCGTGGTGTAATCTCCACTGCATATCCGGTGATCTATCAGGAGTGAGGTTTGTGATGAAGAAGCAGTTGTTGGGTGCGAATATGATCTTGTTCGCCGTTGTGTTGATCGCACTATCGGATCGTCGGGCGAACTCCGCCGCTCTATCCCCGGCGAGCGACGACGCTGCGATTCTCGTCGGTGCCGGTGACATCGCCGATTGCAAGGATCTCTCCGGCGCGGAAGCCACCGCGAAACTCCTCGACAAAATCCCTGGCACGGTCATGGCCGTCGGCGATCTTGCCTATCCGGATGGTTCGAAAGAAAACTTCGAGTGTTATGACAAGACCTGGGGCCGCGCCAAATCGCGTACTCGCCCTGCGCCCGGCAATCACGAGTTTCATTCTGCCGGGGCCACGCCGTACTTCGATTATTTTGGCGCAGCTGCCGGTGATCCGAAGACCGGCTACTACAGCTACGAACTCGGAAAGTGGCACATCATTGTGTTGAACAGCGAGTGCAAGGATGTCGGCGGCTGCGAAGCCGGCTCGCCCGAAGAAAAATGGCTGCGCGCGGACCTCGCCGCGCATCCCGTCGCATGCACGCTCGCCTATTGGCACAAACCGCTCTTCAGCTCCGGCGGGGCGCATGGCAACGAACTCACCGTAAAGCCGCTCTTCCAGGCGCTCTATGAAGCCAACGCCGATGTTGTGGTCGGCGGCCATGACCACGATTACGAGCGCTTCGCCCCGCAAACGCCTGATGGCACGGCCGATCCTGAGCGCGGCATTCGCGAATTCGTCGTTGGTACCGGCGGCAAGAATCATCGCCCCTTCGGCGAAGCGAAGCCCAATAGCGAATTGCGCGAAGCGACAGCCTTTGGCGTTCTGAAACTCACGCTCAAGCCCAACAGCTATGAGTGGCAAATCATCCCGGAGGAGGGAAAGAGCTTTACCGATTCCGGCAGCGGCAATTGTCACTGAAGATTGCAAATTTCCAGGGGACCAGCAACACCACCTCACACTTCTTCATCGGAGAAAAAATGAAACGCTATTTCGCAACGCTTGCAGCAATTCTCGGCTTGGTTGCCGTAGCCGCTCTCGCGGCGCCGCCAACCGGATACCACATCATCAAGAAAGTGACCGTTCCCGGCACGGGGGGCTGGGACTACGTCACCGTCGATGAGGCGGCGCGCCGCGTTTATGTTTCGCATGCCACGCAGGTGGAGGTTTTGGACGCGGACACATTCGCACTCGTGGGCACGATTCCAAACACTCCGGGTGTCCACGGCATTGCCATTGCAGCTGAATTCGGCCGTGGTTTCATCAGCGCCGGCAAATCAGACTCCGTGATCATCTTTGACTTGAAAACACTAGAGATTCTCGGTGAAGTCAAAGTCGGCAAGAAACCTGATGCCATTATCTACGACCCGGCTACCAAACGTGTCTTCGCGATGAACGGAGACAGCGACAACACCACGGTGATTAACACAGCGGATGGAAAAGTGGCGGGCACCATTGACCTGGGCGGTGGGCCGGAATTCGCCGTGGCGGATGGAAAGGGCAGCGTTTATATCAACCTGGAAGAGAAAGCAGAGACCGTTCACATCGACTCGAAAACGCTGAAGGTTCTGCACCACTGGCCGCTGGCGCCTGGCGGAACGGCGACGGCTCTCGCTTTCGATCCGCAAACCCGCCGGCTGTTTGCAGGCTGCCGGGGCGGCCAACTGATGGTGGTGCTGGATGCGGACAGCGGCAAAGTGATCACCACCGCGCCGATCGGCGAGCGTGTGGACGCAGCCGCTTACGACGCCGCGGCAAAACTGGTGTTTTAGTCAACCGGCGGCGGCACCATCGCGGTTTTCCATCAGGATTCCGCCGATAAGTATACGCTCGTTGAAAACGTCACAACCAATCCCGGTTCAAAGACGATGGCGCTCGACCCCAGGACGCATCATCTGTTCGTGCCCGCGAATCTGGGTGGCCAATTCACGATTCTTGTTTTCGGCCAATAACTCAGGATTCCGGAGCTGCAATTCGCTCCTGGTTCGCGCGGGCCGCAGCTCTCTCTTCGGCTCGCGCGCTTTTTCTTGAGCTTGCCCGAAACCTCGTGCGCATTCCAAAGTTGTGGCAAAGTAATGTGCGATGGCCGCACCCGAAAATTCCAGCGCCGCCGGGCGCATCGCCTTCACTTACCCCAGTTTCGTCCTGTTCCAACTGGCGCGTTTCTTCATTGTCCTGGCCACGGAGATGCAGTCGGTCGCCGTCGGCTGGCAGGTCTACGAAATCACAAAGAGGCCCTTGGATCTCGGCCTCGTCGGCCTGGCTCAGTTTCTTCCCGGCATCCTTCTCTTTCTGGTCTCCGGCCACGCCGCTGACCGTTTCGACCGGCGCAGGCTGATCGTGGCTTGTTATTCCGGCTACGCCACTTGCGCGGCCTCCTTGCTCTATCTCACATTTCGCGGAGTCCACAGCGTTTATGCTATCTATGCCGTGCTCGTCCTATTGGGTGTCGTGCGCTCATTCAGCGGCCCTGTGAGCCGCGCGCTGCTCCCGCAGTTGATTCCCGCCAAGGACTTTCAGAACGCTGTCGCCTGGGGCTCGATTTTCTTTCAGAGCGCGGTGATCTTGGGTCCTTCCATCGGAGGCCTCGTCTACGCCGCTACTCGCGGTCCCGCAGCCGTTTACGCGCTCTCCTTCCTTGCCGCAGCGGTTGCCTCCTTCTCCACTCTGCGACTCCAGGTGCAATCGATATCGCATCCTCGCGAGCCCCTGAATGTGAAGAACACGCTGGCGGGTCTGCGCTACATCTGGCGCGAGAAGCTGATTCTCGGTTCGATCTCTCTGGATTTGTTCGCCGTTTTGCTCGGAGGCGCCGTTGCGCTCCTTCCGATCTATGCAAGAGAAGTCTTGCAAACCGGGCCCTGGGGATTGGGCATACTTCGCAGCGCTCCTGCCGCGGGCGCGGCGGCTATGGCGGTATTCATCGCGCACAGACCATTGGGGCGCCGGGCGGGGCCGGCAATGCTGTGGTGTGTTGCAGGATTTGGTGTGGCCACAATAATTTTCGGACTTTCCCGAAGCCTGGTGGTTTCTCTGCTCGCGCTTTTTCTCGTCGGCGCCACGGACATGGTTAGCGTGATTGTTCGCCAAATGCTCATCCAGCTTGGCACGCCCGATGAAATGCGCGGGCGCGTCAACGCCGTGGACATGATTTTTATCGGCGCTTCCAACGAGCTGGGCCAGTTCGAATCCGGTCTCACGGCGCAGTGGTTCGGCGCGGTCCCCGCTGTCGTATTGGGTGGCCTGGGCACACTCGTGGTGACCGCGTTGTGGGCTTGGGTTTTTCCTGAGTTGCGTAAGGCTGAGGAACGCGCCAGACCAGCCGATTAGTCCGGCAAATTCGATCTATTTCTTGGCCGGCGACGGGCTGCTATCCGGCATCGCCATCGACATCGGAGTCGTTGCACCAGCCGCAAGTTCGCTCTTCACGGACGCTGAAATCTTGTCCGCGTTTTTTACCAGCACGGCCACCTGCCAGATTTGCGTCTCGGTCAGTTGGCCTTTGAACCCCGGCATCCCCGTCATTCGAATGCCGTTCTCCACTTTCCAATACGATTCCCATGCCTCGTCGTCCGTCACACCCACTCCATGGAAAAGCTGTGGCGGCGCGGGATACATTCCTTGCGCGATCGCCGTTTTTGGTTCAGCGGGCAATCCATGACAAGCGGCGCAATTTTCTTTGTAGACTTTCGCGCCCATCAGCAAATTCTTTTCATCCGCCGGCACCTGCGGCTCGGGGTGCGGCAGCTTATCCAGGTACGCATGCAGTCCGATTTGCGCAAGTTTCTTTTCGAACGGAATCGGTGACGCTGCCGTCGCGACCGGCGCTCTCCCCGACGAAAAATAGTAGTACACGCCACCGGCGACCAGCAGCACTCCCGCCAAAATCCCCAAGAGTAAGCCCTTCAACATGTCTTTTTCTCCCCAAGCGTCAGAAATCTTCCCCCGTCCTGCGAGGCCATGGACGTTCCGCGATAGTCTACGTTTTCCTTGCCCTTTCTGCATCTCGCAAAATGAACAAATCTAAGCGAGTTTGGATGCCGGCCATTAAATCCCAGGGTTTCGGCTTGCTCTCGTTTGTCCTCGCCGGGCTCCGAAACCACTCGTAACCATTCGCTCCCAAAAGCCGTCATATATAGGCGCAGGCTGTAGTTTCCGGTAGGCTGCCACATCAGATGAGGCAGTTCACGCGTCTATCTGGGAATGTCCTGCTTTGGACAGACTCGCTCGCACAACCCTAGTCCATAATTGGAGCAACAGGAGCCAACGGATGGGACAAATCAAGTCCATAGACCTTCCCGAGCCTGGCGCACAGAGCGCCGCAACAGCGAGTCGAGCTACTCCCTCGAAGAACCGTTGGTGGCTCTGGGTTCTCATTCTTGGCGTGATCGCCATCGGTATCTGGTATTTCCGCAGTACGCGAGCCGCCAGCCAGGCGGCAGATTCAACCGCACCGGGAGCAACAAGCAAGGGCAAGGGAGGTGCGAGCGCTGGCAGCCTTGTTGTGCCGGTTGTCGTGGCAACGGCGCAGCGCGGCGACTTGCCGGTCTATTTCAACGGTCTCGGCACAGTCACCGCCTTCAATACGGTAACCATCCGCAGCCGCGTCGATGGGCAGCTCATCAGTGTCGCCTTCAAAGAAGGCCAGTTCGTCCATCAAGGTGATCTTCTCGCGCAGATCGACCCGCGCCCCTTCCAGGTCCAGCTGGAACAGGCCCTGGGGCAGCTCGCCAAAGATCAGGCGCAGCGCAGAGACGCCGAAGCGAACCTTGAACGATTCAAGCTTCTCTTTAAGGAAGGGGTCATCGCCCAGCAGCAGCTCGACACGCAGGCTGCGTTGGTTGGCCAGT
>JBGOVX010000054.1:0-18358 GCA_041478355.1 Terriglobia bacterium | reverse complement strand
TCACGGAGCATGTTATAACGACGGTCTAGCTACAGACGAAATGGAAGAATTGCCGAGAAGGTTGACGGAAATCCTTGCAAAAGATCATCGTCAAGATCGGGCGCACAAGCGCTTCATAGATCTTGATATTTAGCTGACGCGTGGCGGCCTTGGGAGGCAGGTCAGACACGCGGTGGAGCTACCCCCTTGGGCCACGTATCCATCAGGGCGGGATAAATGGTAACTGACGATTTAAAGAAATGTGCTCATCCGCCGTGTACTTGCACAACTAACTCCGGCAAATACTGCAGCGCCCAGTGCGAGGCGATGGAAACAACGCCCGACATTGATTGTCGCTGTGGCCATCCCGGCTGCAGAGGCAAAACGCACTAGGAATCTTGTCTCGGTATCGATTCTATGCAAAGCAAAGGGAAAACATGAAAACACACGCGATATTGTTGAGCTTCTTCACGATACTGACAATCGGAACACTTGCCGGGTGCTCAGGTGCATCTAGTAAGTCTCCTGACGTCTCTGACGCGATCCGGAAGACCCTGGATCAGGCCAGCCTCAATGACGTCACCGTTAGCCAGGATCGGGACAAGGGAGTCGTGACGCTAGCGGGACATGTCGGATCTGAGGCAGACAAGTCTCAGGCAGAGGCAATTGCGAAGTCCAACGCAGCGGGACAGGTTGTCGCTGTCGAAATTGCTGTGATTCCCCCAGGCGTCGAAAGCGAAGCCAAGGCGGTGAATTCGGACTTGGACAAGGGCATCGATAAGAATCTGGACGCTGCGCTCATCCGGTAGTGTAGTGAGCGATCGGTTCAGCAGACGCCAACAGCTCCAGGCGCGGTGCAACCGCAAGCTTGATCACCTCATTGACACCATAGCGCGATGAAAATTCCGGTGAATGACTTGCACCAAGCAGGCCTGTTTCAAATTGCACATAGCCCACTGGCGTGAGTGTTGCGGGAGTCGAGACCGTGGGGCGACCGGGGTTTGCCTCTAGGTCGTCTGACGGCTCCGACTGTGCACAACTCGAAGGAACGAACGTCCCCAAGATCACAAACAAACATAAGACGATTCTCAACGGTTCTTCTCATCTCGAAGAGATCGGCCCACAACTACGTGGCTGCGGCACAGCGAGGTTGTAATCGATTCACTCACCTTACGAGCTCACTGGGCGGGACGATTTTGGACTTGAGACGCTCCTCTGGAAAATCTTTGGAATTGAGGGTGACTCTGAAGTCTGTATTGCCGGATTCGGCGCAGAGACAAAACGCGTTGTCCTTGGGATCAGGAGAGATTTCGGCTGAGGAGCGCACCTTGACCCCTTCCGCTCGCTCGCGGATCAGGTTGATGACTTTTCCGATAAGACTTGGCCGGACGCGGAGACGCTTTAGAACTTCTTTGTACTCGTCCAAAATATCCTCGGCTACGAGCCAGACAAAATTGTGCTGCTCGACCCACCGGTAAAGTACATCAGCACTCGGATTCCGGTCAGGAACAAACGGCTCTCTGAATCCCGATATGCCAGCCACAAGTACACTTGTGTCAACGACAACCCGCGGTTTGCGTTTCCTAACTTTCTGCGGCAACGGTGATCTCCGGCGCACGTCTCTCTTTACGATAGCTGCGAATTGTGCGCAAGATTTCTTCTTCGGAGACCTCTCCGATATCCTTTGCAGCCTCACTTAGCGATACCAGGAATTCCTTCTTCCAACCACGACGCTTGGGACCACGGGGCAGGTCCTTGTAAAGATCGGCCCGGCTCATTCGCTCTTCAAGTTGTTCCCCAAGGGCTCGAAATGGCACTCCTAGCTTGATTGGCTCTTGATCCGCAGAAAGCCGGCACTTAAAGACAATGTACTTCGGATTCTCAGACTTGAATTCCTGCTCAGACGCGCTGAATGCGTCCATGAGCTTGGAGAGCACACTTGTACGCGTGCCCAAATACTCTTTCAGGCAGAATGCGACCTTGGCTACCAGGAGGGTGTTTGTGTCAAAGAAATACGTTCCCTCAAACCGCTTAGGCTTCACAACGCCGAATTGGACAAGGTTCTGCAGCTCTTTCGGCTGCATCTGCAGGACGGCGCTCGCCTGCTTTAGCTTTAGTTCCCGCATTGGCATAGACCCTCCAATTACAATCTAAATATTAGACTGTATTAGTATGCTTGCCAAGATGTCGGTTACATCGGACAACCGGTTTCTCCCCCATATAAGTGCCCTCTCGTTCACCCACCCGTAAGAGCTATGCCCGCCAGTGAGGAAGTGTGGAGCCTCAACATAGTTCTTGGAAAGCAAAGAAAAGTGAATATTCCCGCTGACATTTTCCGTTTTTTCTGCCTCTTTATAGATAGGGGACAAACTCGCCGGTCTTTTTGAATTTTCCCGGTGAGGTTTGGCAGATTTTCCGCCTCTATATAGTAGGAGAACTTTGCCGTCGTGTAGTTCCGAAATGAGCGCGTCGCATCATACACGAGACCTTCGGACCTTATCTCACCTTGAAATTGTGGGCCGAAATCGACCATCAGAAAAGTGGTTTCAATCTGGCCCTCAATTTTGGCTCTCAGAAACAGGCGGTATCTGTGCCTCATTTTCCGCTGCGAATTTCGAGGGCATTTGTTCTATGCCATCTCTCGGTGCCTCTTCTGTGGCTCGGTTCCGAAGCTCTACTTCGGGCAACGGGAATGTTGCCTGTTTCGCGGTCTGGTTTCCGATCCACGAAAACATAATGCCAGAGACACTCGATTTTCATTCGTCTTTCCGAAGCCGGCGATTCGAGAGGTTTTCCCGGGCCTCGAATGTTCATCAGGTTAAGCGATTGATTTGGACGTGGCTCAGAGAACTCGCACGCGAAGGGGTCTTCGGGCGCTTCTTCCGCCATTGCATCGAATCTCTGTTGTTCGAAAACATCTTCTGAGGGTGAACGGTGCATGAAAGACACAGATCACTTTTTGACGGGCGTTCCGTTCACCTCTGGGGTGAACGGAAGTATTGAGCAGCAAAGAGGATGCGCGTTGCGCGACAGTCAATTTGGGCGCGGACAAAACACCGGATTGGGCTGGAGCGACCCCACCTTTGGGGGCTTTCAGCCGCCCAAAGACTTCGTGGGGTCGCTCCAGCCCAACTGCGCGGTGACCGCGCAGAGTATTTTGTCCGCGCAGCATTCTGCAGCAGGGGGCCACAGTGATGAACAAAGGAAACGAAAACCACACGGAACTTCTAACGGTTCAGGAGACCGCCAAACTCTTGAAGGTGCCAGTTTCTTGGGTCTACGGACACACGCGAAAGCGATCAATTGATCCCTTGCCTGGGTATCGGCTCGGCAAGTATTGGCGATTCCGAGAGGACGAAGTTCTGGCTTGGGTAACGCGTCAGCGAACGGGCCGCCAGGCGGCTTGACATGCGGACTACACTGAGAAGCGACGCAGAACAAGCTGGGCGGGCCATCCCTGGAGGGACGATGGCTCGAAGAGGCTTCCAGCAAGGATCGCTTTTCCAGCGTGGCACTCGGAGAAAGCTTTGGGTGGCACGTTGGTGGGAGGATGTAATTCAAGTAGACGGCACGCTCGGACGCTTGCGGCGATCGGAGGTGATCGGCACGGTCGCCGAATTTCCTACGCGCCGCTTGGCGTTTCAGGTTCTGTCTCAGAGGTTAGGGTCGATCAACAGCGGCAAGGCACGACCGCAGTCCGTCCGTATATTTGGCGATTTTGTCAAAGATGATTGGACGCCTGTGGTTTTGCCAACGCTCAAGTACGCAACCCAGAAGCACTATCGGTATATGCTCGACGTGCATCTCAATCCAGCTTTCGGCCAGAGACAGCTTCGGGAGCTTACGCGGGAAGAGCTGCAAAGTTTCCTCACCCGAAAACTCAGCAACGGGTTAGCGTGGGAAACGGTTCACCACTTCAAGTGTGGTCTAAGCAAAATTCTCGGAGCAGCGGAGGAATGGGGCTATATCGCCGAGAACGTAGCTCAGAAAACGAAACTCCCACGGCGGCAACATGGAACGGAGCAAGTGGTCTTAACTCCGGTCCAGGTGCGAGATCTCGCCGCCGCTCTGGATGAACCTGCACGCTCGGTCACGTTTCTTTTGGTGCTGACAGGGCTAAGGGTCGGGGAACTGCTAGCGCTTCGGTGGGGAAATATTGACCTGAAGGCTCGTTTGCTCCGTGTAGCCGAGACGGTGTATGACGGGCACTTCGATCAGCCCAAGACGAAGCGCAGTGCACGAATCATCCCGATTGGCACGGAGACGGCAGAAATATTTGCTGGCATCCGTCCTGCCACTGTTGATGGAAGGGCCTTGGTGTTCGCCACACGCGAGGGATTGCCGCTAGATCGATGGAATCTCTTGCGCAAGCACCTGAAGCCTGCCGCGAAGAAGCAAGGGCTTCCAGGCGTCACGTGGCACCTTCTGAGGCATAGCCACGCGACGATGCTCGATTCCGTGGGCACGCCGATAGGGACGATGCAATCCCTGTTGGGGCATTCCACACCGGAAATCACGCGCGAGATTTATTTGCACGCGATACCGGAAGAGCAGCGTCGTGCAGTGGAAAGCGTCGAGAAGCTTGTATTTGGACCCAAATGGACCCAAGTTCAGGCTCCGACGCAAGCAGCATCAACAAGAGTGAATTGAAAATCAGGAGTTAGTGGTCGGGGCGTCCGGATTTGAACCGGAGGCCTCCTGCGCCCAAGGCAGGCGCGCTACCAGGCTGCGCTACGCCCCGACAGAAATGAGGTTTCATTCTACCGCAAGTTGCAAAATTGTTTCCATGCTGACTGAACTGGTAATACCGGTTGGCGCGCATCATTCACGTACTTCAATCGACTCCCGACCCACAGGTCTTCGAAGCAAAGCACGTAAGGCGCTGAACAAAACAACACGAAACGCAAGCACGAAGCCAATATGCCGATATGCTGCGGCAGGCCGCCGCAAAGCCTTTGTTTTGCGCGTTAAGCACTAACCTGGGAATGTAATATATACGATTCGACAACAGCGCGACATGCTGTTCCGTTAGGCCGCCTCAAGCAATGCTAGATTGATCATGGGTGGGTCGGTCGTCCTTTTCATGATTGTGAAGTGTTTCCTGCCCGGACAAATTGTCGAGGAGATCAATTCCATTTTGAGCAAGATTCGTTTGCGGACGAAGTTTCTTCTATCGCTTCTGACGATTTCGGCTGGGCTGACGACCGCCACGCTCTTGATTGTCAGCTATAGCGTTCAGAAACGCGTGCGAGAAAGCATTCGCGAGCAGTTGCGCGACTCGGTAAACACCTATCAGAGCTTCGAAAAGCAGCGTGAAGAAACATTAGCAAGGTCCGCGGAGCTTCTTGCGAACCTGCCAAATGTCCGTGCCTTGATGACCACCGGGGACGTGCCGACCATACAGGATGCTTCCGCAGACGTATGGAGATTGAGCGGCAGTGATCTGCTGGCGTTAGCTAATCGTACCGGCGTCGTGGAGGGACTGCGCACCGCTACCCCTGGCCTGGATCGGGAAATGACCCAGGACCTCTTGCACCGTTCCCTAACAAGGAGAGAATCGCGGAGCTGGTGGTTCGGCGGCGGCCACCTGTATGAAGTATGGATTCAGCCGATCTATTTTGGCACACCTTCCCAGAACACTACGATAGGGCTACTGGCCGTGGGTCACGAAGTTGACGAGCGCGCGGCAAGGGACTTCAGCAATATTGCCTCTAGCGAAGTAGCTTTCCACTTTGGAGGTACCATTGTTGCCAGCACGCTCGATGCTGCGCAACAGGCCGAGCTGCCCAGTCAGATCCGCGAAGGTACGCCAGACTTTTCAAGTGCGGCGCAAACCATTCAACTTGGCAATGAACGGTATCTGGCAGCGACCGTCAGCCTGTCTGCGGATGGCGCTCCGCCGGTGTCTTTGACGGTCTTGAAATCGCTCGACAAGGCAACGTCATTTCTTAGCGACCTGAATCACGTCCTGATCGGTCTGGGCCTATTGAGCGTCTTAGCCGGCAGCGGACTTGTTTTCTTCATCTCGCATACGTTTACGCGTCCCCTGGCAAGTCTAGCTGCCGGCGCTCATGCCCTGGCACTGGGCGATTTCATCTATCCGCTGGACAGCAGTGGCGGTGACGAAGTCACTGAAGTTACCGATGCGTTCCTTCGGATGCGAGCAAGTTTATTGTCCACGCAAGAGGAGCACAGACAGCTCGAGGAACGCCTGCGACAGGCCCACAAGATGGAAGCCGTGGGCAGGCTCGCCGGCGGCGTGGCGCATGACTTCAATAATTTGCTGACGATTATCAGGGGCAATACTGATCTGCTGATCGACCGTGAAGGCTCCGACAACTTCCACCGGCGTTGTGTGGACCAGATTCAGAAAGCCGCTGGACGCGCCGTTTCCATGACCCGTCAACTGCTGGCGTTCAGCCGAATGCAGGTGTTGCAGCCGCGCGTCATTGAATTGAACAGCATCGTGGCCGAGATGGGGAAGATGCTGCCTCGCCTGATTGGCGAGCACATTGAATTTTCATTTTCGCCCGACCCCCAATTGCTCTCGATTAAGGCCGACCCCAGCCAAATCGAACAGATTATTTTGAACCTTGCCGTCAACGCGCGGGACGCCATGCCCGGCGGTGGCAAGCTCCTAGTCCGAACTTTGAACGTTGCTATAGATGAGGAGGGTGCGGCCAAGCGCCCGCCTATGACCGCGGGTCACTACGTACTGCTCTCGGTCAAAGACACAGGGCACGGGATGGATGAAGCGACCCAGGCCCACATTTTCGAGCCATTTTTCACCACTAAAGAAATTGGCAAGGGCACAGGTCTGGGATTAGCCACCGTTTACGGCGTCGTTAGACAAAGTGGCGGGTTCATTTGGGTGGTCAGTTCTCCAGGGCAGGGCAGCACGTTTGAGATTTACCTGCCGCAGGTCTCGAGGCCGGTGCTCGAAGTCGAGATGGACCCTAAACACGAGACCGTCCCGCAGGGCAGCGAAACGATTCTGGTGGTCGAGGACGAAGAGGGAGTACGTGAACTGGCCTGTCAGTTCTTGCGGGTAAAAGGCTACACGGTTCTTGAAGCCATGAACGGCCAGGAGGCTTTAGACATCGTCGCCCGGCATACCGGAACCATTCACGCGGTTTTGAGCGACATGATTATGCCCAAAATGAACGGCGGAGAACTGGCGGGCCGCCTGAAAACGCTCCGTCCGGAAATACGAATCGCCTTCATGTCAGGGTATTCCGAATTTTCAAGAGGGGATTCGAATCGGGATTTTCCGCAGGCCCCGGTTCTACAAAAACCTTTTTCCCCATCCTCGATCGTAGAGATTGTTCGCCAAGCCCTGTCATCAGTTCCGGTTGAGCGGGCAACCGAGCAAACCATTGCCGGATCAGATCGATGACCCGAAAATCTACTGCCATCGCACAGCGGGAAACGATTTGGACTGTTCCAGGAGGCAGTTATGCAACCTAGGCGCTGCTGGAAAATTCTCCTGACCATCGGCATTGCCACAGCTTCTTTTCTTTTGAGCACAGGTGTGACACTGGGGCAAGAGGGGCGAAAATCCGCCCCCTCGAATCCGCCTCCCACTGAGCCAATGACGGACGTGCATACTATCGCTGACTTGATACGCGACTTGCAAGCGCAAGTGCAAGCACTGACTTCGCAGGTGAGCGAACTGCGAACCGAGCAGCAGCGCACCAGCGAACAAGCGCGTGAACTTCGCCAGGAACTCGACCTCGCAAGAGGACCCGTTGTATCCGCGTCTAAGGATGCAATTCTTCCTTCACGGGCAGATTCACCGCCGCCGCCGGCCTCGCAGTTACAAACGACATCAGATCGCGTCGCCAAATTGGAAGAAGATCAGGAAATTACAGAGGCCAGGGTTAACGAACAGTACCAGACCAAAATTGAAAGCGGATCGAAGTACCGGTTGCGGCTTTCCGGCATTGTGCTACTCAATCTGTATGACAATCGCGGCCTGGTAGATAATCAGGATTTCCCGCAGTACGCAGAACCGCTGGAATCGGGTAATCTCTTCGCTTCTCCTAGCTCGTTCGGCGGATCGCTCCGCCAGTCCCAGGTCAAACTGGAAACCTTTGGCCCCAGCTTCGCCGGTGCGCGAACCAGCGCCGATTTGCAGTTTGATTTTGCCGGCGGTTTTCCCAACACATGGAACGGCGCCGTCGCCGGCCTGGTCCGTCTGCGCACGGGCACGATCCATCTGGACTGGACCAAAACTTCGGTTGTCGCTGGTCAAGATCGCTTGTTTTTCGTGCCGCTGGCTCCCACGTCCCTTGCGACTCTAGCGATTCCCGCGCTTTCCTATGCCGGAAATTTGTGGACTTGGACGCCGCAGGTGCGCATCGAACATCGCATCGCGCTGTCCGATGTTTCGAATGTTGTTTTTCAAGCCGGAATCCTTGATTCACTTACCGGTGATCTGCCTGACGCAGGCAATGAGCGCTTTCCTTCTTGGGGCGAAGAGTCAGGACAGCCCGCCTATGCAGCCCGAGTTTCCTGGTCTCACCGCGCATTGGGCCAGAATCCCACGATTGGGTTCGGCGGATATTACGGACGCCAGAACTGGGGTTTCAATCGCAACGTGGACGGCTGGGCCGGAACCATCGACCTGACACTCCCGCTCGGTAAACGATTTGAGTTTACGGGCGCATTCTACCGGGGCCGCGCAGTGGCTGGTCTGGGTGGCGGTATTGGCCAGAGCGTGCTGCTCACCGGTTCGTTTATGGACCCTGCCACGAGGTTTATTGGGCTCGATTCGATGGGAGGATGGGCGCAATTGAAATTTAAGCCCCGAGTTAACTTTGAAATCAATGCCGCCATTGGGGTGGACAATCCATTCGCCAGCGAGCAGCGTTTATACAATGCAAATTCAATTTATACTGATACCTTTTCAAGAAATCTGAGTCCGCTTGTGAACTTCATCTATCAAGTGAGATCCGATGTGCTGTTTTCGACCGAGTACCGCCGGCTGCAAACCTCGGTGCTCGACAGTGGTTCGACCGGCGCAAATCACGTGAACTTGAGTTTGGGATACATATTTTAGCGCGCGCGGTCGAAGGGGGGCGGGGAATGCGAAGTTTTGGTTGGATCGCCATGGCAGGATTGTGCGCTTGCTCATTATTCGCACAGTCCCAACCAGCGCCCGTTAGCGTAGTAGTGATGGTCGTCAATCCCAAGACAGAAAAGAAAGCTCTGACTGCAGCAAGTGTCCCGGATTTGTCGAATATCGCGGTCTGGCTCACGCCGGTCGGCGCGAGCGCAGGGTCCGCCGCCGCAACGTCTTCTGGACGGCCGCTGCCTCAAGTCACGCAGAGTAACAAGAGTTTTGCCCCTCGCGTTCTTGTGGTTCAGGCGGGTACGGCTGTGCAATTTCCAAACAAAGATCCATTCCTTCACAATGTGTTTTCTCTTTTTGATGGCAAGAGGTTTGACCTGGGATTTTACGAAGCCGGGTCGAGCAAGACTGTCCACTTTGACAGGGCCGGGGTAAGTTTTCTATTCTGCAACATTCACCCGGAAATGAGCGGCGCGGTCATCGCTGTTGACACTCCCTACTTCGGATTGTCGGACCCCCACCGGCCTCGTGGAAATTCCCAACGTGCCTGACGGCCGCTATCAACTTAGCGTTTGGGATGAACGTAGCTTGCCCGAGGACCTGAAGAACGCAACCCGCATGGTTACGATTTCTGGAAATGCCAGGATGCTGGACACCATCCGCATCGCCGAAAGCCCAAATTTCACTCTCGAACATAAGAACAAGTATGGTCAGGATTACATTCCTCCATCGACCGCCAATCCCGCCTACGGCCATCCATGAGCTGAACGATGTTTTTTTCACCGGGCGCAATTTGGCTGAGGCGCTTCGGCAAGAACGGGAATTTCATCGCTAAACTTTACCGCGAAGCCAAAAGCTCTCAGATAGTTTTATCTTTTGAATGACACAGGCGTTCCATATTGCATTCGGCGCAGCGGGGTTTGCGGGCCTGGCAGACCTTTCGACCGTGCCAGATCAATTGATGAGAAAACAGAATCCATTTGTCCCGGGGAATTATTTTCATTAGATCCTGTTCTATTTTTTTGGGGTCGGTATTTGTGGAGAGAGCCAGGCGCCCCGAGAGCCGGATCACGTGAGTGTCCACGACGACTCCGGCGGCGATTCCATAAGCCGTTCCCAAAACAACATTGGCCGTTTTTCGCGCTACTCCGGGCAGCGTCAGCAATTGCTCCATCGTTCGCGGCACCTCGCCGCCGAACTCTTCGACGATTTTCCTGCTCGTGCCCAGGATGGATTTCGTTTTGTTCCGGAAGAAACCGGTTGGGCGGATGTCTTTTTCGATTTCCAGCGGATTGGCGTAGGCGAAATCCTCGGGCGCTCGATATTTGTGATAGAGAGTCTTGGTGACTTGGTTGACGCGCACATCGGTGCACTGGGCAGAAAGAATCGTGGAAATCAGCAATTGGAAGGGAGTCTTATGTTCGAGCGCGCAGTGCACATCGGGATAGGCCTCATCCAGTTTTTGCAAAATCTCCCGTACGCGCGACGCACTGGTTTCCGGACGTTTCGGGGCGCCTCCGCGTTCGACCGAGCCTCTTGCGCCGGGTTTGTGAGCGGCACGCGCCGGTTTTAATGCAATTGAGGAGGCACGCTTCGCGGTCCTGGATTTTTGTTTCTTCATGAGGGCCCGGCGCATGAATATATCACAAGCAGGGCCACGCCAGTCCGGCGCTGCTACGGCGTTGAATTGAGAAATTCGAGCGCTTTCCGGAATGCCTGGCCCCGATGACTGATGCGGTTCTTTTCATCCCGTGAAATCTCCGCGTAGGTTCTTCCCAGGGCTGGAAAGGAAAAGATTGGATCGTATCCGAACCCGCTCTCTCCCCGTGGCGCATCGAGGAGTTCTCCTTCGGCCGACGCCGAAAACACACCGCGGACTTCGCCTCGTTCGGCCAGCGCCACGACGCACACGAACCGTGCCCGGCGCTGGTCGCCTTTTTTGTCGCGCATCTCTCGGAGCAATTTTCGAATGCGATCCGCGTCCGAGGCTCCCGGGCCTGCGTAGCGAGCCGAATGGACGCCAGGCGCGCCGTCCAGCGCCGGCACGACAAGTCCGGAATCGTCCGAAATGACCAATCCCTTGGAAAACCGGCTGTAATGGAGGGCTTTACCCGCGGCGTTTTCTCCGAACGTGGCCGAGGACTCTTCGAATTGCGGGAGGGCATTGAAATTTGGAATTAAGGCCAGCTCGACAGGCGCGCGCGAGGGGTCGGCAAGCGCCTGAAACTCGCGCAGCTTGCCTTCATTCGAGGATGCAATCCACAATCGGAGGGGTTTACTTGGAGCGGGCACGGAAATCGGTTTGTACCAGTGTGGATTGATGCTCGGTCAGACGCCGGATTCCAGCCGCCGCCAGCGCCAGCAGGTCCTGCAACTCGGCGCCCCCGAACGGCTGTCCCTCAGCCGTGGCCTGCACCTCGACGAATTTTCCGCTTCCGGTCATGACCACGTTCATATCGACTTCAGCGCGGGCATCTTCTTCGTAGGCCAAGTCCAACAGCGCTGCGCCGTCCACCAGTCCGACGCTGGTGGCAGCCACCGAATCAATCAGGGGAACCGCTTTCAATATGCCTGCGGCGACCAGGCGCTCCATCGCCAGCATTAGCGCGACGTATGCGCCGGTAATCGAAGCTGTGCGTGTTCCGCCATCCGCCTGGATCACGTCGCAGTCCAGCCATACCGTTCTTTCACCCAGTTTTTTCTGATCCGTGATGGCGCGCAAGGAACGCCCTATCAACCGTTGAATTTCAAGCGTGCGTCCCGATGGCCGTCCGCGCATGGATTCTCGAGCGGTTCGCTGCTCAGTGGCTCGCGGGAGCATGCCGTATTCTCCGGTCACCCACCCCTTGCCCTGGCCCTTCAAAAACGAAGGGACCCCGTCGTCAACTGTTGCCGTGCAGATTACGCGCGTGTTGCCGATCTCGATCAGCACGCTCCCTTCGGCGCTGGTGATAAAATCCGGCGTCAACTTCACAGGGCGCATCTGGTCATGAGCGCGTCCATCGCTTCGCAAGGAGCCTCCTCAAGGATTAAAGTGGAGTTTGACCGCAGCAAACGCCGCTGTCAACCGCTGACCACATTCTGTACGGTCCTATCGAATTGCTGATCAGAAATTCCAAATCATCTTAAATGGAGGGAATGCCCCGTTAACCGCACATTTACCTTGCAAGTGCGTGTGATATGGAATAGGAATGCTGGACAAGAAGCCGTTCATGGAGGGTTATAAATGAAAAATGATATGGCGAAACTTATTCAGAATATCGAAAGCGGAACGCTGGGCCGGCGCGAGATGATCCGGGCGCTCGGCCTCACTGCAACGGCTGCGCTAGCCGCGAACGTATTGCCGGAATCGGTGGCTGCATTTGCCGGGAGTGCCGCGCGGAACGCAGCGCCCGGTACCAGAGTGTTCCCCGTGACGACTGTGAATCACCTGTCGATGGTTGTGGAGGACTACGCCAAGAGCCGGGACTTTTATGTGGATCTTTTGGGGATGCGCGTAGTGTGGGACGACGGCAAAGGGGTTGCGCTGGAGTTTGGCGATGTAAAGTCGCCGAACGGGATATACATCCGCAACGTGAGCAAGCCAGGAGATAAACCCACAATCAATCACATTGCGTATGGAATAAAGAATTTCATGTCCTACAAGGCTGCCATGAAAGCTGAACTCGAGCGTCGCATGTTGACCAGCATCCGGCCGGATGGGGAAGTGGGCTGGATTTGCGATGACCCGGCTGGTTACATGCTGAATATTGTTCCAGAAAAAGACGAGGCAATGTATCCCGGGGCGGCCAAACCGTGCGATGTGGCTGCCTCAGCGGAGTGTAAGGCAGGATGGGAGGCCGGCCTGAAGCACCTGGATATGGCTCCCAAGCCCAGCGGGAAAGGATTCCATGCCGTCGCGTTCAGCCATGTGGTTGTGAATGTGGCCGAGAATGATATTCCCAAGGAGACCGAATTCTACAGGGATATGCTCGCGATGAAAGTGATATACAAGGAGACAGGCATGAACCCGGGATCTTTCCTGCGGTTTGGCAAAAACACGTTGTACCTCCGTAAGACCGCCAACCCCGGCGATAAACCATATTGCAATCATTTCGCCTTTGTAGTGGAGAATTTTGACGCGGCAAAGGTGGAAGCGGAACTGAACCGGCGCGGCCTAAATCCCCAGCCGAATTCCAAATTGGCTTGGACCATCACTGATCCGGGCGGCTTTCGATTTGAGGTCGCCGGGTGGGGACTGCCTGAACATATCGCCAATGATTGCCAGGGCGCCATTGCGTCTTGTCCCGGAGGAGCTCGAGGATAACGGGAAAATAGTTTCTCTACCCATCGGATGCACACGGAGGTTGCTTCATGAAACGAATCTGCATGATCGTTGCCATTGCGACTGTTTTTTTCTTGACCAATACAGGGTGGGCGCAATCAAGCGGCAAAGCGGTAGACCGCCTGTATGTGCTTGACTGCGGTCAAGGGCACGCAACCGACCAATCGCGCTGGACCGTTGGCTCGAACGTAGGGAAGCCGGTCGATATTTCAGTCAGTTGCTACCTCATACATGGCTCGCAGGGCTACTTCCTGTGGGACACCGGTATCTCCGACTTCGTGGCCTCGATGCCGAATGGGTGGCTTCCGGGCAACAACCCCGCGGGCATCCACTGGACTCGCGCCAAGACACTGGAATCCCAGCTCGCCGCGATTGGCGTCAAGCCCTCCGACATTCGTTTCATCGGCATCTCCCACACGCATCCCGATCACATCGGCAATGCCGAGCTATTTCCGACTGTGCCCATCCTGATTCAAAAGGCGGAGTATGACTATTACTTTGCCCCTGGCAAAGAGGGCGTTGCCATGCCCCCTGGTGACACCAAGCCAAGTTTGTCGAAGGACCATCCGGTCAACTTGGTGCAAGAAGATCTGGACGTGTTTGGCGACGGCTCGGTGTTGATCGTCGCCACCCCTGGGCATACCCCCGGGCACGACTCCTGTCTGGTTCATCTGCAAAAGACGGGATGGCTCCTGCTGACTGGAGACGCCGTTCATTTTCGCGACAATTGGGACAACCGCCGCATTCCGTATTTCAGCACGATGCCGCCTGAGCAGAAACTCCAAACGCTCTTATCGATGCAGCGCATGGCCGACCTGATTTCTTTTTACCATGCGCAGCTTTGGATCAATCACGAAATGGAACAAACCAAGAAACAAAAGCACGCCCCGGAATATTACGAGTAAGCGCGGTATAGGGATGCCACGGGCGCGGAAACTGCGCGCCTGTAGAATGTCCGCCGGTGAACCAGAGGGGGAGCATGATGATCCAGAGACGCGAATTTCTCGCTGGCCTGGCGGCAGTTGGCGCGACGACGCTGATTCAGCCCGACAACGCGGCGGCGCAACAGACCACTCGGCGCTACAGCAAACCCGTGATCGACGCCCACGTCCATTGGTATCCGCCCGAGTTCGTTGACCTGATCGAAAAAGAAGGCGCGGCCAACGGCGTAACGAACATTCACCGCAACGAAAAGGGTGAATTGGAGTGTATCGTTCCGGGAGCGCACCCCTATGCCCCGCGCGCATCGTTTCGCCGCGACATGACCGACACCAATCAGATTATCAAAATGATGGACAACCGCGAGGTGGACCAGTCGGTTCTCTCCCAGACCAACCCGCACGTCCTATGGGCGCCGCCCGAGTTCGGATTAAAGCTTTCGCGAGCGATCAATGACGCCACCTCGGCGCTGCACGTGAAATATCCGCAGCGATTCCTGGGCGCGATCACACTGCCGATGCAGGATGTGAATCTCTCGTTGCAGGAACTGGATCGAGGCTCAAAATTGCCGGGCATGCGCGCCGTGAATATTACCGAAAACATCCTGGGCAAGAACTTGAGCGACAAAATGTTCTGGCCGGTGTGGGAACGCTGCGAGGCGCTGGGCCTGCCGGTCTTTCTGCACAACCTCGACCCGATTTCCGAGCGGCTGGTCGAGAAGGACTACTCGATGATCAATGTGCTCGGCAATCCGTTCGAAGCGACCATCGCGGCCACCGCGCTGGTGTTGGGCGGAGTCATGGACGCCTTTCCGAAGTTGGATGTGTTTCTGCCCCACGCGGGAGGCTTCTTTGCGTTCGTGACGCCGCGAATCGATTTTTCCATGGGCACAGCGGAGTACGCGCCATCGGGGCGCACGGACGCGCTCAGGAATTTGAAGCAGCCGCGCGCCAGCGACTATCGCCGCCGCTTCCACTACGACCTCATCTTGCACGACCTCAAGCTCACGCGGAGCCTGATCGACATCGTAGGCGTGGACCGAGTCGTGTGCGGCACCGACTTTCCACAGCGGATGGGCCTGATGAAGCCAGTCGAGTACGTCGAGGCCATTCCCGGGATCACCAAGCGCGAGCGCGAAATGATCCTGTGCGAGAATCCGGCCCGCCTGCTCAAGGTATGACTCCGGATTTCCGATTTTAAAATCGGCGATAAGAGTGTAAAAGATATGCATCTCGGACGGTAGCGGGGCATATATTCCACTACTGCGAAAGTCGGGCTAGAAGAGTGGATACTTCTGAACTTCCCCATGTTTTGAAGGGCGAAAATGCTCATGGCCGGGCAAGGAGATGGTACGGGTACTCACAAATCTTGATTGTAACTTGCGAGCGCGAGGCGCTTGTGTTATTGAGGTCTTGCCTAGATTGCCAAGTGAAAATCCCCGACGAGGTTATTTTCTAAGAGGCCGCCAATTGGAAGACGGCACGACGGGTAGTGGCAAAAGAAGAGCTTCATGCTGGTCGGATCAATTGTGACCAACCCGGAGACCTCCAGCCGGGCTGGAGTGCGGTTCTATAACAAGCGAGCCATGGCCGAGCAGTGGATACCGACGACGTCGGGTATACGTTATCGGTCGACCGAGAAGTCAAAATGGAAATGCCGGTCTGGATGTCTTGGGATGCATTTCTCTGAGTCTATAAGGAGCGATTGAGTCATGCTTCCATTCATCAACTTCAAGCCCGTGAGTTACGAAAGAAGGTTTTCTGAATCCCTTCTGCGCCTCAGTCTGTTGAAGTGTCTTCTCATAGGGCTGTCTCTTTTTCTGTTTGCGACCGGCACCACGTTTGCCCAATCGGTCACCAGCGTGAGCGTCTCACCCCTGCACAGTGGCCTAACCGTCGGACAAACGCTTACCTTCACAGCGACGGTCACGAATGATATTGGAGCTGCAGGGGTAAACTGGACAGTAAGCGCGGGCGGATCGCTCACCGGTCAGACAACCTCAACAGTGTCGTTTAGTTCGGCGACGGCTGGTGTTTACACGATTACGGCAACAAGCATAGCGGACTTTACACAATCCGAGTCTGCAACGGTTGGCGTGACCGACTTGGCAGGAGTTTTTACCTATCACAACGATCTTTCGCGGGACGGCAGTAATCAAAGTGAATATGCCCTCACAATCTCAAGTGTTACGGCCTCAAGCTTTGGGAAGCTCTTTTCATGCACCGTCGATGGGGCTATTTACACTCAACCGTTGTGGATCGCCAACCTGACCATCAATAACGCAAAACACAATGTTGTCTTCGTCGCAACTCAACACGAGAGCCTTTATGCGTTCGACGCGGATGCGAACCCGTGTGTGATGCTTTGGCAAGCCAGTCTTATAGACACGAATCACGGAGGAACTGGTGCGGAGACTTCAGTGCCATCTGGTCCCACGGGGAATCTCGTCGGAGAACATTTTGGAGACATTACGCCGGAAGTCGGCATCACCGGCACACCCGTCATCGATCCTTCGACGAACACTCTCTACGTAGTCTCCAAGTCTGTGATTCCGTCTGGCCCAACCTTTTACCAGAGACTACATGCGATCGACGTTCTTACCGGCAGCGAGAGGGCAGGTAGTCCGGTGACCCTCGCGGGAACTTATCCGGGAACAGGCGAAGGCACTTCGACAACGACCTTCAACGCGCGCCAACAGAACCAGCGCCCGGCCCTCGCTCTGGTCAACGGGGCCGTCTATATCGCTTGGTCTTCTCATGAGGATTTTTCCCCATACTACGGCTGGGTAATGGGGTACAACGCGGCTAATCTGGCGCAAACGGCTGTGCTCAATGTAACCCCCAATGTGGGAGGTGGGGGCATCTGGATGGGAGGCGGTGCACCTGCTGCAGATTCGAGCAATAATCTTTATCTCCTAACGGGCAATGCGATCTTTGATGCAAATAGCTTGACGGCTCCTAACAACGACTATGGGGACTCATTCCTAAAGCTCACGAGCGGTTTGTCGGTTTCACAGTACTTCACCCCTTCGAACCAGGCCAGCGATAACGCAGGTGACCAGGATTTTGGTTCTGGGGGCGCCGCGATTCTTGTAGATCAACCTTCGAGTCCAGTTCCCCATCTGGTGATCGGCGGTGGCAAAGATGGATATTTGTATGTATTGAATCGTGACGCGATGGGTGGGCTTGGCGATTCCAACGCTTGGCAGCGCTTCTTCTTTGGAAATCCAATTTATGCTACCGGGGCATTTTGGAATGGCCGATACTATCTCGCCGGCGAGGGCGGTCGCCTGCAAAGCTACTCGATTGACGCCGTGACAGGCAAATTTAACACCTCCAGCGTTCCGTTGTCTCCCGGTACCTTTGGTTTTCCTGGAAGCACGCCATCAGTTTCTTCTTCCGGAACCGCCAATGGAATTGTTTGGGCCTTGAATAACGGGAACTACTGCACGTTACAATCAACTGGCTGTGGCCCCACAGTTCTTCATGCTTACGACGCAACGAACATAGCAACTGAGCTGTGGAACAGCACACAGGGCACCGCCAATACGGCTGGGAACGCGGTAAAATTCACGGTGCCAACCGTGGCGAATGGCAAGGTCTATGTCGGGACACGAGGCAACAACATCGGGGGCACTACTTCCTCAACCACTATTCCGGGTGAGTTAGACGTTTATGGCCTCTTGATCACCGCCGGCAGTAACCTGTTTCCTTCCATTCTTGTCAACGCAGGCGGGCCTGCTTATACAGATAGCCTCGCACGATTGTGGAGCGCGGACACTGGCTTCACTGGGGGAAGCGCCGCGGGCACAGCCAGGAGCATTGCGAACACGCCCGATCCCAGGCTTTACCAGACGGAACGCTACGGTAATTCCACGTATCAATTTACCGTCCCGAACGGGGGCTACAATGTCACTTTGAAGTTCGCCGAGTTCTTCTTTTCCTCCGTGGGACAGCGCATCTTCAATGTGGCGATCAACGGTACCCCCGTGCTGACCAACTTTGACATCATTGCCGCGGCGGGGGCTACGCAAACGGCCATCG
>JBGOVX010000042.1:0-21966 GCA_041478355.1 Terriglobia bacterium | reverse complement strand
GCTCAAGTCTGAAGTCCGTGCTTTAAAATGCGTGTCAGTTCGCAGTTCGATTATTTCTGCAGCAGCAATAAGAGCATGGCGGGTTGCACGGCGCTGTTCGGCTGCCATTGAGGAGTAGAATCCTTAAAATATCTCTTGGATGCTGGGGCCAATTGTACATTGGAGGAAGTACTCCAGCCAAACGGATTCAGATACTAGAGCCCCATAAGATCAAGATCCCCTCGCACCGAAACCTCCCCCCCAGGCTTCCCGCATGCTGTTAGGTCCAATTCCCGGCAAACACTGCGAGCTCAACCGGTCGATGACTGGGACTCCGTCCAAGAGCCGGTTTCCGATAATCCGACTTCTCAGGAGTTGGCCTTCGCGTGGACCTCCGGCGGATCACTCCGAGTCGCCAGCGCAGCAACTCACTCAGGCAATCGCAAACGGGAGTGCGCAGCCCGAATAGAAACCCGTTCTAAGAAGGAAATTCAAACGCCACTTCCCGGTGAGACCTAGCGGGATCGGATATAATGCGCACCGAATTTCGTCAACCCTTTGCTTGGCGCTTCTGGGGCCCTGTTGATCAGTGCGGCGACAAAGATATTTGCTTTCCCCCCAGAATATGGGACGGCAATTTCTATTCTTGAGCCTTCGATGTATTCCCTGGAGCTGACGAAGGAAAGTCCCCCGCGCGAAACGTCTTTGACCTCAACAATCTCTTCCTCGAACCCTGGATGGCGTATGCATGCCTTCATTTTCACCTGCACCCGAACGTGTTTGCGCTTATTCCGTGCGCGATCTGGAAGGGGAACGGATGACTCCGCCAATGTCTCGGACTGAACTCCGGAATGCCCGGCCTGTAACTCGCTGGCTGTTTGTCTCCAAATGGTCCAGGTAGCACATTGACTGCAAGACCGTGGGATGCTGTGGTTCGCCTCAAAGATGTCAGTTTCGAGCTCATTCAGGTAAACCACTTCACGAGTCTTGCAGGTACCGCACTCTAACAAGAGCGTGACTAACCCCTGCTCGGATTCGGCCAACGGTGGGAACTGGATCCCCCATAAGTTCACGTTCGGTTCCAGCATCGCTATTCCGTAGACATAGACACCCGACTGGCCGCCGATTTGTCCCATGACCAGGGCGCTTGCCTCTTTTTTGCTCGTCACGGGACAGATAGTCAGGTGCAGGCCCGGAGCCAGTTTTCGGTTCAATGCTATGGTTGCTCCATACCGGTTGACCATGAGCGTGTGTCCCTGTTCGCTAAAGTCATTACCGGCGACATCCACCGCCGAGACTCGAACCGGCACCTTGATATTCACTCGGTCAGTCCGGCGTCGGTTCTCAGTTTTCATTTGGCGTATTACGCGATCTCTTGAGCTATAGCATTCATACGTGGCCATGAATGTAGATCAGCAGTGTCAACGCTGGCTAGTTAATTTTCTGATACTTTCCTTCGCACGCACTCCCGCTCACTAAGAACCCTTACCCGTCCTAGGCTTAACCCTGGGCGCATTTGTTAAAGACGAAAGTAGGGTCTCCTCAGGAGTTAAGCTAAAAGCATAAGGTGCGAAGTGTCTGATTTTACGACGAGCCATTGGTATTTGGCTCCATTTGACTCCAATTGAAAGTGGGCGAAGGCGCTACGCTTTTTCCTTGCAAGACTTTGAGTGTGGGTCTACAGGTTCGATTCCCATCGCCCGCTCCAGAAACCCTGTTGATGCTCTATCAATATCGTGGCGGCTTACATCACATGAGCTTGGCGCATGACGGCTTCGGATTTTTGGCGAATTTCGCGGGCCACCTCAAATGGATCGCCTTGTTGAAATTTTGGCAGGAACAGTTCCACCGAGAGTGGACCTGCGTATCCCTTGTCCGCGAGCTTGCCGAGAATCCGGACCAGCGGGCTGACTCCGTCGCCGGGGATGATCCGTGTGGTGAGGTCCAATAACTCCCGCGGCATATCGGGCACATCCTGAAAGTGCACGTGGCCTATTTCTCCGGGCCGGATCATATCGAGATCCTCTAGCTTATTGAGGCCCGACCAGAAGTGATAGCAATCGAGCAGGGGCGCGATGTTCGGGTGCGCCGCCGCGCGCGTCATCTTGAGCAGCGTCGTCAGCGTGGAGATGAACGTCGAGGTGCGCAGGAATTCGATCCTGAGCGACATGTTGAACTGCCTGGCAACCTCTCCCGCATCATGCATGTTTTCCGCGCCGGCTTTGTAGTCGTCCAGACTGACTTTTTGAGTGGTGGCGGTGGACGCGTAAACGTGGTTCAGGCCCATGCTCGCGAACATCTCGCAGCGCTTCTTCAGATTTTCGAGCGCGGCGGCGCGATCGGGATTCGGCTCCCACAGGCCCGTTACGCCAGTCGAGGCGTGAACCGCTGTCAGTCCCAGGTCGGTGAGCACACGGCGGGCGGCCGGCAGGTCGTCGGTTTTCAGAAACTCATCCAGCAGCGTGTTGGTGATTTCCACATATTTGATCCCCGCACGGGACCAGCCTTCCAGCGACTTGCGGTAGCCAGCACCCGTCGACGTGTTCTGGTGAATGGCGAGCGTCATCTTCTTCCCAGCGGCGGCGAAGACAGCGCGCGTGGCGGCCAACGCCACGGGAGTCAACAGCATTTCTCTTCTAGAAAGTATGGTCATTGAATCCATCCTTTTCTTGACTCTAAGCCTTCGGCACCGGCGGCCATATTCTGAGCGCACTGTTGGGCCCGTTGGGTGCGTGGGTCAGCATCGGAACTACCGAATGGCTTCCCAGGCCTAACGGCGATTTCGCAACAGCGCCATCGTAGTCCCGATTAAAACCTTCCAGGGATGCGAACTCGTAAAGAATTCCGTGCTTTGCCCATCCGGCAACAGAATTCAACTTCCGAGTTCGGACGCACGAAGCAGTGTCACACATCTTCGGCAGCCGCTGCTGAACGTACCCGGCGTGCATCTCTTCCTCGTATTCAATGGGGCAGTCGAAGCTCCCGATTTGAATGCAAGGAGTGCCTGTCAAGCCTTCCTTGTACGCATCCGCCGCGCGACCTTTGCGTCTGCCAGTTTCGGTCATGATGTTCACGCGCTCAGCGATCCGCATGGCCAGCATCTTTCGCCCCTGTTCGGGCAGCGCCGCGTGGAGGACGCTCGGGACGGGGTCGCCGAATACGTTTGCATCGGTCGCGGCGATCAGCAGAATGTAGCGATATCCCTTGCCGACCTTGGGATCGTCGATATGACGATACCGCGAAGAGTTCGCAGCACCGCCTTCCAGATCCTGGGTGGCGTAGTGCGCCGCCCATAAGTAGCCGGGCCGCTTCAACATTTGGGGGAGATAGCTGCCGTGCAGCCAGGACAGGTAGGCATCGCGGCCTTCCTCGGGCAGGTCGTACCAGGTCACCCAAAGACCTCTGTCAGCAGGCTGGTCTCGCAAGTGCCCCGCCTGGGTCGCGGATTTGGAACCCGCACTCTGTCCGAACGCGACCTTGGTGCCGGCAAACGCGATTGCTGCGGCCCCGGCGGCCTTCAGAAAATTGCGGCGAGGCCGACCTGCCGCTTCCGTTTCCTCATGCTTTGCCATGTAGTCTCCTTCGAGAGGTCGAAATGATTTTGCCAACAAAGAAAATAAATCACCTGCCTCAAACATTAATCTTGAGCAACTTGGCCAAAGTGCCGCTGAAAATCGCGATCCGCTCCGCGTCGCTCAACCCCGGGACAGCGAGAATACGATCCACAGGAGTGCGATTCCACTGGGTGGGATAGTCGGTGCCGACGACAACCTGGCTAGCCCCGACTACGGCGACCAAATGTCTCATGTCCTCAGGGGTAAAAAGTACGGAGTCAAAATAAATCTGCTTGAGATATTCACTGGGAAGCTTCTTCAGAGGCTTGCAAAATTGGGGAAAGGCAGTCAAGCATTGATCGTTGCGGCTCGAATACGAGGGCAGGTAGCCGCCGCCATGCGCCGCGCAGATTTTGAGCCTGGGAAAAAGATCCAGAGTACCGTCCTGAATCAAATGAGTGAGCGCCAAGGTGGTCTCCAATGGATGTCCGATCACATTGTCCAAAAAACCGTTTCCCTGCAGCCTGCGTTCTTCGATTGGCGTGCCAGCGGGTTGGGGATGAATGAAAATCAGGGTCTCTAGCTCCTCGGCCTTGGCCCAAATGGGGTGAAACTTGGGGGCGGACAAATCTTCTCCATTCACACTGCCGGCGATGGCGAAGCCTCGCATCCCAAACTTCTTCACGCCTTCTTCCATTTGTTCCACAGCAAGGGAGGGGTGCTGCAGGGCCACGCTGCCCAAGCCTACGAAACGGTCCGGGTGGGCGGCACAAAGCGCGGCAATTTTCTCGTTCTGAACCTGAATGATCTTGCGAGCCAGATCCACGTCCGCCCAATACCAAAAGGGATTGATCGAGACGGCTTGCACATCGATTCCCATGTCGTCCAAATCCGCCAGACGCTTATCAATATTATTGTGTAGGTTGCCCAAGTTATCCGGGGTTGCCTGACTCACGTCGCCAGGGCGGCCCTCACGCCCGATGCGGTCCTTAACCAGTTCCCAGGCTTCCGGCACCCGAACATGAGCGTGAACGTCAATGACCGCCACCCGGCGACCGCCAATGGAAACTTCGCGGCGTTTGCGGCTGGCGCCGGGCTGCGCGGCAGATTGTTGCTGACTTAGCGCAAAACCCAGCGAAGATTCAACACAGCTGCAGCCAACGAAAAAAATTCCCGCGGTTGTGCTGGACACACTCTTTAAGAAATCCCTGCGCGTCGGCATGATCGTGTTTCTATTTGTGCTGCTTCGGTTGTGCACTCGGCCGGTAAGATATGACACGGTCGAAGTTGAGCCGGGGATCTCCGTTTTGACCGCCCGGATGGGCATACTTATACACCCGAAGGTCTTCCGAGTGAACGAACTTGTTCTTTCTAATTCATGCGGGGGAAAGCTGCGCGCTCGGTGGGAGTCAATTTCACTCGCGCCGAACAACACGACGGTTGCAATAAATTCCGGCAAGCTTTATGTTAATTCTGTGATTGTTTTGCAAGATCCCGAGGCTCAATGTGCGGTGGTTTTTGGCGTCTGTTCCCGCCATGGAAGCTGGTCCGCATCTTCACCAATGGGAATTTATATTTTATAGGCCGCATTCAAGCCACATAGGGACATCGACAACTTTTTATATTATGACATCTTGAATTGAGGAAAGATTATGAGCAGAGCTACCGCAACTGGTACCAGACTTCTCAACTATGTAGATGGCTGCTGGGTGGAATCGAAGGCCACCGAATGGCGCGACGTCGTCAACCCGGCTACTGGCGAGACCATCGCGCAAACGCCGCTGACGCCTTCTGACGAGGTCGCCGTGGTGGTAGAGAAAGCGGCCGCCGCATTTCCGGCGTGGCGGCGCACGCCTGCGGAAGACCGCATTCAGCCGCTATTCAAGCTGAAGCAACTGCTCGAAGATCATCTGGACGAGCTTGGCCGCATCATTACGCAAGAAAACGGCAAGACGTTTGCCGAGAGCAAGGGAGAACTGCGCAGAGCCATCGAGAACGTGGAAGTGGCCTGCGGAATTCCGACGATGATGCAGGGCTACAACCTCGAGGATGTGGCTCGCGGCATCGACGAAATGATGATTCGCCAGCCGCTCGGGGTGGTGGCCGCGATCACGCCATTTAATTTTCCGGGAATGATTCCGTTCTGGTTTATGCCTTACGCTATTGCGACCGGCAACACGTTCATCTTGAAACCGTCCGAGCGCGTACCGCTCACCATGAAGCGCGTTTTTGAACTGCTGGAACAAACGGGATTGCCCAAAGGCGTGGTCAATCTGGTGAATGGCGGTAAAGATGTGGTAAACGCGCTTCTGGATCACCCTAAAATTCGCGCCATCAGTTTTGTGGGTTCGACTCCGACCGCCAAATATGTGTATGCGCGCGCGGGGGCCAACGGGAAACGAGCGCAGTGCCAGGGCGGGGCGAAAAACCACGTCATTATCCTGCCCGATGCCGACATGAAGATGGCTACACAGATCATCACCGACAGCGCTTTTGGTTGCGCCGGCCAGCGCTGTCTGGCAGTTTCGGTGGCGGTAACCATTGGCGAGGCGCAAAAGAGTTTTCGAGACTCGATTGTGGAGGCTGCCGCGTCGTTGCAGGTGGGCGATGGCCTTGAAGTAGGGGTGCAGATGGGGCCGGTCATCAGCCCGCAGAGCAAGGAGCGAGTCGAATCGCTGATCGGAATTGGTGAAAAAGAGGGAGCGAAAGTTATTTTGGACGGCAGGAATGCCAAAGTTCCCAAACATGAGTCAGGGAACTTTGTGAAGCCAACGATTCTGGATGGCGTCCCGGCATCGAGCCAGCTCACCGATACGGAAATTTTTGGCCCGGTTTTAAGCCTGGTCCATGCCAGCGACATGGACGAAGCGCTGGCGTTTTTGGAGCGGAGTCCCTACGGCAACCAGGCTTCCCTTTTCACATCGAGCGGGGCGGCGGCGCGCCGTTTCCGGTATGAGGCGCCGGCAGGCAACATCGGCATCAATATTGGCGTAGCCGCGCCGATGGCTTATTTCCCCTTCACCGGATGGAAAGACAGCTTCTTCGGCGACATGCACGGACAAGGACGCGACTCCATCGAGTTTTACACGGATAAGAAGGTCGTCATCGAGCGCTGGGGGGACCAACACTCCCGGAAGTTCTGAACGAGCCGATTACATAACGATGCGACGAGTTTGGTAGTGCCGGCGCTACCAATTCTCTTTCCGCCCAACCATGCAGGCCACGCTTAGTTTTGTTATGATGGCAACGTCGCTTAACCGCTGATGACCAAACCCACTCCACCTGTGAACCGTAAGGCGCTGTTCCTGCGCGCATGCAGGTGCGAACCGGTCGAGCGTGTGCCCGTATGGATCATGCGCCAGGCCGGACGTTATTTGCCCGAATATCGCGCCATACGCCAGAAGCATAATTTTCTGGAAGTCTGCAAGACGCCGGATCTGGCGGTTGAAGTTTCTCTGCAGCCCTACAGGATTCTCGGCGTGGACGCGGTCATCGTATTCTCCGATATTTTGATACCCGCCGGCGCCATGGGATTGCCCTTTGAGCTGACTGACAAGGGCCCGGTAATCGAATCGCCACTCCGTACGGCCGCGCAAATCAATGAACTTGCCGTGTTCGACCCCGAGCAGGAAACCGGATTTCTGATGGAAGCCATTCGCAGGCTCAGCAAGGAGTTGGGACCGGATGTTCCGGTATTGGGCTTTGCCGCGGCTCCGTGGACGCTGGCGTGTTATATGATTGAAGGACACGGGAAGGATGGATTTCCGTCCGCCAAGACCATGCTCTACTCGGACCCGCAATTGTTCCAAACGCTTCTCGAGCGCATTGCGCGAGCTACCGCCGTGTACCTTCGCGCACAGATCGCCGCCGGCGCCGCAGCCGTCCAATTGTTCGATACCTGGGTGGGTGAGCTTACGCTCCAGCAATACCGCGAATTTGCGCTGCCCGCCACGCAACTTTTGATCGACGAAATCCGAGCCGGCGATACCCCTGTCATCCTCTACACGAAAGCATCGAGCCATTTGCTGACCGCGGCAGCCGAATCGGGCGCGAACGTCTTGAGCGTTGACTGGCGTGTGGACCTGGCAACCGTGCGCGAGCAGCTCGGAACACGCATCGCCCTGCAAGGCAATGTAGACCCCTGCGTGCTGCTCGGCCCCGAAGCGGTCGTTCGGAGCGCGGCGCGCGAAGCTGTCGAGAAAACAAGCGGCGTGGGTCATATCCTGAACTTGGGCCACGGAATCCTGCAACAGACGCCGGTAGAAAATGCGCGCGCATTCGTTGAGGCGGGACAGGCAGCTCCGGTCGCCGAACATGTTCGGCAGGAAGGAGCCGGTTAGGTGCCGGCCATGAGCGATTCGAACCTTCATCTCCAGCTAAACCGGGAGCGCTTCGAAATCTCCGAACAGTTTCTGGAGAAATACAATCGCCCGGGACCTCGCTACACCAGCTACCCCACTGCGCCCGTCTGGCAAGACGATTTCGGACCAGATGACCTGGAGCAGTTCTACGCAATCGCCAATGAGGCGCGCACGACCGTCTCGCTCTACATGCATCTTCCCTTCTGCGAGAGTCTGTGCCTGTTCTGCGCGTGCAACGTGGTCATTACCAAGGACCACGGCGTTGCGCCGCCGTACATCGAAACACTCGAACGGGAAATCGACCACGTCAGCCGGTTCGTTTCCCGCGATCGCCCAGTCGTGCAGTTTCACTGGGGAGGCGGCACTCCGACTTACCTGACTCCCGAACAGATGGAGCAGCTCTTCCACTACACGGCGGAACGTTTTACTTTCGCGCGCGACGCGGAAATCGGCATCGAAATCGATCCGCGGGTCACCACGCGCGCGCATCTTGAAACCCTGCGCCGGCTTGGCTTCAACCGCCTGAGCATGGGTATCCAGGATTTCCATCCCGAGGTGCAGGCGGCGATTCACCGCATCCAGCCGCTGGAAATGACGCGCGATTTGATCCAGGTGGCGCGGCAGCTTGGATTTGACAGCATCAATGTGGACCTGATCTACGGCCTCCCTTTGCAGACGGCCGAGCGGTTTGCCCACACCGTGGAGCAAGTGGTCACGTTGTCGCCGGACCGCGTGGCCATGTTCAGCTACGCGCACGTTCCCTGGCTGCGTAAACAACAGGGCGCGCTGGCGACACGCCTGCCCGAGGGCATGGAGAAGTTCCGGATTTTCCGCGCCGGACTCGAACACTTCCTCGGCGCCGGATATCTTTACATCGGCATGGATCATTTCGCGCGGCCCGGCGACGAGCTGGCCGTGGCGCAGCAGAATCGCACACTGCACCGCAATTTTCAGGGCTACACCACCAAGGCCGGCGCGGATCTCTACGGCATGGGCGTCAGCGCGATCAGCGGTATCGGCTCATGCTACGCGCAGAATGACCGCGACGTCGCTCCCTACCGCGGACGCGTCGAGCGCCGCGGAATCGCCACCATGCGCGGCTATCGCCTGAGTGCCGACGATCTGCTCCGCCGCGCGGTCATCAGCCGCATTCTTTGCCACGGCGTGCTCCACAAAAGTGAAATCGAGCGGGAATTCGGAATCGACTTCCGTCAGGCCTTTGCTCCGGAGATGGCCCGGCTGGACTCCTTTGTCTCCGATGGGCTTGTCGAGCTCGATGGCGACTGTATCCGCACTTCCCTGCTCGGGCGAATTTTTATCCGGAATATTGCCATGGTTTTCGACCCCTATCTGGAAAAACAAAAGCTTGAAAGCCGCCCGCTCTTTTCAAAAACTCTTTAACAGGCCAATCGAGGTTTCGTGTCCATCCCGGCGCAGACTCCGCTTCCCGCGATTGTGATCGGCCGAGGAATTTCCGGCCTTTCCTGCGCCTACCGTCTCCAGCGGGCTGGAATTTCCGTTCGCGTCCTGGACGCCGCGAGCCATCCGGGCGGCGTCATCTCGACGATCGAAAAGGACGGCTTTTTGTTCGAGCTTGGCCCGCAGAGCTTTCTTTCCTCCCAGCCGCTGCTCGAACTGATCGCGTCGCTGGGCATCGACGACGAGCTGCTGCATGCGGATGCGCGTGCCCCGCGCTACGTTCTTCTGCACGGACGCTTGGTCGCGGCGCCGCTCGCGCCGCAGTCTTTGCTGACCACGCCGTTGCTCGGTGCACGCACGAAGTGGCGCCTGCTTACCGAAATGTTTCACCATACGCGCCCGCCCGCAGGGGATGAATCCATCGCTTCGTTTGTCCGCCGCAAATTCGGCGATGAACTGCTCGACCGGCTGGTCGCTCCATTTGTCTCCGGCGTCTACGCGGGGGACCCGGAAAAGTTGAGTTTGCGCGCGTCCTTTCCGAAGCTGCATGAATTCGAGGCGAGCTACGGAAGCGTATTGCGCGGAGCAATGAAATCAAGGCCGCCAAAGGGAACGCCGCGTCCCGGCCTGTGTACGTTTCGCCGCGGAATGGCAACCCTGCCGCGAACGCTCGGCATGCGCCTGGGTGACGCGTTCCTGAGTGAAACCAGCGTCGTCGAGGTGCGTCAGGCGGAGGCGAACGGAAAGCGGGTGTTTGAAGTGGCCGTCACGCGTGGCGGGCAATACGGGACTCTTTTTGCCAGCGCCGTCATCGTAGCCACGCCGACAAATGCAGCTTCACAAATGCTCAAAGGCCTGTGGGACAAGTGTGAAGAAACATTTTCGCGTGTGGAATACGCGCCCATAGCCGTGGTAAGCGCGGGCTATCGCCGCGAGCAGATTCGGGAATCCACGAACGGGTTTGGATTTTTGGTGCCGCGCGGCGAAGGATTGCGCGTACTGGGCACGGTGTGGAATTCATCGCTATTCCCCGGGCGCGCGCCCGAGGGCATGGCCTGCTTCACAAGTTTTGCCGGCGGCGCAACGGACGCCGAATTGTGCCAATCGAGCGATGCCCAGATCACGAACATTGTGTGCGGCGAAGTCGGGCGCGTCCTGCGCATCGAGGGAGAGCCCGTAATCACCTCGATTCATCGCTACCCGCGCGCCCTGCCCCAATATAATCTGGGACATTCCGAAATTGTTTCGGCATTGGGCGCGCTCACTTCCAGCGTCCCGGGATTATTTCTTACCGGAAACTATTTGACCGGCCCGTCGATCGGGTCATGCGTCGAACAGGCCCATCACATTGCCGATGCAGCGAGCGGCTATCTCGCGTCCATCGGCGTTTTGTAGCACAGGCTTCCGCTCAGCGATCATCCTCACGGCATAAGTATCTGGAGTCTACAACCACTACTGCACTTCGTAAACCAGCACCTCGGCGGCAGTGGCTCCGTGCGGCGGCACGGCCACAAAATATTTCTTGAGTTCGGGAACCAGCAGTCCCGTCTTGCCCAGCGGGCCAGAGGGAATTTTTCCGATGGACTGGTAGTGGTCCGCGTCGATCTGCTTATAGACATTGACGAATCCCTCGCCGCAGGCCACGTAAACCCTCTGGCTTGCGGGATCGTAAACCATGTCGTCAACTCCGGTTCCAATGGGCAGACCTTGCAGCACTTTTCCGGTGTCTGAATTCAGCACGAACAGATTGCCGTCGCGGCAGGCGACGAAAAGGCGGTGGCGCGATTCGTCCATGGCCACGGCCGCGTTCACTTTACATCCCGACACCGGCCACACGGCCACCACGGCTTGCTTGGCTCGGTCGATCACTCCAATCGAGTTTTTCTCGGTCATGTTCAGGAACAAACGTGGCCCCGATTTCTCGACGATCATGGCTTCGAGGCGATTGGAATCAATCTTGATATCGCCCACATGCTGCCCGGTAGTGGTATCCACGATGCTCAACAGGCCGTAGGTGAGCTTGGCATCGAGGCCGCCGTTGGCGATGTAAAGATAATGCGTGTTGGGATCATATCCGGTCGCATCCGAGTCGCTAAGAAGCTTGACGTTTTTTAGAAGCGCATAGCTGGTGCCGTCAAATATTTTCAGGTCGCCATCCGAGCCGTCGGTCACATAAATCCGGTCAATGTCCGCGCGGTACACCACCGAATGTCCGACGCCGATTCCGCGAATACTGTGAATCTTCTTGCCGTTGCGAATGTCATAGGCTTCAATCGATTTGTTATCTTCGGGAACGATGAAGAGCCGGTTCCCTTTCAGGTCGAGCGTCAAGTGGTCGAAATGATTCTGAACGCCCGGCATTCGCGTCGTGGTCAGGTTTTTCGCCAACTGGTCCTGCGGAACTTCCGGCTCGCCGCTGCGAATGTCCGAAAGCACAATCTTCGAAACCAGTTTCAGCGGCGGCGCGTCCTGGGCAAACACGGAGGCGGGCGACGCGCCAGCCGCAAAGATAACCAATATAGCGAACCACGAAAAACGGAATTGCCTCGCTCGCATCGCTTTCTCCTCTTCGGGATTTCCAATTCAATAAGATTGCCGGAAATAGGCCCAGAACGCCCGCAAAATAGTAGCACGCGTCCGAGGCCGGAGCCAAAAAGTCCGGCGATTAGTAGCGTGTCATTTTCCGAGTGGGCAAGGCAAGGGCGCAAATTGGACATCTTCAGGATTGGTGTTTGCAGGGTTCTGGTGTAGGCTCCGAGTAGGCAGTAACCAAAGAGCTAACAAAGTGGGCCAAGGCTGGAGCGCCCCATGAAATATGTCCTCTGTATGCTTGCTGGTTTTCTCCTGATACCCCCTGGAAGCGCCGGGCAAGATCCCAACGTGAGAAGCGAGGCTGTGCAGTTGCTGGAGAGAGCGAACGGCGTGAGCATGTCGCCGCACTTGCCGAACCTCGAGAGGACAGACGTCTTTCGCGTGCTGGACACCAGTTCACCGGTGCGGGAAGGCACGTTTACACGCGTGGTGGTTCAAGGAGTAGGCAGGCGGGAAGAGGCCATGTTTGGCGACTACCACACCATCAATGTATTCACCGATGCCGGGTTGAATACGGTGAGGACCTCAGAACTACCGCCCATTGAGGTGGATACGGTGATGTGGCTAACGCCGATCAACCTTGTGAGCTTTGGGGATGAGGATGTGATTCATGCCATCGTGGACAAAGCGGTCTCGGGCGGGCAGAAGTTGCATTGCATTCAGTTTGACACCATTCGTGGCCAGCTCATGGAGAATAACGAGATTTGCGTGGATGCGGCCAATGGGACATTTGTCAGCCAAAAACTCGGGAACCGGCTAATCGAGTACAGCGAGTTTTCCGCGTTTGCCGGGGAGCTCCTACCGGCAAAGATCAACTATTCGCGCGACGGCGTGCGCAAAATGGAAATCACGCAGACGCTGGTGGAGTTAAAAGACGCGACGGAAAATGTTCTGGCAGCGCCGCCGAATGCGAGCATTCGTGCGTTGTGCAAGACCTACAAGCGCGCCATCGGGCAATCGATGCCACAGCCCAAGGAAGGACGCGGCGGGCGTGACATTGATGTGGCCATTCGTGGAATCATTGGAAGGGATGGCAAGGTGCACCAAGCTGTAGTCCTGAGCGCGGAAAGACCGGACTTGGGCACAGAAGCACTGGAGATTGTGCAGCAGTGGGTGTTTTCTCCCGCCGTCTGCGACGGACAGCCCAACAGTGAAACAGCCACCTTTATTGTGCATTTTCACGGGCGATAGCAGAATATTTGCTGTAGCCCGGGTCTTCAGACCCGGGGATTTTCAGTTCTACAAGATGCGGTGAAATCGAAAATCACGCAATGCCGGCGCCACCAAAACCTTAATAGAAATCTTTGGCGTTAATTGGTTTGCTGGAAAGCCCTAGCTGCAGAATCTCGACCTGTTTTTCCCGGTCAAACACTTTATTTGGAAGGAAAATCTTGAAGAGTAAGCGGATCCCGCCGAAGCCGATCCCGGCGACCACCGCGAGAACCATAATTGCGCCAGTGCCCATAAACGCTCCGACGATCATGCTGTTGAAGCTGGGCTCGGTGATTGTTTGCTTGGGCTCGTTCCAGGTTACCTGGGTCTCGTACTGAATTTGATCGAGCAACGAATTGGCGGCTTCCCGCGACGGAGCGCCGATCACGATAGCCACGAGCGCGCTCACGCGTTTCCCGAACAAGACGGTTTGATTCGCGGGCACGGTGCCCGGCGGATCGAAGACGAAGCGCCGCAGCATCCTTGAAAATTTAGCGGCGGCGATTTGCTGGGTCGGGTAAGAGGCAATCAGCAGCGTCACGTCCTTGTCCCCGAGGCGATAGCGCGCCAGTATGGTTTCCGCGCTGTAATCGAATCCAATCCAATCGTCGGTTCCGAGGGGAACGTATTGCGCGAGCGTCCGCGGACCCAAAACATAGTGCTCGGACCGAAGCACGCGGCCGTGGTCGGGCAAGTGCTGTCCGATCGAGGGAAACGGCGTGTGGTCGGCAACTTTGTTCAGGGACCCGGCAAGCTGCTTCAAGTCGGCATCCGGGGGACGCGCCGGTTTTGTAATTGCCTTGGTTGGCGTAGCTTGCGTGGCCGTTACATCCACCAGCAGGTCGCCAACAACGAACAGCGCACGGTCGCGCGACGCGCTGCCGAAAGAGCCTAGGGTCACAGGAACAAGAGAATCGTTACGCAGGAACGTATATGCGCCGTAGGCCGAACTGGGGTCGCGCAGCCGGTATAGCGTGATTGTTGCGGCCTGCGTGTTTCGGAGGTACGCGCGGCGCTCGACGGATTTCAGAGAATATTCGCGCAGCGTGGCGGCATCGGAGCCTAGAACTTGGTCAAGCCCAGTAGATGCCCCAGCGGATGGCCCTTTAGATGATCTGACCGTTGAAACGACGGCGGAGGGTTCCGAAGCGTTCCAACCCGCAAAAGAAGATGGAAGAATACCTTGAGCGGCGGCCGGGCGCGCAAACGCGACTAAACAGAAAATGCCTATACCGGTAAGTGTGAGTCGCCGCATGTCTCCAGTTGAATTAGACGCCAAGATATTACTGCGAGTTTCCCGATCGCGCCACTATTCCTGAACGGCTTCCCGGGGCGGGGTGGACTAGATTAGAGGTGATGCTATTGGTGCGCCGGAGATAAGTCTCAATCCCGTGGTAGAGGCCTTCGGCGACGCGCTGGCGGTTTTCGGGCTTCTTCAGCCATTGTTCGTCGGAGGTATTGGAAATAAAGGAAATTTCGGCAAGCACCGAAGGCATGTTGGCGCCGATCAGCACGACAAACGGGGCCTTGCGCACTCCACGATTGTGCTCGCCGCGGTTGCTATTTTCCATGCGTTTGGAAAGAGAGTCCTGGATGATTCCGGCAAAGTCGCGCGACTCTTCGATTTTCTCGTTTCGAGCGATCTTACTCACAATGTCCTGCAGATCGTAGACCGAATTCTCCGATAGCGCGTTCTCGCGCGAGGCCACTTCCATGGCATTGCTCGATCCGGTGAAGTTGAGGTAATAGGTCTCAATGCCACGCGCCTTGCGGTCCTGGCTGGAATTGGCATGGACCGAGAGGAACAGGTCCGCGCGAGCCTGGTTGGCGATCTCAGTGCGTTGCTCGAGGGGGATATAAGTGTCATCCTCGCGCGTGTACACCACTTCCGCGCCCGGCAGCCGTTGATCGATCAGTTTGCCCAAGCGCAACGACACATCGAGGCACAAATCCTTCTCCATCAGGCCCGTAGGACCTATAGTGCCGGTGTCGTGCCCGCCGTGCCCGGCGTCAATGACGATGCGGCCAATCTTGAGCCCCAGGGCGCGGGTCAAGGAATGCTGGCCTTCACCTGTCAACTCCGGAGTAGCAGCCGGTCCCAACTCCTCGGCTTGTTCGTGGGCTGACTTGGTGGCGCGCCCTGGCTTTTTAACCGACGCCTGCCGCGCTATCAGCGGCGCCGCGTCGCCGTCGATTTTACCGGGGCGCTTTGCAGATGCTTTTGCCTTTGCTTTCAGCTGAGATGGAGATAAAGGCTCCTGCCAAGGGGATACCGGCAGAGGCGCCAAAATCCTTGTGCTTAGGGCGACTACAGGCGGCCTCTGTGCCGGTACCACGGCTGGAATCCTTGCCGGAACCCTGGGGCGACCCATTGAATTGGCCGTGGATTTCAAGTGCCACTTGTCTGCTGCCTTGCCTGGGACTCTTGCTGCGGATTTCGCCGCCGGCTTTTCGGTGTTTAGAGCTGAAAGCTGGGTCGCTAAGCCCGGAGCTGGTGCCATAGCGCGGGCTGCTTCCTCAGCGGCCTCTGAACTCCCATATATATCCACGATGAGGCGGTAAGGGTCGGGGAGCAGAAACACGGAATAGTCTTGGGCGCGATCCACTTCGATCACCACTCGCAGAAAGCCGGTGGAATGCTGCGCGATGCGGACTCCCTTAACAAATCCGCCGCCGGCTACCTCAATCGATTTGTGAAGCAGCGCGGAACTGATTTTCGTGTTTTCAATATCGAAGTAGATGCGGTCAGGGCTGGAGAGGCGCGCCGCCTGATATTTTACCTGCCCTCCCACATCCATTACGATGCGAGTGTAGGTGTCGGCGTTCCAGCTCCGAATGCCGGTGAGTTGCGAACTATTGCCACTCGCCGCGAGGTCTTCGCCGGGCAGTCTTTGCTTGGTGTCGCTCTGCCGGGCGTCAGTCGCGTACGCAGGCTTCTCGGGCACCACCACTTTCGCGGAGGAGCGGTCAGACTCATCTTTTGCGCCGACCTGCTGGGGACTTGATTTTCCCGGCGCACTTTCCGCAAGCTTTTCCAGGATGCCTCGAACTTCCGTGGCGCGCGGGGAGTGAGGATGAAGGGCAAGAAAACCCTCATAACTCCTCTGCGCGAGAACCGAATCGTGCAAATCGTTCAGTTCGATGCCGGCTACGGCCAGCATGGCGGACTCCCGATAATGGCTGGTCGGATACTCAGTTAACAGGAACTGATAGGAATTTATAGCCAGTTGATAATACTTTTCCTCGAACAGGTCGCCCATGGCGCGATACAGCTCGGCCACTTGATTGAGCGCCGCCGGCACTTCGGGGGCGTGCGGGGTAATCAGATACACTCGCCGGAAACTGCTCACCACGGACGTGTAGTCCTTCAGCGAACGCGCGGCCTCTGGACGCGCTGTAAGCTCCTGGAGCGCTATTTCAGCGCGGTCAAATTGACTCTTGGCTGTTTCGCGGCGCGCGGAGGTGTTGCTGTTGGCGCCGGCGGCACCTGGAAAAATAGACAGAAATAGCAGGGAGGCGAGGAAGATGCGTACTGTTGGCCGGATTGTAGCGGCATCGTGCCGCACGATTTGCCTCATTCGTTGGTAAACACTACCCGTCCGTCTGCCCCGACCGCACGGTAGATAGATCGACTCTTCCCGTATTGAAAACGGCCGGAGCCGTCGCGAAAATAAGAACTGGTAATTTTCTGTACGTACTCGCGTGTTTCACGCGACCTTGGAACTCCCCCGGCACGATCGACCGCGCTTGGACCCGCATTGTAGGCCGCCAGGGTCTTGTCCAAGTCGCCATTATAACGCCGAAGCAGTGTCTGCAGGTAACGGACTCCCCCATCGAGATTCTGCCTCGGATCAAACGCATTGTTCACGCCCATTTGTTGTGCAGTTCCAGGAACCAGTTGCATCAGTCCCAGCGCGCCTTTGCGCGAAACGGCCGTGGAATTCCAGTTGGATTCGGTTTGAATGACGGCCCGAATCAGTGCTGGATCCACGCTGTACCGGCTGGAAACTTCACGAATCATTTCCTCGATCTTGCCCCGATTTAGCTGCGCCGCAGCCGTAGTGAAAACAGACGCATCCGGCCTGGATGGGGTTGTAAGGCGCACAAATCCGGTAGGCACATAATTGCCGCCTTGGAACGTTTTTGGACTCCGCAAGACAGGGCTGGGGGCCGCATTGATAAAAACCTGCTTGCCGCTATTATCGCGGTAGGAGACAATCTGGCCGCATGCCGGAACCGCGCACAAGGCTACCATTGTGAGTAGGATACCAGCCGACTTGGAATGAATTTGTTTCATGTTTGTTACCGGGAAGGCAGTGCGTTTCCGCTTCCTGTTGGATAAAAATGTGCCAGCGACAAGGCGAGGGAGGCCCCGCCCTGGAACATTTCTGGCAGGTCAATTATAGCATTTGTTCGATGAGGGGATACACGAGGTCAAGGGCAGTTTTTAGCTTGGATGTGTCTTTTCCGCCAGCCTCGGCTAGGTCGGGCCTGCCGCCGCCTGAACCGCCCACTTCCTTGGCGGTGGCCTGTATAATCTTGCCAGCATGTAACTTAGAGGTGAGGTCCTTGGTAACGCCCGCCAGGAGAGCTACTTTGCCATCCTCGGCGGTGCCCAGCACCACCACGCCTGAGCCAATCTTCTGGCGCAAGCTGTCCACCAGCTGACGCATGGTATCGCGATCTACCGATTCCAGTTGTGCGACGATCACTTTGACGCCCTTAATGGTCCGCGATTGCGCGACCAGATCATCCAGCTTTGAAAACGCGTCTTTGTGCTTCAGCGATTCGAGTTGTTTCTCAAGTTGCCGTTGGGTTTGCTCGGCGCGTTCGATAGCGGCGGCGAGATTTTCTTCGCCCACGCCCATGCGGACGGCCAGATCGCCGAGTAGCTGGCGCGCCTGCTGGTAGTCGGCCAGAGCGGAAGCGCCCGTGAGGGCCTCGATGCGCCGGACTCCCGCGGCGGTGGATTGCTCCATCGCTATCTTGAAGACGCCGATATCTCCGGTGCGGCGCACGTGCGTGCCGCCGCAAAGCTCCTTGCTGTAAAAGCCGCGCGGAGCGGCGGGATCGGGAATGGTCACGACGCGGACGTTCTGCTCGGGATAGCGGTCGCCGAAGAAAGCCAGCGCGCCGGAAGCCAGTGCTTCGTCAATCGTGGTGATGTCGGTCTGCATTTCAGAATTGAGCAGGATTTCGTCGTTCACTTGCTGCTCGATATCGCGCAACTCGGCGGCGTCAATCGCGGCAAAATGCGAGAAGTCGAAGCGCAGGCGTCCGGGTTCGACCAGCGACCCCGCCTGTTTGACGTGCGTGCCGAGGATGTTGCGCAGCGCGGCGTGCATCAGGTGCGTGGCCGTGTGGTTGCGCTTGATGTGCTCGCGGCGCGCGCCGTCGGCGTCTGCGGCGACGCGATCACCTACGGCAAGTTTTTCCTTGGCCACAACGCGGTGCGCGATCAGTCCGGAGACGGGATAATACGCGCCGCGCACGTCGGCAAGGTGCATGGTGTGCTCGTTGTTCCAGAGCGCCCCAACGTCGGCGACTTGCCCTCCGGACTCCGCATAGAAGACGGTGCGATCGAAAACAATTTCGCCCTCCGCCCCCGGAGGCAGCTCGTTGACTCTGCCGGACTTGATGACGATGGCTTCGATGCGGCAATCTTTTGTGTTCGTGCTGAAATAAAAGTCCGGCTCGGTGCGATAGGTCTCCGCAAGCTTAGCGTAGGCCGGATTCGCAACGTCTTTGTGCCCGCCTTTCCAGGATGCGCGGGCGCGGGTGCGCTGTTCCACCATTGCGCGCTCAAATCCAGGCCAGTCTACGTGGAGACCTGCATCGCGCGTCACGTCTTCGATGAAGTCTCGCGGAAGGCCATAGGTATCGTAAAGTTTGAATGCTTTATCACCTTGATAAATTGGCCTGGCCGCTGGAGTTGTCGTGGGAGACGCTTCGGTCATCAGTGGCCTGATGTCATCCATAAGCTTTATAAATCCGATATCAAGCGTATGAGCAAACCGTTTTTCCTCACTGAGGGTAATTTTTGAAACACGCTCGATGGAGTCATTGAGTTCGGGATATGCCTCGCGCATGCAGTCTTGCACGGCACGGGACATTTCCGCCATGAAGGGTTCGCTCGCGCCCAATTGCCTTCCGTGGCGAATGCCGCGTCGAAGAATTTTCCTCAGCACATAACCGCGCCCTTCATTCGACGGAATGACACCGTCGGAGATCAGGAAGGTGGACGCGCGCGCGTGGTCGGCAACAATTCGCAGCGAAGCGTCGCTGCCGGATGAAGTATGGGGGCGAGTTCCGGTAAGCTCGACAGCACGCTCAATCAGCGGGGCAAACAAATCCGTATCGAAATTACTGATCTTGCCTTGCAGCACTGCGGCCAAGCGTTCGAGGCCCGCGCCGGTATCGATTGACGGCTTCGGCAGCGGCGTTACTTTCCCGGACGCGTCACGATTGAATTGCATGAAGACGAGATTCCAGATTTCGACGTAACGGCCGCACTCGCAGCCAAATTGGCAGTCGGTGTGACCTTGATCGGACGCTGCCGGACCCATGTCGTAGTGGATTTCGCTGCACGGGCCGCAGGGGCCGGTATCGCCCATGGCCCAGAAGTTTTCTTTCAGGCCGGGAACGGGAATCACGCGATCGCGCGGCGCTCCGACATTTACCCAAAGCCCTCGGGCCTCTTCATCGGTGCTCATCGTATTTCCAGGCGCAACTTCGGCGCCGCCAAACACGGTGAATGTGAGTTTGTCGACTGGGATTCCGAACCATTTGGGAGAAGTCACCAGCTCCCAGGCGTAGGCGATGGCATCTTTCTTGAAATAATCGCCAAAGGAAAAATTTCCGAGCATCTCAAAAAAAGTATGGTGGCGGTTGGTGAACCCGACGTTTTCGAGGTCATTGTGCTTGCCTCCGGCGCGAACGCATTTCTGCGACGAAGTAGCCCGCGCATATTCGCGCCGCTCGACGCCCAGGAATACATCCTTAAACTGATTCATTCCGGCGTTGGTAAAAAGCAGCGTGGGATCGTTGGCGGGGAGCAGCGACGAACTGGGCACGATGCGGTGTCCGCGCTCGGCGAAATATTTCAGAAATGTGCCGCGGATTTCGTTGCCGCTCAGCAAGATGCCCTCAGTGGTTCAGTGCTTAACCCAATTTAGGAGATATATAGATTCAGGCAAGCCATTATCGCAGAGGGCAGGCGTAGTCGCAACGCAGCCATCGGGGCCTGCAAGGGGCAACGGTCGCGGAAACACAATTATTTCAGGCCTGGAAATTGCGCGTGAGGAGCCGCTGGTAACCGCCCCACCGCGCATGGAAGGAGACTACTCGAAGTGGAAAATGTCGAGAACCACTCTCGTGTTGCGATTTCTCAAAACAATGTGCCCGCCAATTAAGACGCGTTCGCAATCAGGCGGCGGGGGAGGCAACCGGCGGTCGAGATCAACGGGAACCAGGACTACGCGACTTTCGAGGTCAGGCGGAAACGCTTCGCGAATTAACAGGCGTCGTTCCAGGCCCGGGGGCAAGCGATCTCTTTTGGCCAGGCCCGGAGGAAGGTGCCTGTAGTGTTCGCCGTACCAGCCGCGCATCTGGTCTCGATCATGGTCGGCGAAGCCGTAGCCGCGACGATCGTCATCGTCGTCATGATCTTTGCGCTTATCCCTCCAATGCCCGTTACCGTGATGGTCGTCGCTGCGGTCGTCATGACGATCGGCGAACACTGCGCTGCCTGAGACTGCAAACATTCCACATACAGCAAGGGCGATCCATTTTCTTGTACGCAAGAAGTTCCTCCTCTGCCAGTGGGCTAGACCTTTAGAGTAATGCAGACGCTTGGCGGGCCAAACACGCAAAAGAAAAGCTGTTTCCTGAGGGGCACGGTCCTCACGATTTGTTCGCTTTAGGCGCCGGTCATAGCCAAAAAACAGCCGCAAGAAGCGGCGTCAGGCTTACTCGGAAGACGTTTCGGGAGGGAGGTCCTCTTCGCTGACTTTTGCCAGGGAGCGGAGTTCACGGCGGATGGTGTCGGCGGAAAATCCGGAGCGGAGCAGGCTGCGGTAAATCGAAGCCGTACGCCGCTGGTCCAGCGGGCCCCGCAGTGTTTTCATCCGGCGAACCAGGCGCGCGCGAACCATTCCGGCCTCGTCGAATTCGGCGGCGCGCTCTGCGAGCGCGGCCTCGATATGGCGGTCGGGCACGCCGCGAGCGCGAAGATCGCGCGCAATGCGGAACGAACCCTGCTTGCGTATTTCGGCCCGTAAACGTACAAATTGCCGCGCATAGCGCGCATCATCGAGCAGCTTGCGTTGTCTCAGTTGGTCCAGGACGCGCTTCACTACTTCTTTATCTTGCGCCCGGCGTTCCAGATAGGTTCGCATTTCGTAAACCGAATAGGCGCGACGCGCCAGGCCGTTGATCGCCGCAGTGTAGAGTTCGTCTTCGGTGCCAAGCTTGCGGGGTGATGAGCGCATGAGGAGAGGATAGAGGGAACCAGGCAGGGAGGCAAGGAAGCAGGGATGGAAGAGTCAGAGTCCTGTCAGTGGGAGGAAATGCCAGTGTATGGAACTTATTTCTTGCCGAAGCGATCGAACTCCGTCATGGTGCGCTCCATCTCTTCCCGGGCAGAGTCGGAAGTGGAGCGGATTCCCTGGACGCGCAGCTTGAAGTCGTCGGGGTTGGACGCGCGGAGCAGAGCTTCTTCATAGGTGATCAGGTCGCGTGAAAAGAGGTCGAACAGGGATTGGTCGAACGTTTGCATGCCATATTGACTGGTGCCGGCGGAGATCGCGTCGCGGATCAGCCGCGTCTTTTCCGGATTGATGATGCAATCG
>JBGOVX010000091.1:0-14223 GCA_041478355.1 Terriglobia bacterium | reverse complement strand
GGACATGAAACTGATCGAGCTAGCCAAGCGCTATGACGGCAAGATCGTCACCAACGATTACAACCTGAACAAGGTTGCCACGCTCCAGGGCATCGAGATCCTGAACGTCAATCAGCTCGCCAACGCGCTCAAGCCCGTAGTCCTGCCGGGCGAAATCATGCGCGTCTTCATTCTGCGAGAGGGCAAGGAATACAACCAGGGCGTTGCCTATCTCGACGACGGAACCATGGTGGTGGTCGACGGAGCGCGCCGCATGATTAACAAGACGGTGGACGTTACGGTCACCTCGGTCCATCAAACCACCGCCGGTAAGATGATCTTCGGGCGGCTGGATGAGCGCTCCGAATCGCACGTTTCGCGGCCGGCGCAAACCCCGGCGATTACCGATGCGCTGCGCTCGCCGATTCCGGATACCCACGAACCAGAATGAAGCCAGGCCCTCTTGGCATCCATTTGGCGCCCCTTTAGCGTCCACCTTGCGCCCACTTTGCGCTTGGTGCAATCGCATGGATAAATTTTTGGACTTCTGTTTATAAGCGCATCCAATTGGTGTAAGCTTTTTACCCTTTCACTGAGGCCGTGTAACTGAGGAACCGATGACCCGTGTAAGCGCAATTCTGCCCGCGGCAGGACTTGGCACCCGAATGGGCGCCGAGATGCCCAAACAATTTCTCGAGCTGGACGGCGTGCCCGTATTGCTGTTCACACTGCGACGGCTGGCGGCCTGTCCAGCGATCACCGAATTCATTATCGCCACGCGCGCCGATGAGGTGGACTCTCTGGCCGGGCGCATCGCCAAAGAAAACTTGGGGCGTCCGGTTAAAGTCGTCCGAGGCGGCGATACGCGACAGGATTCGGTCGCCAATGCCCTGCTCGAGGTTCCCGACGATGCTGATTTTATCCTGGTGCACGATGCGGTGCGTCCGCTGGTGACGCGCGACCAAATCGAACGCGTGATCGCCGAAGCGGCCTCCTGCGATGCGGCCATTCTGGGCATCCCCGCGATGGACACCGTGAAGGAAGTAAAACGAGCAAGTTTGCCCGCCGATGTCGCGCTCATTACCGCGACCATCCCCCGCGAACGCGTCGTGCTGGCTCAAACCCCGCAGGTGTTTCGTGCCTCATTGCTGCTCGAAGCCTTTGCCCGCGCGCGCCAGGATGGCATTTCGGCCTCGGACGAAGCTGGACTGGTGGAGCGCATGGGCCACGATGTCCACGTGGTGGTCGGATCCGAACGCAATCTGAAGATTACCCGCCCGGGTGACCTCGAGCTTGCGGAGTTTTACCTCCGCCAGGAGCGCGCCGCTCGATGACTCGCGCGGGGATCGGCTATGACCTGCACCGCCTCGCGGAAGGCCGCAAACTCATTCTTGGCGGTATCGAACTCCCCTTCCACAAGGGGCCGGTGGGCCACTCCGACGGCGATGCGCTGGCACATGCCATCTGCGATGCATTGCTGGGGGCTGCCGGGCTGGGCGACATTGGCACGCATTTTCCGGACAACGATCCGAAATGGAAGGATGTATCGAGCCTGCGATTTTTGGAGCGCGTTCGCGAGTTGCTCGTCCAACACGGGCTGCGCATCGTGCACCTGGATGCGATTGTGATCACCGAAAAACCCAAGCTGGGTCCGCATTTTCCCGCCATGCGCGAGGCTCTGGCACACTGCTTGGGAATCTCCGCGTCGGCCATCAACCTGAAGGCCAAGACCAACGAAGGCGTCGATGCCATCGGCCGCGGCGAAGCGATCGCCGCGCAGGCGATCGTCACGCTCGAAGGCTGACCCTGCGGTACACTGCTCTCGTATGATTCCGGAAAGCGCAGGCAAAGTGTACGCCGCCGTGAATCCGTTCACCGCCGAGGATGTGGCCACGGTGCTTGAGGAGCGCGGATGGCTGCACAGCCGCAATGACGAAGTTGCGGAATGGCTGAGCGAGGCGGCGGCGCTGCTGGGCCCGCAGGCCGCGAATCGAGAAGCGCTGGCGAGCCTGGTCGCGCTGGTCTTCGAGTATGACGCGCTCGCGGTGATCGCTTCGCGGGAGTGCCAGGAAGTGCTGGCCCGCGAAGGCGCGCGTGAAGTGCTTCGCGCGCTGGCCACCGAAATACTGAGCGGCGGGCCAGTGGATTCAAACCGGCTGAAAGAAATCGTCACAGCGCTCAAGGCGAAGCTGCCTTGCTCCGGCCGCCAAATTTTTCTTCCGTTGCGTGTGGCGCTCACCGGACGCGTCGGAGAAGGTGCGCTAGACCGGGTCGTGCTGCTGCTGGATCGCGCGGCGCGGATCGAGGGACTCGCGCCGGTGAAGCCCGTTCGCGCGCGCATTCTGGAATTCTGCGCCGCGCTGGATTGAAGAGGAGACTTCGTAGGTTATGAATCGTCTTACCGGCATCCACGCAGTACGAGAAGCGCTCGAAGCCAATAAGCCGCTCGATTCTCTGATTGTCGCCAAGGGCAGTCACGGCAAGCGCATCGAAGACCTGGTGCGGCTGGCGCGGAAACAGGGTGTTCCCGTTCGCTTTGAGGAGCGCATACAACTTGATCGCACCGGGGGCGCGCGCGAACATCAAGGCGTGGTCGCATTTGTGGCGGCGTCGCCGGCCGCCAGTTTTGAGGACTTGCTGAAGCCGCGTGATCCGCTTAGCGCTCCCGGCCTGATTGTTTTGCTCGACGGCGTGGAAGACCCGCAAAATCTTGGCGCCATTGTTCGCACTTCACTGGCCGCCGGGGCCCAGGGCGTGGTCATCCCGGAGCGCCGCGCCGCCGGCCTTACCGAAACTGTCGCGCGCGCATCCGCCGGAGCGCTCGCGCACATTCCGGTTGCGCGAGTCGTCAATCTTTCACGAGCCATGGAAGAAATGAAAGAGGCGGGCTACTGGCTAGTGGGGCTGGACGAGCGCGCCGAAAAACGCCACACTGAAGTGGATTTCAGAGTCCCGGTTGGGATTGTTCTGGGCAGCGAAGGCAAAGGCTTGCATGATCTGGTGCGTCAGCGCTGCGATTTTCTGGTTTCAATTCCGACGACCGGCCCGGTGCGCGCGCTGAATGTTTCGGTTGCCGCCGGAGTAGTGCTCTTCGAAGCTGTCCGGCAACGCACATCGTTAAACTCAAGACCGGACGCTTCCAAACCGCAGCAATAGGCCGCGAACCATCCACCATTTTCGCGCACGGCCGTGCGCTTGTTCGTTACGGTTACTTGTCGTACTGGATCATCGTGAAAACATCGATGCCGGGCAGTTTTCCCCGCCCGTTCAGGAAAGTCAGTTCCACGGCAAACGATGCGCCCGCCACTTCTCCGCCCAGCTTGCGCACCAGCTCAACGGTTGCCGCCGCGGTGCCGCCGGTGGCCAGCAAATCATCGCTGATCAATACGCGCTGGCCGGGCTTGATGGCATCCTGGTGGATTTCAAGCGTGTCGGTGCCGTACTCGAGCTGATAGGAAACCGAAGCCGTCTTCCACGGCAGCTTTTTCGGTTTGCGAACGGGGATGAACCCGGCATTCAAGCGGTAGGCCAGCGCGGGAGCAAAAATAAATCCGCGCGCCTCGATGCCAATGACCACATCCACATGTTTTCCGGTGTAGTGTTCGCAAAGCCTGTCCACCAACTTGTGGAATCCGTCGGGGTTCTGCAATAGCGTGGTCAGATCGTAGAACAGGATTCCCGGCTTTGGATAATCGGGGATTTCTCGAATCAATGATTTCAGATGGTTCATTTCATTGCTCCGGTCTTCAGAATTTATTGTGCGCCAGCAAAACCTCAAGCGTCCCGTTCGATGGTGAAGCCGGTGGAATACTCGGGCAGAATTTCCGCGTCGTTTTCGGCAACCTGGTCGATCCCTGCCATGCGCGGGCCGCGCTGCAACTCGCGCTTCAGCGCATCCAACTGGGCTGGGTTGCCGATGGCATAAATTTCCACTCGTCCGTCAAACAGGTTTTTCACGTACCCGGCGACTCCCAGCCGTGCCGCCACACGTTCGGCGAAAAAACGGAATCCTACGCCCTGCACCATGCCGGAAACGTAAAATTGCTTGGCCAGAGTCTCCACAATCATACGCCATGCCGCGATTCATAAACCTCAGCCGCGCGATTGTAGCAGAGGATTCCGTACTTGCGGGATGGAAACTGCATCCTCAAGATCGCAACGCCCCAATGCAAAAAATGTCGTCGAGGCAGAATGGGCATTGTGCCTTCACATCCCTTGGAACGGGCCCGGGCCGCGCGACACGGAATCTTAGTTCGGAATAGAGGCCTCGATTAAGAGGAACTCGTGCTACAAAATAACCGAAGATTGCATCCAATGGACTGAGCAGGTCTAAAATAATGTTGATGCGGCAACCATGAGCTATCGTTCCATCACCGTGGCTAGTTTCTGCGTGCTCGTTGTGCTTATCTCTGCCGGAACGAGTGTCGCGCGCGCTCAGGATGCCGGGCCGATGAGGCCGCCCACCCCGGCGGCTCCAACATTTTCCGCGCCCCCGGCGGAAAATAAGCCCGAGCCGCCGCCCATGCCGCCCGAAGAAATGATCCGGCGCTTCGCGGCAAAAGAAGATGAGATGGTCCGCGCCATCCTGGGCTATAGCTTCCAGAAGAGCGTGCGCCTGGAAGAAATTGGTCCGGACAACAAACCGGCGGGACAGGTTGAAATCGTCACGCAGCAGGGCGCCGGTCCTGACGGCAAGCTGTATGAAAAGGGCGTCCGCCGGACCGAATCCACGCTCCACTACTTAAAAGTGCAGCGGGGAGATTCCGATCTGGTCGCGCCGACGCCGCTATTTCCACTTACGACTTCGCAGCTTTCGAAATATGAAATCAGTTTCCAGGGCAAGCAGCCTCTGGACGAATTGAGCGCGTATATTTTTGCCGTTAAACCGCGAGCGCTGGACCGCGCGCACGCTTACTTCTCTGGCGTAGTGTGGGTCGAGGAACAGGATCTGGTCATCGTGAAGACCATTGGCAAGTGGGTCACCGAAACAGGAGACGTCACCTCTTCGGTGGTGCCGTTTTCCGTCTTTGAAACCTACCGTCAGCAGGTGGGTAAAAAGCAGTGGTTCCCGGCGTATTCCCGCTCGGACGAATCCATAATGGAAGGCGACATCAGAGTCCCCGTTCGCCTCATCATCCGATGGACCGGCTTCACCCCGCTGGCAAGCGCTCCATCAGCGGGGACACCACCGGTTGTGGCACCCGCTGAGGGCACCGGTAAGCCCTAAAAATTCTTCAGCAGCGCGGGCAGCTCGCCAATGTTTTTGATTAAGGCGTCGGGCCGGGCGGCGCGCAATCTCGCGGGCACCGGCGATCCGCCAAGCACTCCAATCGCGCGCAGGCCCGCGCGATGCGCCATTTCAATATCTTCCGGCGCATCGCCCACGTATACGCAAACGTTTGGGGAAAGACCGAGCTTGTCGAGCGCCGTGCGCAGCGGGGCAGGATGCGGTTTCCGGCGCGGCGCGTCTTCGCTGCAGACTTTTACACGGAACATTGCCGCCACCTCGTGTTCACGCAGCTGCCGCCGCACCCGCGTCCGGCTTCCGCTGGAGACCAGCGCCAGGGTAAAGCGCCGGTCGAGCGCGCGCAGAACACGGCGCGCACCCGGCTGGAGTTCCGGCTGATGTTTCCTGTAGAAACGCATCCACAAGCGGTCCGCCTCGGTCCAATGCGCGCGCGGCAGTCGCGCTGCGCGGTACACGTTGTGCCAGTTCGGCGAATAATGTTGCAGCAACTCCGCGATGCTCCAACTCATTCCCAGAGCGGCGAACATATAAATATAGGCCTGCGAGTCTGCTTCGAACGAATCCAGCAGCGTGCCGTCCCAGTCAAATAGGACACCCTCGATCGCGTTTCTTCCGATGGTTGACATTCGCATTGCTCGATGAACCGCCCGAACTCCATCGGAGTTGCCCTGGCCGCCGATGGAGCATGCTAGATCGACTACAGTACAGGCAGGAATCCGGAGAAGTCAAAATACGCCGTGGAGACGAACAGTCTCAAATTACGAGATCGCGAGCGCAGTGCCAGGCGCCCGCGCAGGGGGTTGAATTAGAGTTTTTCGAAACGCGAAGGCAGGGGCTCATCCCTCTTGAATGTGATTTCGTCAAACGTAACGGCCAGAGAGTGCCAACCGGCCCGTGGTGCTGGTTCCGCGCGCACGATATGCGCTTCGGTCATCATCTTGACGGATCCGCGTCCGAACGGCCGGTCCACCAGGCAAACTTCGATCTCGATCGGGGTTCCCGGCTCGATCCGTTGCGGGCACAGAAAAAGAACCCCGCTCGAGCTGATATTGGTGGTCCGCAAGGACTGGGTCCTGTGTTCCGGTTGCCCGGCGATGCGCTTCACTCGCAACGGCAGGCTAAGCTTGGCGCGCGTATACGTGCGGCGCTCTTCGACCGGACGAATGGCGTGCGTGGGAACGCGTAAAATTCCCCTGGGTTTCGCGCGCGTGACCCATGATGGCGCCTCCACCACGGTTGTCGCAGATTTTGCAGATAGTTCTTCAACCTCTGCGGTCTCGCCGCGGCCGGAATTATACTGATCCATAATTTTTGAATTGTGAGCAGCGCGCATAGGTCTCCCTCAGTCCTAACGCCTCTGGCACCGCTCGCAGACACTATCCTCCGCGCAAATTGCTCCGTCAATTCGCGTTGGGACCGCATTGTCCTAATGGATACCTCCCGATTTGGCTCGCCATTCACGGTGTGTCGTTATCGCGCTTGGCCGCGGGGCGCGATTTTACTTTGACCGCAAGATTCGGATAGCGCATCTGGAACGGTTTTCGATACCTTGTTAAGGAAGGAACTTATAATCTCGTGACCAAAATCGCCAATGCACTCCCAGTTCGCCGAACCCCGTCCCGGCGCCAATGCCTTACGGCAATTTCTTCGCGGGACATGCGCATGGATGGAAGGTTCGTCTACGGGGTGCGTTCGACTGGAATTTATTGCCGCCCATCTTGCCCCTCGCGACGTCCGCGGCCAAGCCAAGTTTTGATCTTCGCCGTGCCCGAAGCGGCCGAGCAAGGCGGATTCCGTCCCTGCCTGCGCTGCCATCCCCGGCAGGGGCCGCGCAGTTCCCAATCTCGATTGATTCGGCGCGTATGCAGTGAAATCCAGGCGAGTACCGACCGATCTGCCAGCCTGCGCCGCCTCGCCGCAGTCACCGGGCTAAGCCCGCACTATCTGCAACGCGTGTTCCGCCAAGCCATGGGCATCACGCCGCGGCAGTATGCTGACTCGATTCGCGTGGCAAGTCTCAAATCTGATCTACGAAAGGGGAACGACGTGACAACCGCGTTGTACCAAGCAGGTTACGGCTCCGCGAGCCGAATATACGAACGCTCCGACGCGCAACTGGGCATGACGCCTGGAATCTATCGTCAGGGCGGGCGCGGCATGAAAATTTCCTACGTGATTTCCGATTGTTCTCTGGGCCGCGTCCTGGTGGCCGCGACCCAGCGCGGAATTTCAGCCGTGTCATTGGGAGAAAATGACGAGTCGCTGACCGCCGCGCTCGGTGAAGAATACCCGCACGCTGAGATTCAGCGCGGCTCGGGCGAACACTCTCGTTGGGTGCGCGCCATCGTCCGGCACCTCGCCGGATCGGACCCGCATCTCGACTTGCCCACCGACGTGGTAGCCACTGCCTTCCAGCGCCGCGTGTGGGAAGCGTTGCGCGCGATCCCGATCGGTGCCACGCGCACCTACAGCGAAGTGGCGCGCGCCATCGGCCAGCCTAGCGCCACGCGAGCGGTAGCGCGCGCCTGCGCTACAAATCCCACGGCAATTGTCGTGCCCTGTCATCGCGTGGTCCGCACCGATGGCTCGCTGGGCGGCTATCGATGGGGGTTGCGCCGCAAGGAACTTCTCCTGGCCCGGGAAAGCCGCGGCGCGAAAGGATAAGCGGATACGGCCAAGGGGCGTATGGCGGCTCAAGCAGCTACTTAATTGGCTGGAAAAATCGCGAGGACTAACCTTGAGGTTGTACGCGGGTGGTGCCGTGTGGCCAATGAGGCTTGAATTCCGCGTCACTGATCTTGATGTTCTTGGTCATATTCTTGTAATTGATGATGAAATAATCCCCGGATCCCGTTTCATAAAATTGTTGTTGCGCGGGAAGCCATGAGGATTCGTCCAGCCATAATTGTATTTTCGAAAGTTGCTTGCGTACTTCATCGGTTTTCGGCAATAGCTCGAGCAGAATGACCTTGCGATGGTCGATGGTCTCTTCTCCCTGCAGCGTGATGGTATATCCGTCCTTCAGCGAAGTCCCCGAAGTCCCGAAACCCAACAGCAGAAATTGGTCCACGACGGATTTTTTCTTTCCCAGGTTGTATTCTTCGACGCGGTGAATTTTGGGGTTGTAGATATAAAACTTGTCGCCGTCGCGCAGGATCGTTCGCGCGTCCGGCTGCGTCAGTTCGATGCGCATCTTGTCATCGCGGCGCACGAAAATTTTTCCGGATTCGGTGGACTTGTCGTTGACCACAACCGTGACCTTGGTCCGTTCTAAATCCGCCACCAGGCTGTGAAAATCGCCCGCCTGAGTGTCCAGCTGCTTGAGAACGCTTTCGAGCGTCCAATTGCTCTGCGGCGCCACCGCAGCGCCCGCCACGGCCACACCGCAAGCGAGAACCACCATTCGAATGGTCTTGAAAATCCTCATTCAGCCCCTATCTCCCTGATCTGTCAAATTGTGCAGCAATCGTACCATACTCAATTAAGATGCCAACCTGCTTCCCGGGTTACGCCTTCCAGGATGGCGTTGCGCCGTTTGCCCGGTGAGACCCTTCCCCTTACGGAATCTTGGTTTCTTTTTGTGTGATAATGGCCCGTGTTCCACCGCCGCCAATTCCGCCTGACTCTGCCCTCCAGCACACTGATTCTAGGTAAGCGCACGCTGGTCATGGGCATCCTGAACGTCACGCCGGATAGTTTTTCCGATGGCGGCACCTATTTGGATGCGAAATTGGCCGTGGCCCGGGCATTGGAGCTGGAAAGCGACGGGGCCGATATCGTGGACCTAGGCGGTGAATCCACGCGTCCCGGCTCATCACCCGTTTCGGCGCAGCATGAGCTGTTGCGCATCCTCCCCGTGCTTGCGGGCTTGCGCGGCAAGCTGCGCATTCCCATTTCGGTGGACACCCAGAAAGCGGAAGTCGCCGAAGCCGCACTGGCTGCCGGCGCCGAAATTCTAAATGACGTTTCCGCGCTGCGTACCGATCCGCGTATCGCCGAAATCGCACGGCGCGCCGGCGTGCCCATCATTCTGATGCACATGCGCGGCAATCCTCAAACCATGCAGAAAGGACCCTTCGCCCGCGATGTAATCCGCGATGTGTTGACCGGCCTGAGGGACGCCGCGGCACGCGCCAGGCGCGCGGGCCTGGCGAAATCGCAGATTTTGCTGGACCCCGGGATTGGCTTCGGCAAAAAAGAAGCGCAGAATTTCGAAATCCTCGCGCGGCTTCCCGAGTTCGCCCGCCTCGGCTACCCCATCGTGATGGGCGCTTCGCGGAAGGCCTTTCTTGGCGGCGCGCTGGCCAGGCCCGGGGAGCCGCCTGTGCCGCCAGACCAGCGCCTTCTCGGCACAGCCGCAACAGTTACGGCGTCGATCCTTGGAGGCGCGCATATCGTCCGCGTTCACGATGTCGCCGAGATGACGCGCGTGGTGCGCATCGCGGACCTAATCGCGGATCCTGAATCCCGCCCGAACCAACGCGAACATTCACGCTGAGCTAGAATGCAGGCGAAGGATTGCTCTGCGTTATAATAGATCATGGCTTTACCTTTGCGCGCTTCTCCACTTGCCAGGGAACCTATGCTCACAGGCGTAGTCCTGGCGATTGACTATGGGCAGAAGAGGCTGGGCTTGGCGCTTTCGGATGAGCACGGGATCACTTCACGACCATTTGCGACTTGGGAAAGAATAAATCGGCGACGAGATCTGGCCCGTCTCCGCGAGTTGGTACGGCAGCAGGGCGTGCGCCGCATCGTTGTCGGATTGCCCCTGCACCTGGATGGCACCCCGAGCAAGATGTCCGAGGAAGCCAAGGCGTTTGCCAGGCGTGTTGAAAAAGCCCTGGGCATTTGCGTGGAAATGATGGATGAACGGCTAAGTTCGTGGGAAGCCAAAGAGACCGTCAGCGCTGCAAAATCGGCAGTTTCTTCGCGCCGCCGCGCCGCGCAACCTCACGGAAGCAAACGAAAAACGCCACTGGACGATGTTGCCGCCGCCATTATCCTGCGAGATTATCTGAATCAAACGCGTCTGCGAGCAGGATTGCGAGATTGATATGCGATGGAGCCTGTCTTTCCTGCTAATCTTGCTAATTTTAGGGCTGGTTTTTGGGCTCATTTCAGGCGCGGGATACATCTATGTGGCGCTGTTCCGGCCATACCAGGGATTCGCCGCCGGCGGCGTGTTCGTGGACATTCCGCACGGGGCATCGCAGCGCACCATCGCGCGGCTGTTCTCCGAAAGCGGCGTGGTGCGCAGCCGGATTGCATTTGAAGCGTTGTCCCGCTATCGGAGGCAGAACAAACTGGAGGCCGGCGAATATTTTTTCGACCATCCGGTAACCTCGTTCGAGGTGCTTGACGCGATCGCCAGTGGCCGGGTATACGTCAAGGAATTCGTCGTCCCTGAGGGCTTCACAATGTTTGACATCGCTGACCTGGCGCAAAGCCAGGGGTTCCTTGCACGGCAAGAATTTCTGACCGCCGCGCGCGACACTTCCCTGATCCATGATCTGGCGCCTGCCGCGCCTTCTCTCGAAGGGTTCCTATTTCCCGCGACCTACGAATTTCCACGACACATGACAGGAAAGGATATGACTGCGGCAATGGTGAAGCGGTTCCGCCAAGTGTGGGTCACCTTGCCCCCCGAGTCGCCAAAGGAGTCGCCAAAAGAGTTGTCGAACACGTTCCGGCGCGTCCCGCAGCGCAGCGTGCAGGATGTAGTCACACTCGCTTCTCTGGTGGAACGGGAAACCCCGCGTGCTGAAGAGCGCCCGCACGTCGCCGGGGTATTTGAAAACAGGTTGCGGATCGGCCAGCGGTTGCAGTGCGATCCCACCGTTGCATACGCTCTTATGCTCGCGGGAACCTATGGCGGCAAACTCGAAAGGAATGATCTGCGCTTCCCGTCGCCGTACAACACCTACCAGAACAAAGGACTCCCGCCTGGGCCGATCGCCAATCCGGGCGAAGCGGCGATACGCGCGGCGCTTGATCCGCCATCCACCCCCGATTTCTATTTTGTCGCAAATACCGAGGGAGGGCACTTCTTCAGCAAAACTCTGGCGCAGCATAATCACAATGTCACGCGTTACCGCCACTTGCTTGCCCCACCGCAACGTCCTCCCGCTCACGGCGCCTACAAGATCCCTTCCCGGAAAAAATCCACGCATGCGAGGATTCCGTGATGCCTTTAGGTCACCCTACTAAAAAAGAAATGATCCTGGAGATTGCGCGAGGGCTTTCGGTGCCGCGGTTCACGCCAGCCGAGGTCGAACAAATTCGCCGCCAGCTTGTGGCGCGAATGGGCGCGGGAGGGAAAACCTCTCCCGATTACATCGCGGGGGTGCTGGAAACAGCGGGCATGCGCGTCGTGTGGTCGACCAAAGCAGATACCGAAGGGCAATATGAGGAAGAATTCCAGGACTTGCTTCATTTTGCGACGCTTGAGGATGCGGAAATGTGCATCGTGTGCCTGGATGAGATGTTCCGGAAATTCCATAGCGATGGAGAACGCGCCGCGGCCGAACGCGTCCTCGAAGTGGCGCGGCTGGGACGCCGCCGCGCCGAAATGATCGCCCGCAACCACAAAGTAGACCTTGAAAAGCGCGCCGAGAAAGAAGAAATCATGCAGTGGTTTAAGGTGTGGCTGGAAACTCCCAGCGCGTTCTTCGACTGGCTCGAGGTGCGCAAAACCTCGCCGGACTTCCAGAAGCGGTTCACAAGGCGCTCGGCGGCGGATGCCTGAGCACCCCATGACCGATCTACATTACGTTTTGGAAATCGAGCCGCTCGATTTAGGCGCGGATGTGAAAGCGGTCGGCCTCGATCTGATGGAGGTTGAAAGCCGCGAACCGGCGCGCGGCAGCGATGCCGCGCATATTTGGGCCGCTGCGCTCGGTGCGCTGCCGGGAACGGAGCCCTGGGGCGTGGATTTTTTCGCTCACCTGGACCGCGTGCGTGAATACTGCAGCCTGCATTCGCTGGATTTCCGAGAAAACTCCGCCGGGCATTCACTGGTCATTCCCGCACCCTCGCCCGAGCCGCTGGCCGAATTAATCGAACGCTTTGCCGGGGAGACGTTTGGAGTGCGCGCAGGCTCGCTGCTGCCTGCCGGCGACCCCACCGTGGAAAGCGAATTCCCCCGTCGTGGTGTGGACGCGTATCATGCCGCATTTAAAAATTATTTATATTGCGCGGTCTGCGATTTCGAGAATGGCTTTCTGACGCTGCTGACAGAAAAACTGTGGACCAGCGAGGTGCTCCGCCGCGTCAAACCCGCTGTGGCGGGTCTGCCCGTTGAAGTCGCCCGCCCGGAATAACAGTTTTGGTGTATAATATGACCATGGTCACTTGGAGATGGTCATGAAGAAAATGGCGGCAGGAGAATTCAAAGCGCAATGCCTTAAAGTCATGGACCGCGTGAAGGCCACCCGCGAACCCGTGGTGATTACCAAAAAAGGACGGCCGGTCGCAAAACTTGTGCCGGTCGATTCCACAGCGCGGGATTTTCTTGGCTCTTTGGCGGGAACCATCGAAATCGCCGGCGATATCGAGTCTCCGGTGGAATCCGCGGAGGCCTGGGAGGTTCTGCGTTGATTCTGCTGGATACCCACGTCCTGGTTTGGGCCGTGGCGGAACCCCAGCGGCTTTCCCGAGCCGCGGCTGCCGCCATACGGCGGGGCCGGGCGGGTGGGGGCCTGGGAATTGCCGCGATCACACTTTGGGAGCTCGCGGTTCTTTTTGCTCGCGGAAATTTGCGCGCTCCCGGAACAATCGAAGATTCGATCCAGTTGATTCTGGAATCTTCGGGCGTAAGTGTGCGTCCGCTAACGCCAACGGTGGCGGCATTGGCCACTCAATTTTCACCCGATTTTCCAAAAGATCCGGCTGACCGGCTGATCGGTGCGACGGCGCGAGCGGAGGGCATTGCCTTGGTCACGCGAGACGAACAAATCCGGAAAAGCAGGCTCTTGAACACGATCTGGTAGGAACAATTCCGGCGGTTGATGTAATGAAATGAACCACGATTTCACGCGAACAATCACATTTTTTTGGATATCTTTTGACCACGCGTCTTAAATCGCACATACTTCAAGCGTGCCGCTGAGATTGTTTTGGACGGAGGAAGGTTCATGATTGTTGGTGTTCCCCGAGAGAGCTATCCAGGGGAGCGGCGCGTCGCCCTAGTGCCTCTTGTTATTCCCCATCTCGCTAAAGCGGGCCTGGAGGTTGTCGTTGAAGCGGGAGCGGGTGTAGAGGCCGGCTTTCCCGATGCCGAGTACGCGACCAGAGGCGCCAAGATTCTTGCGACGCGCGCCGAGGTTTTCCGCGCTGCGGATATTGTCGTCCAGGTGCTTTGTTACGGATCGAATGACCAGACGGGCCGGGCCGATGTTCCCTTGCTTCGCCGCGATCAGTTGCTGATCGGGTTTCTGCGGCCTTTGGGTTCCCTGGAGACGATTCAGGAAATCGCGGCGACTGGCGTGACCTCTTTCTCCATCGAATTCATGCCCCGGAGCACCCGCGCGCAAAGTATGGACGCGCTTTCCTCGATGGGCACGATTTGCGGCTATAAGGCCGTATTGATTGCAGCCGATACGCTCCCAAAAATTTTCCCGATGCTGACAACTGCCGCGGGGACGATTACCCCGGCACGTGTGCTGGTCATTGGCGCAGGCGTAGCCGGACTTCAGGCGATTGCCACGGCGCGCAGACTTGGAGCGGTGGTCTCCGCGTACGACTTGCGGCCCGCGGCCAAGGAGCAGGTGCAAAGCCTGGGCGGGCGTTTTGTGGAGCTGCCCATCGAAGCCGAGGACGCGCAGGACGCCGGCGGATATGCGAAAGCGCAGGATGAGGATTTCTACCGGCGGCAGCGCGAATTGCTGGGCAAAGTGGTCGCCGAAAGCGACGTGGTGATCACGGCCGCCGTAGTCCCCGGGAAGAAGTCTCCCGTGCTGGTGACGCGCGAAATGGTTGCCGGCATGGCGCCGGGT
>JBGOVX010000028.1:0-27230 GCA_041478355.1 Terriglobia bacterium | reverse complement strand
CGGATCGAAAGGTCGATTAGGAACAGATCGTTGACGACCGGGAATGTGAGAACCGAAGAGTCCAGGAACGCCATCAGAAAAAGACCCAGCCCGCCCGTTCCGGCGACAATAGCCTGCAGCCAGCGGGGCAAATGAATTTGCGGAGGCAGCGAGTCCATAAGGGGCGGTCGAAATTTTGAAGGGTGCGGGCTTTACTTGTTTACCCTGAGTTCCGAAGGGAAGCCCGCCAGAAACGGCCGCGGACTCTTCTTGTGCGCCGCAGGGAGCGCGCCGGGCAAGATCGCTTTCCTTTTTTGACGTGATGGCCATGACTTCGCCGCTTTTACTCGACCGCGAATTTCTGAAGACGCTCGAACAGGTCACCTTGCTGTGCCGCAACAACCTGGCCGGCGCTGTGGGCCCCGAACACCGCTCGCGCACCCGCGGACCGGGTATGGAATTTGCGGATTACCGCCGGTATACCTTTGGTGATGATCCTCGTTCTCTTGATTGGAGCGCCTATCTCCGTCTGGGAAAGCTCTTCCTGAAAATCTATGAGACCGAGCAGCATATTCCCGTTCGTATCCTGCTGGACCGCAGTGAATCGATGGATTGCGAAGCCGCCGATGAATCGAAGTTCCTGTACGCGCAGCGGCTGGCGGCGACCTTCGCGTATCTGGCGCTTTTGCACCTGGACACCGCCGCGGTGGTTCCCTTCGCCAGCCGCCTGCACAAGCCATTAGTCGTCTCCGGAGGGCGTGAACGTTTGTGGCCGGTGCTGCAGTTCTTGAGCGAACAGTCTTGCGGAGGCGGCACGAATTTATTTGCAGCGGTCAAGGAGTTCATGGGTAATTTTACTTCCCGGGGAATCGTCATTGTGATTTCGGATTTCTTCGACGAGCAGGGAAGCGAGAAGGCCGTGGAGATACTGCGCTCCGCCGGCCATGATTTTGTGTTGGTGCAAGTGCACAGCATGGAAGAGCAGCGGCCTTCGGCCTGCGGCGAGATGATTTTGGAAGACGTCGAGACGGGCGCGCAACGCACCGTGGAGTGCTCACCGCAAAGCGCGGCCGTTTACGAACGCAGGTTTCTGGAATTCTCCGCGAGATTACGGCGCCTGGCGCTGCGCAACGGAGGAAGATACGCGCGCGCGGTAACCAACATTGCTTACCAGGAATTTGTGCTGCGAAGTCTGCGCAGCGGTCAGGTGCTGGCGTGAACTGGCTCTGGTTGAGTCCGGCGGAAGTGGCCGCGGTGTGGTCGGGGCTTGCCGCGGCAGCGCTGTGGCTGTATCTGCACCATCGGCGGCCCGTGCGCCGGAAGGTTTCCACGCTGCGTTTCTGGGCCAGCGTGCAAGCGGCCTCGCAACCTCGCCGCCGGAAGCTCCGGGAACCGTGGGCTTTGCTGGCGCAAATTATTTTTTTGTTGCTTCTCATCCTGGCATTGGCGCATCCCCGCTGGGGCGTCACGTTTGAAGGACGCAGCGTCGTGATTGTCTTCGACACCTCGATTTGGTCGCAAGCGCGGCCAGTGGGCGAATCCCCCTGGATCGATCAAGAGCGCGCCGAGGCCCAGCGTTTAGTGGACTCGCTGCCGTCCGCCGATCGCATATTACTAATTCCGGCGGTAACCGACGCGCCTGCGATGTTGCCGTTCACTAGTGACCGGGCGGCGTTGCGCCGGGCGATCGCGCTGGCGCAGCCTTCCAGCAGTGTTGCGGATCTGCCCCGCGCGTTCGAAATGGCCAAGGGCGCCTTGGCGGGTTCGCGGCGCGCGCTGCTGGTTTACGTTGGCCCCGGAATGGTTGATGAACAGCAGGCGCAGAGGCTTGCGGAGTTTCGGGAAGTGATGGAAACACCTGAAAACAGCGGCCAACCGCAATTTCTTGTTCGCCTGGTGGGCGGTGAAGCCCCGGTCCGAAATACCGGCATCACCCGCCTTTCTGTTCGGCGCGACGCCGCGCAGCCCGATCGTTGGCATCTGCTCACGCAATTGAAAAACTATGCCGATGCCCAGGCAAACTTGATACTCAAGGTTTCGGTCAGCGGGCAATCGCTCGGTGAGAAAAAATTATCGCTCCGCGCGGGGGAGCTGGCTAACGCGCAGAATGAGTTCATCTGGAGTAAAGGCGGATTGTTGCAGGCGGAAATCAGTTCGTCCGATGCCTTGGATTCCGACAACCGCGCCATCATCAACCTTCCGGCGTTCCGCATGATACGAGTGGCCGTGTTTGCCGGCAACTCTCCTTTTGCCAATGATCTATTGACCGTACTTTCCAGCAACCCTTATTTGCAGACTCAGATCGTGCCCCCAGGAATGAACATGGACGTTCCATCCGACGTGGCCATTTACCAGGGCACTAGTTTGCCGGCCCAGTCTGCCTTGAATTCCATTTGGTTTGTCGGCGGGCCAGCCTCGGCCTCCTCGCGTCCGCTGCGAGTCACGGGATGGAGTTCACAACACCCTGTAACGCGCTGGGTTCGCACCCGGGACATCAGTGTGCGCAATCCGGCTACTCTCGATGTGCGGCCTGGCGATACTGTTTTGGCCTCCACCGAAGGAAATCCGCCGATGCCGCTGATCCTGGCTCGCGAACAAGATGGCCATAGAATTCTTATCATCGGCTTCGATCCTCACAATTCCAATTTTCCACTGGAATCAGCGTTTCCGTTGCTGATGGCCGGCGGCATGGAATGGATGACGCAATCGGTGGATGAAACGGCGGACTCGCTTTCCACAGGCGAACTAAATCTTCCGGGCCCTGCCACCCGAATCGTCGCCCCATCGGGGAAGGAAGTATCCTTCGCGCGCAAGGGCGGGGAAGTGCACTTGCTCGCGACCGAAACCGGAATATATCGCGTCATTTCGCCGAGCGGTGAAACAAATGTCGCCGTAAACACTCCGCTGCTGCCCGCGCAACGATTGAAGGCGACTCCGCCGGAAGCCGCCCGAGTCGAAAGGGAGCCTCTGCAGCGCGCGGGATGGGATTTGTGGCGCTGGCTGGTGATCCTGGGCATCGTGGCGCTATGGCTGGAATGGTGGCTCTATTATTCCAGCCGGGAGCGTCAGCGAACGGCCCAGATCCAGGAAACGCATCTTGATAGCGATGATAGCCTTGAGGACGGGTTGCAGGACGCGGAATTAGAGAGGCAAGAGCAATCCGAATCTCGCAATCCGAATTTGGTTACTTAGGTGCCCCGGTGACTTTCGATCAGCCCATCTTTCTGCTTTTGCTCCTGTTGCTGCCCGCTCTGTGGGTGTGGATGCGGCGGATGCCTGGCGCATCGACGGTTTGCCTGGCGCTGAAGTGCGCCGCTTTCGCCGTCCTGGCGATTGCGCTGGCAGATCCGTGGGCTCCCATGCGTGTACAGAAGCTGGCCATTACCGTGCTGGTTGACACTTCCGCCAGCATGCCAAAGGAGTCGCTGCAACATGCGGAGGCGATGTTGCGCGATCTGGTGCGCAAAAATTCCAACGCGGATTTGCGTCTGATCACGTTTGCGGAACACCCCATTGTTCGAGCCGTTCCCCGGCAAGCCGATAAGGTCAGCATTCCCGAAGGAATTGACGCCAAGGAAGGGATGGCGACGAACCTGGAAGATGCCTTGCAACTGGCGCTGAGCACTTTCCCGCCCGAGGGAGTTCGGCGCGTTCTGCTGATCAGTGACGGGAACGAGAACCGGGGGCACGCGCTTACCGAAGCCCTGCGTGCGCGGGAGCGTGGCATTGCAGTGTTCACCGCGCCTGCCGGTGGCACCGCCCCGTTGCCGGTGAAATTGGAAAGCATCACCTCTCCTTCGAACGTATTTTCCGGGGAACGTTTCGCGATGTCGCTGCGGCTCGATTCCGCCGGCCCGTTAACAGCCCGAGTTTGGGCCACCTCACAGGGCCAGGAAATCGGGACAGCGACAGCCAGCCTCGTCGCCGGAAGTAACGCCGTGGAGGTGGAAGCGCACATCGCCGAGAGCGGCACCAACCTGGTGGAAGTGCACATTTCCAGCGCCGGCGCCGAACAGGTATTGGTATCGCAGGCCATTACGGTGCGCCGGCCCCATGTGCTTTATGTTGCAGGGGGCCAGGAAACTTCTCCGCCTCTGCTGGCGACGTTGAAGAAGGGGCAGGTGGACATAGAAATGGTGACGGCCTTTCCGGTGGACCGTCCCGCGCGGGACTGGGACGCCGTCCTGCTGGACAATTATCCCGATCACGATCTTTCACCCAGCGAAGATGCGGCGCTGGTAAGGTACGTGTATGGCGGCGGAGGATTGATCTATATCGCGGGCGATAGTAACGCCAAGCTTGCGCTGGAACCGAAGACGCCGTTCGAGAAAATGCTGCCCGTCCGCGCCGAGCCGCCCCCGGAGAAGCCCACCGCGGTGGTGCTGGTGCTGGACAAGTCCGGGAGCATGAGCGGGCCGAAAATCGAGATGGCCCGCGAAGCGGCGCGCGCCAGCATCAGGACCCTGCGTCCCATCGATAAGATTGGCGTCATTTCCTTTGATGAAACTTTCGACTGGGTGATTCCGATGGGACCGGCCGCTGGACTTGAGGATAAGAGCGCCCTGATCGCGCAGATCACGGCCAACGGCGGCACCAAGATTTATCAGGCCGTACAGGCCGCGTTCGACGTCATCGTGAACGAGCCCGCCACGCGCAAACACATTATTCTGCTCACCGATGGCGTCTCGACCCCCGGCACGCAAGAAGATTTTCCGCGGCTCGAACGCGATGCGCTGGCCAAGCAAGTCACCATTTCCACGATCGGCGTCGGCGATTATATCAATCGCGAACTGCTCGACGAACTGGCGCACAAGACCAAGGGTAAATCCCACTTCGTCGAAAATCCCGAGTCCATCCCCCAGATCATCAATGCCGAGGTGCGCTCGATCGAAGATCTGGCCATCCAGGAACGCCCGGTGCGCGCCGTGCGCGTCCGGCCAGTGGAATTTACCGACGGCATCGATTTCACCAAAGCCCCGCGCCTGCTGGGTTTCGTGCAAGCCGAAGCCAAGGAGAGTTCGGAAATCATCCTGCGCGTGGATGTGGACAAGCCGCTGCTGGTACGGTGGCGCTACGGCTTGGGCCGTGTGATCGCCTTCATGTCCGACGCCAAGAGCCGGTGGGCGGCGCCCTGGGTTCGCTGGAATTCTTTCGGGACGCTGTGGCCGCAAATGGTGCGCGACGTTTCTCACCGTGACCGCAATGTGCGCGCGGGCGTCCGTCCGGGAAGTCGCGAGGGCGAAGCGATCGTGTACTACGATATCCTCGGTAATGGGAACGATTCCGCGGAGCCGCTGAGCGCCTCCGGATCGCCGCATATTCTGGTCGCGCTGCCAGGCGAGGCCTCGCAGACTCTTCCGCTCGCGGAAACCGCGCCCGGCCATTATGAGGCGCGCATTCCGGCCGATCAACGCGGGCTTTACAGGATCGTTTCCGGCAGTTCAGAGCTGGATTTGCCCGAGGCCGGTTTCTATCATGAATTGGAGGAGACCAAGCCGCAAGCGGTGAACACGGCGCTTCTTGGCGAAATTAGCCGTATCACCGGTGGCCGCATGCATCCCTCCATAGATCAGTTGCTGAACGACAAAGGCAGCTTGGTGCGCGAACGAAAAGCTTTATGGCCGTACTGGCTCATCCTCGCGCTGCTGCTCAATTTCCTGGAGGTTGCGCTGCGAAAAGGATTTTTCGAACGCCCGGCGGCGTGGCTGCAACGGCACTCTCTGGTTCGCTGGCAACGCCAGCGGGCATGACCAAGATTTGGTGAAACGCCACGCGCGACGAACTCGTGTTTGTTTTCTATATTGTTAACTTCGCCAGGGTTCTGATATAAACGGTCGGCGCCAACCCAATATAGTTGCTGGTAATGTTGCGAGCGACGTGAAAGCGGCCTTCAGTTAAGTAACCATCCCAAAAAATGCTGAGCTACCTCGAGCGGCAAACCAAACTAACCGGGAATCAGCGCCGCATCATTTTCGCGGCAATTCTCGGCGACATGCTCGAGTTCTTCGATTATTTCCTCATTGGCTATGTGGTGGCTTTCATTGCGGGCCCGTGGAAGCTCACCTTTGGCGAATCAGCGGTCATCTTGCTCTCTTCAGGTTTCGGCGCGATGTTCGGCGCAGTTTTTTACGGGTGGCTGGCGGACAAGATTGGGCGCCGCAAGGTCTTTCTGATGACGGTGATCAATTTTTCGGTGGCCACGGGGATTCTCGCGTTTACGCCCGACAACGCCTGGCTGTTCCTGGCTTTCTTTCGTTTTCTCATTGGATTTGGTGTGGGAGGTTTGTATTGCGTCGATCTTCCATTGGTGCAGGAGTTCGTGCCTGCTTCCAAACGAGGCACGGTGGGAGGCTTGGTTACCATGGCCGTCCCCGTCGGTATCTTGATCGGGGCGGCACTCGGCGCGTATGCAACACCCTACGTCGGCTGGCGAGGTTTATTCGCCATCGGAATGGTTCCCGGATTACTCACGCTCTTAATACGGGCATGGGTGCCGGAGTCACCAAGATGGCTGATTCAAATGGGACGCATGCAGGAGGCGCGCAAGTCCCTGGCATGGGCTTTGGAAATGGATCCCGCAGGCCTTCCGCTGGGCGCGCCCGAGGGACACAAACAGCCATCATCGCGACTATCCGACATCTTTCGATACCCGCGAAGTCTGGCGGTCTCTTGGCTCACCAATCTAGGAGCGCAGACGGGGTATTACGGATTCCAGCTCTGGGCGCCCACGCTGCTGGTTCAACTGTTGGGCATTCCGCCTTCACGGGCGTCCTTCCTGATGATTGCTGTCAATTTAGCGGGGCTGTTTGGACGCGTGGGGCTGTCCTACCTATCCGATTTCATCGGCCGCAAGGCCTCGGGCGGCATTTTTGGGTTTGGCGCAGCAATTTTGCTGATTGCCTCTGCTGTTTGCCATAATATGTTTTGGGGATCGGTATCGGTGTTCTGGCTCCTGCTGATCGTGACAAACATATTTGCCGACGGTGGCTTTGCGATTGTTGGTCCCTACTCAGCCGAGGTGTGGCCCTCGGCGCTGCGAACTACCGGCATGGGGTCGGCTTACGGATTCGGCGGCATCGGAAAAGTGATCGGCCCGCTGGGCCTGGCGCTCATCGTAGGATCCTCAAACGTCATCTCCCCGCAGGCTTCTATTTCCGCGATCGTGCCGGCGTATTCTTATTTGGCAGCCTGGTTTGTCCTGGCAGGCTTTGTATACGTATTCTTTGGGATTGAGACCAAGGGCCGCTCATTCGAATCGATTGAAAATGCGCTGGAAGCCACGCGCGAGAAGGAAATGTAATCAGCAAAGGCCCAAGACCGCCGTTTATCACCGCAAATTTTGCATACCCGGGGAGTCTCCTCCAATATTCACGTGCGCTTCCCGCGGATCGGGCGGCGCGGGCAATTCGCCATTTGCTCAAGGACTGCGCACACGGCCGCCGTGTCTTCCGCATTTCGACCCATGGCCATGGCGGCGATGTAAACCGGCGCGCTAGCTGAAAAGAGTGGCGTGGGACAATCGAGCTTGCGCGCGAAATCGCCGATGATGGTCATATCCTTCTGCCATATCTGCACTTTCATCGTTGCGTCCGAGTAATCTCCTTTCACCATCATGGGACCCCTCACCTCCAGCATGCGAGAGTTCCCCGCGCCATCGGAGACCACCTTCAGAACCATTGCCGGATCGAGCCCCGCTTTCATGCCCAGCACCATCGCCTCCGCTGCGGCGACATTGTGAATCGCCACCAGTAGATTGGCGACAAACTTCATTTTCGAGCCCGCGCCAAATCCTCCAACATAATAGTGCGCGCGCGCAAAACCCTCCATGACAGCGGTGGCACGGCGATAGGCTTTGCGGTCGCCGCTTGCGTAAACCACCAGATCTTTAGCGCGCGCTTGCGCGCCGGTTCCGCTCAGCGGGCAATCGAGAAGAATCACTCCGCGCGCCGCAAGAAGTTTGCGAGCCTCTTCCTTCACGGGAATCGGCAGCGTGCTGGCCTCTATGACAATTTTCCCGGTTCGCGCCGATTCGGCTAGTTTCCTTGCTGTATCCAGAAGAGCATCGGCGGAAGGGAGCGAGGTCACCATGATTTCGCAGGTGTTGGCCACTTCCCGGCAACTGCGCGCGGCAATTCCGCCGGCCTTTTGATGTTCCTTGCGCCGCCGCGCGACTACATCGTAGCCGGCCACCTTGAATCCGGCGCGAATCAGATTGGCCGACATTGCCGACCCCATAATTCCGAGTCCAATCATTCCCACGTTCTGTGATGACATACCTCTCCCTTCAATTCCTGAAAACAAGCTAAAGATAAAAGTGTACTCTATCGTAAAAAGCGCCGGCGGTGCGAGAGTTGTGCGCGCACAACAACGCATTTCAAATCTTCATCTTCATATTGACAAGCGCATTGCGCGCTTTTATCATCCGCGGTTGCCAAGCGCTTTCCAGATCGTCCTGTGCGGTTCGCAATTGAATCCGCGGAATTTCCAAGGATAATTAATTAGGGGTGTGTTGCCAATGGCTAATGACAATCCGAAAATAACGCTGAAGGATATAAGCGCTGCTGCCGAGCGAGTAAAGAATTGGGGGCGCTGGGGCGCGGGTGACGAAATCGGGACGCTCAACAACGTTTCGCCGCAGGAGATCCTCCAAGCGGCGCGCCTGATCCGCAAGGGAAAAGTCTTCTCGCTGGCGCTGAATTTTGACAGTGACGGCCCGCAAAACGGATTGTGGGGCAATCGCTTCAACCCGATCCACACCATGCTGGCAACGGGAACCGACGCGGTGGCCGGCCGCCAGGAATCCATTCGCGTGCGCTACGCGGACGATATGGTCACCATGCCGTTGCAGTGCGGCACGCAATGGGATGCCTTGGGCCACGTCTTTTACGGGGACAAAATGTGGAATGGTTATGACGCGCAATTGGTCGATTCCGACGGCGCTCACAAGAACGGCATCGAAAAAACGAAGGACAAAATGGTCGGCCGAGGCGTGCTTCTGGACATCGCCCGGCATAAGGGAGTCGCGTCCCTGGAAGACGGCGCCGGCATCGGGACCGTCGACCTTGAAAAATGTGCCGCTGCGCAGGGCGTGGAGATACGCCGCGGCGACTTTGTAATCGTTCGGACCGGTCAAATGGAGCGGTGCCTCAGTTCAGGAAAATGGGGCGGCTATGCCGGAGGCGATGCGCCCGGCCTTAAGTTTGAAACTGCCGACTGGATTCGACGCACCGACATTGCCGCGATTTGCGCGGATACCTGGGGCTGCGAGGTCCGGCCCAACGAATCGGATGTCGCCAGCCAGCCCTGGCACTGGGTGGTGATCCCCATGATCGGCATCAGCATGGGTGAGATATTTTACGTCAAGGATTTGGCGGCAGACTGCGCGGCCGATCACGTGTATGAATTCTTTTTCTGCGCGCCGCCGTTGCCCATCACCAGGGCCGTAGGATCGCCCGTAAATCCCATCGCAATCAAGTAAAGTGGCCGCAGAACAGTCGACGCGACACAACTTGACGCCCTTTGCGGTCCAGCGTAACCTTTCCCGTACCAAGGAAATACGCAGAAAAATATCACAGGAGAACAACACATGAAGCGAGTATTCCCAGATAGCAAGCGCCTGCTTCCAGTTTTTGCGTTTATCGTTTTGGCATTGCTCGTTGGCGGCCTGGCGAACGCCCAAAGTAATCCATTTGCGGCAACCTGGAAATTAAACGTTGAAAAATCCAAGTATGAACCGGGTCCGGCGCCTAAGAGTCAGATGCGAACCTGGGAGGCCTCCGGAAAAGTCAGCGTCAAGGGCATCGACGCCTCTGGAAAGCCCAGGGAATACGGATACGTTGTCACCAACGATGGCAAGGAGTCTCCAACAACTGGGGCAGTTCCAAGCGGAGCAGACACCGTCGTCACCAAGCGAGTTTCCCGCAAAAAAATTCAAGCAACCTTCACGATGGGCGGCAAGATCGTCGAGAAGACGGAATTCACGATTTCCGCGGACGGAAAAACCATGACCATTAACGCCAAAGGAACCCTCCCGAACGGTGTGGCCTTTAGCACTGTGTCCATCTGGGAAAAATAGCGGAGGCCTGCGTAAAACTTTCGGAAGGCGTCTGTAGCGCCCGCTTAACGAAACTGCCCGCTTGGGGCCAAAAGCCAATTGACGATCAGGCGACTTCGCAGGAGTTGGCGAGCCGTCCATTTGCGTGGTTTACTCGAAAGGGCCTCGGGTGTATAAGTGTGCCCGTTCGAGAGGTCAAAACGGAAATCCTGGCGGATACGAGGGAGAGGTTCCATGAATAAGGTTAGGAGCATACGGGCATTTGCCCAATGGGTTTTCCTGTGCTTGTTGGCCCTGTGTGTTGCTCTAGGAGCGCAGGCGCAAAACGCGCCAAAGTTCAAGTTCGATCCGGACTGGCCCAAGCCGCTGCCGAACAAATGGAAGATGGGAGGCGTCACGGGTTTGGCCGTGGACAAGGACGATAACGTTTGGGTGTACGATCGTCCGAACGATCTGACAGATATCGAGCTCGAAGCCGAGATGACTCCTCCGATTGCCGATTGCTGCGTCCGGCCTCCATCGATGATCCACATCGACAAGGAGGGTAACGTTATCGGCTCGTTCGACCCGCCGCAAGGGCACGGCATGGCGGTAGACAGCAAAGGATTCGTCTACCTCGGGAACACCGTTGGCGGAATGGGCAACGTCCGCAAATACGATCCCAAGTCCGGCAAACTTGTCGGCGAACTGCCTCGCGCACCGGAAATGCCGCCGGGCGGCGGTGGAGGTGATGCCGCACCTCAGGAACCCCGCGTTCCGGGCCGCGGCAGCGCCGGACCAGTCGCCGGATTTCTTACCCCACCCGGCGGGCGTCCTCAACCCGACCCCGCGGCTCGGGCCGCTCGGGAAGCGGCGGTCTCCGCTTTCCGCGTGAAGTATCCCCCGACGACGCCAATGATCGTGGGAGGAATCGAAGAGATTCGGCTTGACGAGCCAGCTCACGAACTTTATGCCGCCGACAATTATCTGGGTGGGCGCGTGATGGTGTTTGACTTGGACACTTTGCAGTTCAAGCGAGGCTGGGGCGCCTACGGGCACAAGCTGTCGGAGATCACCACCGATAACAAAGACCGCGCGTACACCCCTAGCGGGCCGATGCCCAAGGAGTTCCGGGGTCATCTTACGTTGAATGTATCCAACGACGGGATGGTCTATGCCGCCGATCGGATGGCGGACCGCATTCACGTGTTCACCACGGAAGGCAAGTTCCTGCAGGAATTCATCATGGCTCCCTACACGGGCGTGGGCGGTTCCACCGGCGGCGTGATGTTCTCGCGAGATAAAGAGCAGCGGGTTCTGTATATTTCCGATCTCACCAACAACCACATATGGTTCCTGAACCGCGCCGACGGCAAGGTCTTGGGTCAACTGGGCAGCATGGGCGAAGACGGCGGCCAGTTCTACGGGTTGCACATGATCGCGGTGGACTCCAAAGGCAACATCTACACAGGTGAAGTGTTCGGCGGCGAACGGGTGCAGAGGTTCGTTCCGGTTCCGTGAGAGCCGGGCGCAACTCTGAGTCAACCGGCTATCGCGTTTGATAAATTACTATTACGTAAATGATGGGCCTGGGTGGGCTTGAACCACCGACCTTCCCGATCCTATCGGGACGCTTGAGCCAGTGCCTGGATGTAAGCTTGGAGTGAGTGGTGGGCCTGGACTGACTTGAACAGTCGACCTCACCCTTATCAGGGGTGCGCTCTAGCCACCTGAGCTACAGGCCCAATGTTTTGAAAGATAAAGCCTTAACCCCTTCGCCAGCCTCAATCGAAATTGGCTCCGGGGTCTGATTCGGGTCCGGCAAGGATCGAAATCCAGACGCCTAACTGCCGCCATTTTATCATCCGCAGGCGAATGCGCATAGCGGGCAGTCATCGTGATCTTAGCATGACCGAAAAGCTGTTGCACCGAAATTCAGTCCACGCCCAGCCGTACCAATCGTATTACGAACCTTTCGATTACTCGTTCACAGCGAGGCCCCCGGGCCCTTTAACGTTCTGAACTTGAATTGACCTGGGATTAGGCAACCCACTAACATAGCAGGGAGCACAAGGAGGATTATTTGAAAATTCGAGGAGCGAGTCTATTGTTGCTCGCTGCGTTTTGCTTATCCACTATTTGTCAATCAGACCGGGTATATGCGCAAAGCGCTCCGCCCGTCACTGCGCGTCGCGTTTTGCTTATCAGCATCGATGGCTTTCACGCGTTGGATTTGGCAAATTTCGTTCGAACGCATCCAAATTCGACGCTGGCGCAATTGAGTTCCTTCGGCGTTACCTATACGCAAGCTTCCACTTCCAAACCTTCGAATTCTTTTCCGGGCTTACTATCTTTAGTCACTGGAGGCTCCCCACTTTCCACTGGCGTTTGGTATGAAGGGGCCTACGCTCGCGCCCTTTCGCCTCCGGGATCGAATTGCAAAACGGTTGGTACAGAAGTCAATTGGAGCAATTCTCTTGATAAGAATAAGAAACTTCTCGACGCAGGAGGAGGAATCGATCCGGCCAAACTGCCTCTAGATCCCGGCAAAGGATGCGCGCCGGTTTATCCCCACAGCTTCCTGCGAGTGAACACCATATTTGAAGTTACCCATTTTGCCGGGATGCGCACGGCTTGGATTGACAAGCACCCTTCCTACGAAATGGTGAGCGGTCCATCCGGCATGGGTGTGGATGACCTGTTTACGCCTGAAATCGGATCTTCAACCAGGGATGTGAAGGGTCAAGAGGCCTATGACGATGTGAAGGTTCAGGGGGTGCTTAACCAGATCAACGGGCAAGACCACACGGGAAAGGCGACTGTGGGAGTGCCGGCGCTTTTCGGCATGGCCTTTCAGGAGGTTCGATTTGCGCAGGTGATCCCCACCGGAGGATATACTGATGCAAGCGGCACACCGACCGCGCCGCTGCTGGATACGATCGAGCATACCGATCAATCAATCGGAAAGATGGTCAGCGCCCTAAAAGCGCGAGGTCTTCTCGACTCAACCTTGATTATCATCACCGCAAAGCACGGTCAGGCGCCGATGGACCCCAGCAAGCACCGAATCATCGATGACACGATCATCCCGAATTTAGTGAATCGGGTCCAGAGTGGTCTGGTTGCATTATCCTACGCCGATGGAAACATCACCTCCGTCTGGCTCACCGACCAGAGCCAAACCGGAAAGGTCGCGGAAATGTTAACCCAGCCCGCAAATCAATCCGCGGCGGGTATTCAGAAGGTTCTTTGGGGAGAATCTCTGAAGTTGATGGTTGATGATTCGGCGCACGATAACCGCGTCCCCGACATCGTGGTCATACCCAACCTTGGTGACCGTTATGCTCCGGCGTCAGATATCGGCATCGCGGCTCACGGCGGTTTTAGCGATGACGATACTCATGTGGCCCTGCTGTTGTCTAATCCGAATTTGAAGCCAAGACCGGTCAAGACCTCCGTACAGACAACCCAGGTCGCTCCCACAATTCTGCAGGTGCTTGGAATTGCCCCCGAGAATTTGCAGGCTGTGTCAAAGGAAGGAACTGCGGTTCTGCCTGGCCTGTTCGCCGGGAAGCAGAGTTTGATGCGGATGCTGAGCCCTGAATAGAGCGATCGAAAGCAAGAATGGGCATCTTGGAGGAGGCTTTTTGTGTGATCCTAGCAGCCTGCGGCGTAAAGACGAATCTTATGCCTGAAGGCTGGCGCGAGTGTTGAATTGGGCCCACATCCACTTAGTGCTGACACACATCCCGGTGATCGGCCTCGGAGTGATCATCGCCTTTCTTGTGACAGGAAGGGTACGAGGAAGCCGGGAGCTGGAGTGGGTTAGCTTGCAGATGTTCGTCGCACTGGCGCTGCTCAGCATCATGGTTTATCTGACCGGCAGCCCGGCTTCGCACCAGATGCGCGAGATACCCGGGATTTCGCAAGAAATCATTCATAATCATTCCAGTGCTGCCGACCTTGCCTTTGCGACCATGGAAACACTCGGCGCGCTTTCACTGCTTGCGCTCGTCATGTTCCGGAGTCCGGCAGCGGTTCCGGTCCGGCTCAAAACCGCATTGCTGGCGCTGGCCTTTGTGGTGTTGGGATTGATGATCTGGACGGCCAGTTTGGGCGGAAAGATCCGGCACCCTGAGGTCGGGGCCTGGAACCCCGCAGAGCAGACCTGGGTAGCGTGAAGGATGAGCTAGCAGGTCTGCATTCCCGCGGGGGCAAACCTCAAGCTATTGGAATGACTTTTATTTGCGACAAAGCGCAGTTGGAGTATGATGCGCGCCAAGCGAGGCCATATGAGAAACACTTGTGCTCGCTTTCATCTGTCACAAACGGGTTGCCCCAGGACTCAATCAAGAAGTGAGGTGCAGTATGCCGATGAACCGCAAGGATTTGGACGCAGTTGTTCACGCTGATCAATCAATGATAAACCGCAAGAAGATCAGCCGCAGAAGCCTCCTCAAAAATACGGCTGGAGCGATGGTGGGCGCGGCTGCTGCCGGTCTTACAGGCGCCATTGATGCACGTGGACAAGTCCAGGGACTCTACACTTCCAATGCGCCCCCTGAACTTCCGCTTTCGATGGGTTCACTGACGTACCTTGACCAGAAACAATACATCCACAACATGGAGATTGTTGCTCACTTGCATGGCGCGACGATCAGCGGCGGCGAGCCGCTCATGGCCATGTGGGCCAAGGGCAAGCAGCGGTTGCTGCCGGCGGGCGGAGATTTCGTTGATGTCAGCGAAGCCAGGAATCCAGTCCTGGTGAATAAGAAGAGAGTGGTGCAGGGCAACGGCCCGGTTGTCTACAACACGAGGCTGAAAAAATGGATCATGATGTGCACGGCGGCGCAGCCGCTGACCGGCGCCGTACCTGAGTTTCCGCACGGACAATACGATAAGGAATTGCGCGACAAAGTTCTGGCGTTCAAAGGGCTCAGAGGAATCCGCAACTACGACATCACCGATCCCACCAAGCCCAATCTTCTTCAGGAATACAACACCGGAGAGAAAGGCAACGGCACGCATCACAACTTCTACGACGGCGGGAAATATGCTTATCTCGATTGCGGCTGGGACGATCAATTGCGTCTGGAAAATCACCAGCGCCCCTACAGCAATGCGCTCATGATCGTGGATATGTCGGATCCCGCGAACGTCCAGGAAGTCTCGCGGTGGTGGGTGCCCGGACAAAAGTTGGGCGAGGAAGAAGAATATAAGAAATATCGCTTTGCCGGGGACCGCACGTCTTGGACCGGAAATCACGGCGCCATATCAGTCCCTAAGCGTGTGGAAGATGGCGGCACGATCGGCTACGGCGGCTTTGGCGCATTTGGTTTTTACGTCATGGATTTATCCGATATCAAGCATCCCAAGCCCTATGGCCACACGCAGTACGAATTCGACACCTTCGGCACCATCCCGTTCCACACCTGCTATCCCGTCCTTGCCAACGCGGCGCATCCCGCGCTGCAAAACAAGGTGGTCGCGCTGCACGAGGCGCTCGAAGCAGACTGCCGGGAGAATTACCACACGCCATATATTCTGGATGTGAAAGACCCCAAGAACCCCAGGATTGTGGGTTTCTTCCCGCGCCCCGCCGCGCCACCCGATGCTCCGTACACGGACTTTTGCTTCGCGCGCGGACGCTTTGGTTCGCACAACACGCAATGCTGGTTGGCGCCGGGCACCTCCAATCCCGCGATCATCGCGGTCACCTGGTTCAATGCTGGTCTGCGGGTATTTGACATCTCCAACCCTTCGGCCCCGAAGGAACTTGCCTGGTTCGTTCCCCCTCACGACGGAGACATCAACAAATATGAGACCTGGTGGCGAGGCAGCACGGAAAACGTCTTCGTCGAATTTGACCGAAACTTGATTTGGATCGGAACTCACGAAGGCACCTACTGCCTCTCTTGCCCCGCGCTGGGCAAACCGGTGACCGAGCCCACGAAGGTAACGAAGTGGTCTGTTCCGCATTGCAATGTCGGGTGGGATGACCGGACCCCTCAAAGCTTCTATTTTGGCAGATCGCAAAGTCAGATGGGCTAGCCGGGCGCAACTGAATATAGATATACATTTAAATTGAACTAGTGCAGGCGGCGAGAATACATTCGATGGAGAGTTTCGAGCAGCGCGCGATTGTCGCTTGCCTTCAGCAAAGCTGCGGCATCGGGAGGCCAGCATGTCTGATTTAATTTCTCGTCGACACTTCACCATCGGTCTTATGGCCGCTGGAGGAATGATACTGGTGAGCCGCCGCGGTTTCGCGGCAGATTTCGTAATGCGCCAGTTTCACAACCAACCTGCCGACAGTCCATTGCACAAACGCCTCGTCGAAATGTGGGCGGCGGTAAAGGAGGAAACGCACGGGCAAGTTCAAGTGGCGACCTTCGCCGAAAATAATCAGATTCCAGGGGGGGATCCGGCGGCGCTCAACATGGTGGTCAGCGGCGACCTGGATTTCTTCACCTTGAACGGCGGCTCGATTGGAAACATCGTGCCCGCAATGAACGTGCAAGGGATACTGTTTGCCTTTCGCACCCCGGCGCAGGTTTTTGAGGCGCTGGACGGCGATCTTGGCGATTATTTGCGTGCCGAGGCGGAGGCTAAGGGCCTCTATGCTGTTCCAAAAGGATGCTTCGACAACGGATTCCATCAGATTTCCTGTTCCACCAGGCCGATCCGCTCGATCGACGATCTCCAGGGACTGAAGATACGCACTCCCGACGCCCCCATTTACGTGGAAGCATGGAAGGCGATGGGCGCTTCGCCCATCGCCGTCAACCTCAATAAGATTTACGAAACTTTGAAAAACGGCACCGCCGAGGCGCAAACCAACCCGTTGGCCATCGTGGAGTTTTTGAAGCTTTACGAAGTGCAGAAGTACATCAGCATGACCAATCATGGCTGGTCTGGTTTTAATCTGCTCGCCAATTTGAAGATGTGGCGGGGGTTGCCGCCCGATGTGCAGCGCATCGTCGAACGCAATGCCGCAAAATTCGCTCGTTTGCAGCGAGCGGACAATCAAGCGCTCAACGACGAGTTCCGCACCCGGTTGGCGCAGCAGGGCATGATATTCAACGAAGCGGAAACCGGCTCTTTCCGCGCGCGACTCGGCCCTTATTACGCGCGCTGGAAGGATACGGTCGGGGAACGCGCCTGGAGCCTGCTGGAAGCGCATGTCGGCAAGCTCGGATGACCCCTGGTCCATGCTCCCGGCCGGCGCAACTATTTCCTGCGTGCATCCATTGAGCCGCGTTCTTGCCTGCCACAGAAGTCCTTTGGCGGCGACAGCCTTCCCGAAGATGGATATAATAGGCGCATTACAATTGCTTTTTCCAGGACCTTGCCGATGCTTACGATTCGACCTGCCACGATTCAAGACGCGCCGCTGATCAAGACTTTAGTCTATGAACTGGCGAAGTTTGATCGCCTCGACCACGAAGCCATTGTGACCGAACAGGACATCGCCCGCGATGGTTTTGGCCCCCATCCGAAATTTCGCGTCGTGATTGCCGAGTGGGAGGGCCAACCTGCCGGATATGCTTTATTCTTCGAGTTCTATTCCACGTTTCAAGGCCGTGCAGGACTGTTTCTTGATGACATTTTTGTCCGTCCGCAGTTCCGAAAACACGGTATCGGCAGGGCGCTGCTCGCGCATGTGGCTGGAGTCGCCTGGAAAGAAAAATATTTCTGCATGCGTTGGGAGGTGTTGAACTGGAACACCCCGGCAATTAACTTTTATAGCAAACTTGGCGCGGTGTTTCTCGACGATTGGAAAGCGGCCTGCCTGATCGGTGACGCGCTGGAGACTGTTGCGGGAGAAGCAAAGTAAGCGGAATACAGGCTTCGCCAATCAGCATTTTCGAGGCGGTAAGACTTACCGAGCCCCCTTGCTGACAAGCTGCGCATGTTATAAGAAATCTCGTAATAGTCGAACCGCACTCTGACACCCTGCAAAGTACTTACGCACCCAGTGACCCTCAATATTGGCGGCCGTCCCGGGGCCGGGGTTTTCGGTTACAATGGCGCGGCGCCCAGTGCTGTCTGCCATTGGCCCTGAGCAAGATTAGCGCAGCCTAAGATAAGAGAGGAAGCCGAGGATGCAACCAGATCGAGATGCGTACATGCTGACAGGAAGCAACGGCACAAATCTCACTCGGCGCAGCGTGATGCAACGCGCCGCGTGGATCATCGCCGCCGCAGCGATTCCGGGTGGGGCGGAATTATGTGCGCAGGATGTTAGTCCGATGATGACCAAGCTCAGCACGTACATGAGCGAGGCCCGCAACATGGCCTTGCCGGACATGGTCCTGCGAGAAACAAAGCATCACATCCTGGACACCTTTGCCGCCATGATTTCAGGCTCCGAGCTTCCTCCCGGACGCATGGCGCTCAAGTTTGCCCGCGCCTATGGTGGTCCGAATATCTGCACGGTGGTCGCTTCGGATGTGCTTTGCGGACCAATCGAGGCGGCCATCGCGAATGGCGAGCTCGCTCATTCCGATGAGACCGACGATGACTACACCGGTGGAGGAGCGCATCCAGGCAGCGCCGTCGTTCCGGCCGCGCTGGCGCTTGGGGAAAAAGCCGGCATCAGTGGAGAGCACTTCATGCGCGCCGTGGCGCTTGGCTACGACATCGGAATGCGGGCCTATCAGACAATTGGCACAGGACCCATTCTCAAAGACACCCACATCCTGGTGGGAACCTTCGGCGCCACCGCAGCCGGCGGCTGCGCGTTGAGTCTGAACGCCCAGCAGATGCGCTGGCTGCTCGATTACGCTGCACAGCAGGGCGGCGCCGGCTTTGCTTCCTGGCGGCGCGATACCGACCATATCGAAAAGGGATTTGTGTTCGGCGGCAGCGGCGCGCGCAATGGCGTCAACGCCGCCCTGGTGGTCGAGTTGGGCTGGACCGGAGTCACCGATGTTATGTCGGGGCCCGATAATTTCGTGGTGTCCTACGACCCCAAAGCCGATCCCGCAAAGATGGTCGAAAAACTCGGCGAGCGCTACGAGGTGACGCTGACCACGCTCAAGCGGTGGACCACCGGTGGCCCCATCCAGTCGCCCCTGGACGCGCTGGAACTCATACTGAAGCGGCACCCCTTCGAGCCGGATCAAGTGAAACAGGTAGTCGTGCACGCTTCCACCAGCGCGGCCTACACCGTGAACAACCGCGAAATGCCGGACATTTGCCTCCAGCACATGATCGCGGTGATGCTGATCGACAAGACCGCTTCCTTCAAGGCGGCCCACGACAAGCCGCGCATGCAGGACCCGGAAATTCTTCGCCAGCGCGCCAAGGTCCAGCTGGTCCCTGAAGAGGAACTCGAGCGCCTGATTCCCAAGCGCGTGGCCATCGTCGAAGTCACCCTCAACGATGGAACCAAACTCACGCAACGCGTCGAAGCCGTGCGCGGCACTCCCGAAAATCCCATGACCCGCGAAGAGGTCGTCGCAAAAGCCCGCGACCTCATCACCCCCATCCTCGGCAAAACAAAGTGCGATGCCCTCATCGAGAAGATCCTGAGCTTCGAAAATGTGAAGGACATCCGGGAGCTGCGGCCACTGCTGCAACGCACTTGATTGAATTGTGGTTTTAGCCGCTGGCGTGCCGGATGGCGGGTTCACATACAGACTTCTTCAGACCCGGGGCTGGTGACTTGAGTCTGTTGTGTCAGGGAGGAAGAAACCTCCCCTGAGCGGATGTTTCAGTTAGGCTTGGCTAATCCGGGGAGACCTTAGGTGCCCGAATAAATTCCTGGATTGCCTTGCATTAGGATGCGAATTGCGACTCCCCACTTGTCGTCATCGAGCTTATCGAGTCGCACCACATCCCCGATTTGTTCGCGGTGCCTGGGATCATCGGGGCCGAAATTGAGCATCACGATGACATTCATCCCAACATGGTAATAGTCCGTGGAAGTCGTGAAATACACCCCACTGCGCGAGACGTTTACAGTGCTGCACACTTCCGCGGGGTAACTTGGATCGCAGGGGCGAACGCAAACAGGTTCTGAGAGGTGCTCGCGCGGAGTCTGACGGCATTCCTTTATGGCTATCGCGGTCTGCATTTGTATCACTCCCCATCCTCCAGGCCCACAGGGACGCCTGAGGATGTTTCGGTGGAATTCTCCAGCAGCGTAAAAGAGCAATCCTTGAAAGTCTATAAGGAAACGATCTATGTGTATTATCAGCCAACAAGCAGCAATTTGGCTTCGTAAAAGGGGCGCCGGCCAGCAAAGACGGAACGCTCCCCGGGGCTATGTCCACAGCCGGCGGGGTGGGGAATCATCAACACTGAATTGAGCAATGAATAACCAAATGAAAAGGGATGCGTCCCAATGGGCGGCGCATCCCCTCGCTGAGCCTGTCGGAGTAAGGCTTAGCGTATATTAGGTATGACCGCTGAAGCGTCGAAAAAGTTCCATTTTATTTTAGCTCTAATCCTTTTTTGTGCCGGCCTTATCCCAGCGATGCCTACGGCGCCGCAGAGCTCACCGGCTGCGCGTGATGGGAAGCCAGCAGCGCCGCAACGCCGCCAGTCGCGCCGCCTAATGCGAGCACGATGTATCCGGTGGTCGGCCGCTTGCCTGCCTTCACAGCGAGAGGAGTCGTGGGGGGAGGCATCCCGAGGAGCATCTGGCCACGGATATGAATTGCAAGCGATCACAAATTGATTAAACCCGAAATTTCGGGTGCCCTGGCACGGTAACAAAATAACAACTAGGCGGGTGCTCCAGTCTTCTGTCTTGGTAGGCTGGGGAGTTGCCGATTATACTTATAGGCGGAGGGGTGGGAGAGTGGTTGAATCCGGCGGTCTTGAAAAACGAAATCGCCGATTCGCTATCTGGTAGAAAAATAAACTAAATCCCTTTGCCAGCCGCAAGATAGCGAGAGTTTCTGCTTTCTGGATTTGCTTGGTTTTTGCCCAATTTGCGCCAGTTTCAGTGACAATTTGGTGACAGTCTAGGGTTCGGAGCCTCTGCGCACGCGAATGTCACGGGCCACCCAGTACAAGATCTGCGGGATCAACGCACAATCGTCTCTTTTTTTTTGCGGACGGGATTCGAACTCACCGACTAGATGGAAACAACGGAGTTTTGTGGGACAGCCTGGCCTTTTAGGGCACCGAGAAGAAACAACATGCCCCACGTTACATCGCGTTTCGACTCTTGAGAGCCGCACGTCACCGAACAAAGTGATTCGGCGACCTGCAATGCGACTCCAATCTTCAAATTGCCTACGGGAGTATCCAGACGATGTTCCGCGCGGGGTTGAACCCGACCGGAATGCGAGCGGTCTCTTTCAGAGACTTGATATCGACAGCCGAGACGTTATTCGACTGTTCATTCGCTACGTAGGCCGTCTTGTCGTCAGGCGTGATCGTCAGCCACCCCGCACCCTTCCCGCTAAGAGCGGCACCACCCAGCAGCTTCAAGTCCGGTAGCGAATAGGCGTACAGGACACTGTTCAACCTGCTGTTGACCAACAATGTTTTTTGATCCGAGGTGACGGCAATGCCGTGGGATGCAGAGGGTGGCCCGAAGTGGTTCTGCTGTTCGGGGGCTATTTCCGGATTCTTAATGCGTTTGATTTCCTCGTGCGTTGCAAAGTCCACGACCGCAAATCCATTAAATTCACCACCCACTTGAGCAAATACCCACTTGGTAGAGCCGTCGGGATTCGCTGATATCGCCATCGGAGAGGGAGATGGACTCATCGGAAGCGTCCAAGCGACCTCGTTGGTCCGCGTGTCAATCACCGTCATCATGTTCACCGGTGGTACGTTGTCTCTGGTGATCCCACCAACCACGTACTTGCCGTCCGGGGTAACATTCAGGTCGTGTATGCCGCCCTTGATCGGGATGGTCTTGACGTTCTGAAGCGAGCTGGTGTCAATAACGTCGACGCCGCCGTTCGCTTGAGCTCTAATCTGCGGAAAATGTGATAAGTCGTCCCAGGAAGGTCTTATCGCGACATAGATCCATCGCCCATCAGGAGTCAGTGCAATAAGGTTGGGGACTCCTCCGCTCAGAGGAATTCGTTTGATCACCTCTAGAGTCTTCCCGTCGACAACGTCGAGCGTTTTCTGCGCTTCTTCACTGATGTAGATTCGGCTGCCGTCCCGGGCTACCGCAATCCCATGGCTCGCTTCGATGCCTTTGATTTCCCCCACCACCTTATTCGTGGCGGGATCGATGATGTGGATGTTATCCCCGGCGGAGTTCGTTTGGATGATCCGTAGCTTCGGATTCGGCGCGGCCATCAGAGAAAACGACACCGCGCACAAAACGGTTCCGCACAAAACTATGACACACCCACGAAATACCTGTTTGTTCGTCATCTTCGTTACTCCTCTTTTCAACGACAAGCTATCCTAATCAGGCGATTTGCTAGGAAAGAATCCGTTACCCGCCGCTACTTCTCTGTCTCTCCAAACACCCATGCTTTCAATGTTAACCACTCCGGGTTCTCTCGCGATTCAAAGTGCTTGCCTCCGCCGTGAGAGGGGTCTCCACCAGCCTGTTGGGCGAGCGGATGTCTGAGCAATGGGCTTTCCAGGCTGCCAGGCACAACCACCCGCTGGACTAACACGAAGTTCTGTCGCGACTGATCTTCGTTCCAGGTCGTGCTTCCGGGTGAGAGCGGCACCAGGTGCAACGGCACGTGGTTGACCGTATGGCAGGTAACGCATCGAGCGTGGCCAGGGCGCTTGTTAAGGAAGACGGGTTCCACCTTGGCCTTGAAAAACTCGTAATTCAGCGACGCCGATTCGGCGGCGGAGGAAGCTGGTTGCTCCTGGGCTCGCAACGACGGGGCCGCTGCAAAAAATAGCCACGGCACGACGAGCATACAAAACAACACTGTCTTTATTGGCTGCACAGAAACCTCCGACGAAATAATCTGGTTCGGGAAATAATGAAGGTGTTCTCTGCCTGAGGAAGGCGCTCATCTAAGAGCAATGAGCCACAGAGCGACGCCCTCATGCGACGCGGCGACGCGCAGATTAAGCATCTTCGCATGCGCCACTCTCTTGGGGCGATCAGTATCACGAATAACAAAGTACTGTCAAGAATTAAATTGCCCGCTCTGGTAAGGGGGGCGCTGTTGCCAAAGGTTTGGAGAATTGCCCTTGAACTCGTCGCCGTTATGATTTGCAGACTAGGTCGCGCAAGAAGATGGCAATGAAGATTGGACTCGGCAACAATCGAGAAACGCGTACTGGCGATCACCTACTTTGTGACGGTCACTTCTCCTAGCATTCCGTCGTTCTCATGCGGCGGGCAGGCATATCGATAAAGTCCGGGGACGGTAAACTGGTGTCGGAATGACTTACCACTCGTAATCAAGTGTGAATCGAAGGGCGCAACTCCCTCCGGCATGGAAACATGACTCGGATCAACTGCAACATCCGGATCGGTGGTAACTTCGTGTGTGTTTGTGCTTGCTTTTGCTGTATCGTCGTTGACCCATTCCACCGTCTGCCCAACCTTAATCGTTATCTTCTCGGGCACAAACTTGTGCTCTGCGGTCATCTTGACGATAACCGCGTCTGATTCTTGCGGTGATGCTGGAACTGTAGCCGCGACGCACACCGCGCCGAGAAAGGTCAGTGTCGCACAAATGGAAATCGCAGACCTAAGTTTCGAAAACATGTACACTGGAATCTCCTTATCGCCTTCAAAGGAAGCAGGCAGTATATACTCATTTCGCATCCTTGGCACAGCGCGGCAATTATGTGCGTAGATTTCTTCAATCCTATTTCTCGATAGTCTGTGTAAAAGGGTAACCGTGCGCTACACCCACACAAATCTCGATTCCAAGGTGAAAGCGGTGGAGAAACTCGGGGGCAACTGGGACAATTCAGCTCCAGTGCGCCCCAAGGTGCAGCAACTGACACCCAAATTGTCACAAATGCGCCGCTAAAATGCAGAGTACGCTACAATTAAAAACGGAGGGGTGGGAGAGTGGTTGAATCCGGCGGTCTTGAAAACCGTTAGGCCCGAAAGGGTCTCGGGGGTTCGAATCCCCCCTCCTCCGCCATCCAGTCTGCATAATTGGCTTCTCTTGGGCCCGAAAGTCGAAGAACAGGCACATTCTCGCCAAATGCGTGGGAATGCCGTGTGGAATCGGAATGCGGAGAATCGCCTTCCTCGTCGTCCGTGTCGATTAACCCGAGTTTTCTCCAGGACGTGGCCGGAAGGTCCGGTTTCATGGGAGGAGCCCGCATCAAAAACTGTGCGGGCCTAATGAACTTGCCGACTCGGTTTGGACCTGTTCTTTGAAAAACCTAAAGTTCTGCAGGTCGAATTCTTGATGTTGTTAGTCGTAGTCGATTGAGAGACTCGACGTTCGGGCAGCTTCGCTTTTCAAAAGTGTTATAGCAACAGCACGATGATCAGCAAGCGACTTTTGGGCGTACGAACCGGCCTGTCAAGGGCGGAGAAAAACCATACCAGCGGGGCGGAGCAAAATTAGACCACTTCTGGAGGGCGGAGGGGTTTGATTTGTTGGATCTGCAGGGGTGGCTTCCGCTCCGGCCTAAACGCGCCCCGGCAAACCGGGGCGCAGGCCTCCGCTCCAGCCACCCCTGCAGATCGCGGCGACAAGCGGGGCTGGATTAATGGTGGATTTAGGATCGGCTGGCAGGCTTGCCAGGTCTGTTCCGTTTGCTTTCTTTTAGGCGGTAGCTCTCGCCGTTCATCTCGAGGATATGCACGTGGTGGGTGAGCCGGTCCAGCAGTGCGCCGGTCAGCCGCTCTGAGCCGAGCACCTCGGTCCACTCCTGGAAGGGCAAGTTGCTGGTCACCAGCGTCGCGCTGCGCTCGTAACTATAAACGCCGGAGTGAAAATAGACCGCGTCACGCCGTGAGAACGGGTGATGCGGCGGAGGAAAAGTAGACCGCCGGATCTTGGTTTCACGAATGGTTGCGGGGCCGCAACGTTTGTGGGACACCGGAGGGATGTACACAGTGGAACTCTATGGACGGATACGGCGAGCGGTGTTGGTGGAAGGCAGGAGCGAGCGCGCGGTAGCGCGAGAGTTTGGAGTAGCACGCGAGACAGTGCGCAAGATGTTGCGGTATGCGGTACCGCCGGGCTACCGGCGGGAGCAGCCAGCGAAGCGGCCCAAGCTAGGGCCGTGGGTCGGCGTAATCGACGCCATTCTGGAAGAAGATAAAAACCATCCAGTAAAACAGCGACACACGGCGAAGCGGATTTTCGACCGGTTGCGACAGGAGTACGCCTACACGGGCGGCTACACGATCGTGAAGGACTACGTGCGCTTGCACCACGTGCGGGCGCGGGAGATGTTCGTGCCATTGGTGCACGCTCCAGGGGAAGCGCAGGCGGACTTCGGAGAAGCCTGGGTGATCGTCGCCGGAGTGGAATGCAAGGCGCACTATCTGGCGATGGACTTGCCGCAATCCGACGACTGCTTCGTGGCCGCGTTTCCGGCGGAGACGACGGAGGCCTTTCTGGAAGGGCACGTGCGCGCCTTTGCTTATTTCGACGGAGTGCCACGGCGCATTCTCTACGACAACACGAAGCTGGCGGTGGCCAAGATTCTGGGCGGCGGAGAGCGGAAGAAGACGCGCGCGTTCAGTGAACTGCAGAGCCATTACTTGTTTGAAGAGAAGTTCGGACGTCCGGGCAAGGGCAACGACAAAGGGAAGGTGGAAGGGCTGGTGGGCTATGCGCGGCGGAACTATTTGGTGCCGATCCCGCGAGTCAGCAGTTGGGAGGAGCTGAACGCGCATCTGCTGGAGCAGTGCCACCAGCGACGGGAACGGCGGTTGCGCGGGCACGAAGAGACGATTGCGGAACGTTTCCAGCGCGATCGCGCGGCACTGTTGCCGTCGCCGGGGACACCGTATGAAGCCTGCGAGAAGCGCACGGCGAGGGTGAGTTCGTTGTCGCTGGTGCGCTATCGCGACAACGACTACTCGGTGCCAACGGCGTATGGACATCGTGATGTGCTGGTGAAGGGTTACGTGCAGGAAGTGGTGATCGCATGCGGGAGCGAGATCCTCGCACGGCACGCCCGCAGCTATGAACACGAAGAGATGATTTTCGATCCGCTGCACTATCTGGCGCTACTGGAGCAGAAGACCCGCGCGCTGGATCAGGCGGCGCCGCTGGTGGGATGGGAGTTGCCGGAGTGCTTCGGTCAACTACGGCGATTGCTGGAAGCGCGGCTGGCAAAAGGCGGCAGCCGTGAGTACGTGCAAGTGCTGCGGCTGCTGGAGACGTTTCCTCTGGAGGAAGTCACCCCGGCGGTCGAACAGGCCTTGCAGTTAGGGACGATCTCGTCCGATGCGGTGAAGCATTTGCTGTTGTGCCGGATCGAGCGGCGTCCGCCACGGCTGGATATGGAAAACTATCCGCACCTGCCGCCCGCCGAGGTGCGCACCACCCAGGCTGCGGAGTATATGGCACTGCTGAACGTCCGCTCGGAAAGTGTTGACGGCGAGGTGCAACCGTGAGCGGCGAGGTGCAACCGTGAGCGACGTGGCGAACGTAGCGGCAACGGCGGACACGCCACAAGTGCTGCTGGAACATCACCTGAAGCAGTTGCGGCTGCCTACGTTTCTACGTGAGTACGATAAAGTGGCGCGGCAGTGCGCGGCCGACAGCGTGGATTATCCGCGTTACCTGCTGCGCATGACGGAGCTGGAACTGTTGGACCGCGAACGTCGGGCCACCGAGCGCCGCATCCATCAGGCGCGCTTTCCGGTGGTCAAGAGCCTGGACAGTTTTCACTTTCTCGCCATTCCCTCGCTCAACAAGGCGCTGGTGCTGGAACTGGCACGCTGCGAATTTCTCCAGCGCCGCGAGAACGTGCTGCTTCTGGGTAACTCAGGCACGGGCAAGACGCATCTGGCGCTGGCCCTCGGTCTGGTCGCTTGTCAGCGAGGTCATCGCGTGCGCTTTACCACGGCTGCGGCACTGGTTCACGAACTGATCGAAGCGCAGGACGAGCGGAGGCTGCGGCGCTATCAGAAACAGATGGCCAGCTACGAACTGCTGATCGTGGATGAGTTGGGATTCGTGCCGCTGTCGAAGACCGGCGCGGAACTGTTGTTCGAGGTTTTTAGTCAGCGTTACGAGCGCAGCGCGACGCTGGTGACCAGCAACTTGCCCTTCCAGGAGTGGACCGAGGTGCTCGGCTCAGAGCGGCTGACCGGCGCACTGCTGGACCGGCT
>JBGOVX010000078.1:0-15330 GCA_041478355.1 Terriglobia bacterium | reverse complement strand
TGCGTGAAAAGACGCATGGAAACCTGGCGCCCGAAGAAGACACGATGGTTATCGACATCCTCGGAAATCTAAAACTGGCCTACATGGAAATGACCAAAGCCGCCGCAGCCGCCGCCATGCAAGATAAGGCCAAATCTCACACCTAGTTGAGGGTCTGCCCTGCCCGCGAGGTCTCATTCCGTGCTCGAATTGACGGTGCTTGGTTCCGGCACGTCCATGGGAGTGCCCACGCTGACCTGCCATTGCGCCGTGTGCAGTTCGAAGGACCCGCGCGACAACCGCTTGCGCTCTTCGGTTCTGCTGGCGCACCAGGGACAGACCGTGGTGATCGACACGACCCCCGACTTCCGGTTTCAAGCGCTTCGGGTGGGTCTTGAACGCCTCGATGCGATCTTGTTCACGCATGCCCACGCGGATCACATCCTGGGCTTCGATGACATACGGCCCTACAATTTGCGGCAAAACTCGCCGTTGCCGGTGTATGCATCGGCTGAAACGATCGAAACCCTGAAACAGACCTTCCAATATGTCTTTGATTCCGCCCCCGCGGTCAGCACTATCCCGCGTGTTACATTGCATCCGATTGACGGCCCATTCGATGTGATTGGAACGCACATCATTCCCATTCCCGCGGTGCACGGGAATATTGGGGTGCTCGGCTTCCGGTTCGGATCGGCGGCTTATCTCACCGATTTCAGCGTGCTTCCCGATTCATCGAAGCCCTTGCTGGCGGGCCTGGATGATCTTGTGCTGGACGCGCTGCGCGATGTGCCGCATCCGATGCACCAGACGGTGGAACAAGCGCTGGCGGTGGTGCAGGAACTTCAGCCGCGGCGCGTTTGGTTCACGCACATCGCGCACGAGCTGCCGCATTCGGAAACCAATGCGCGGTTGATCGCGGCGGGATTCCCGCACGTCGCGCTAGCTTACGACGGGTTGCATTTTGAGGTTCGCCTCTGATGAGTTTCCTGGTCCTGCATTCCACAGAAGAATGGACGACGCGATTTGGCGCCCAGGGACGTACCGTGCTTTCGGTCGGAAACTTTGACGGCCTTCATCTGGGCCACCAGAAGATCCTGGAGTTGATTGTGGCGCGGGCGCGGGCGGTGGCGCAGCGCTCCGCAGTCATCACCTTCGATCCCCACCCGTTCCGGCTGCTGCGTCCCGAGCAAGCCCCGCGCATGATTCAGACTCTTTCGCAGCGTCTGGCAGGCTTTGAAACAATGGGATTGGATGCCGCGCTGGTGCTGCGATTCGACCGCGCCTTATCTCTGCTGTCGGCGGACGAATTCATTCAGCGCATTCTGATCAATTGTTTGCATGTGAGCGCGATCCTGGCGGGCGCGAATTTCTGTTTCGGACATCGCGGCGCCGGCAACGTAAGCTTGCTTAAAGATTTTGGAAAACGGCAGGGTTTCGACGTGGAAACCATTCCTCCCTTCGAGATAGGAGGGCGGATCGTATCGAGCACTGCCATTCGCAATACCATCGCAGGGGGGCAGGTCGCCGATGCGGCTTCGTTGCTGGGACGGCCATTTTCGCTTACCGGAAATATTCACCCAGGGGCAGGCCGAGGGCGAACGATCCTGTTCCCTACCCTGAACATGGTGCCCGAGCAGGAACTTCTGCCAAAACTTGGAGTTTATGCGACCGAGTCGGTGATCGGAGCCAGAGTCTATCCGTCGGTGACCAACGTGGGAACCAGGCCCACGTTCGGGGGCCAGGGTGTCACGGTCGAAAGCCACTTGTTGGGATTTGCGGAGCAGGTTACGGATGGACCGATGGAAGTGCGTTTCCTTACAAGGATCCGCGATGAACAGAAATTTGCCGGTGCGGATCAGCTGCGCGCTCAGATCACCCACGACATTGCCACGGCGCAGCGATATTTTTCCGGGCGAGGCGAATAGGCTCCAGAGTCCGTGTGAGAGCCCGGGGGATTTATTTCCTGCACTTTTCGCAGTAGCCGCCCACTTCGGTGCGCGTCATGGTGATTTCGATTCCGCAGTCTTTTTCGATCTGCTTCTTCAGTTTCTCGTAAAGCAAGGATTCGAACTCGCGCACTTTTCCGCATTTCAAGCAGGCCACATGGATGTGATCGCGCGGTCCGTGGCTTTCATAAAAATGCTGGTCCCCGCGCAGGTGAAGCAAATCCAGCTCATCGATCAAGCCCTTGCGCTTGAGCAAATCAAGGGTTCTGTAGACTGTGACGCGATGAATGCGAGGATCGAGCTTTTGCGCGCGTTCGAGAATGGCTCCAGCGTCCAGATGACTTTCGGCGCTATCCATGACCTGAAGCAGCACTTTGCGCTGGCGCGTGAGGCGCACGCCGCGCTTTTCCAGAGCCGCTTGCAGGCGGCCGGGGCGCTCATGGGCATTAATCCGTTCCCCGGAAGAAACGCGATGTGCTGAAGTGGTGCGCATGGGTGAGTAGGATGCCAAACTTCGCGTCGCGTGTTAATGGTGCGGGATCAACCGCAAAACGTCATTGTACATAACGATGGCGAAAACCAGCAGCAGGAACACCATGCTGACCGTTACAAAGCGTTCCTTGACGCGAACACTCAAGTCGCGGCGGATGCTCCCTTCGATAAACAGAAGCAGGATGTGCCCTCCATCAAGAGGGGGAATCGGAAGCAAGTTCAGGATCGCCAGGTTTACCCCAATCATGGCCATTAGGGAAAGAAGTTCCACCACACCCTCACGCGCCGCTCGTCCGGACTCTCGCGCGATTCCCAGGGGGCCTTCGAGTTGTTTCAACGACATGTTGCCGCGAAACAGTTCCACCACCACATAAATGATCTGCCGCCCCATCAGAGCATTCATTCCAATGGATTCGACGATCGCGGGGCCAAAGGAGAGGCGCCGCTCTACCAGTTCACCGGTGCGTAACACGCCAATTTGCCATCGAGGAACACCACTCCCTGCGTTGGCTTTTTCGGCGCGGATTTCCACATGCATGGTTCGATCCCCGCGCTGGACTTCCAGATCCATCGGCTGTCCCTGCGCCCGGTCCACAATGGGCGGAAACTCCGCGCCGTTCACTAATGGGGTCCCGTTGGCCTTCTGAATTACGTCTCCGGCCTTCAACCCACTCCGATCGGCCGGCGTCCCCGGAACGACCGATGCAATCAACAGGCGATCCTCCGGGTAACCAAAGACATCTTCGACCGAAGCGCTAGCGGTAACCGAAAATGAAAGCTGCTTACCATCACGGTCAGCAACAAGCGAGAGCGCGTGTCCGGGGAGAGTGGACATTAATTCCAGTTGCGCCCGTTCCCAGGTTGGATCGCTAAAACCGTTCACCTTTATGATGTGGTCGCCTGGGTCCAGTCCAGCTTTCTGCGCGGTCGAATCGTGCAAAACGCCAGCCAAGACCATGGGGCGGTCCAAGTAGGCAGGTTGTTTGCTGCCACGCATGTAAATGCCGGAGACCAGCGCAACGGACAGGATAATATTCATGGCCGGGCCTGCCAGGGCAATTAGCACGCGCTGCCATCGGGGCTTTGATAGAAATTCATCCGGATCGCCTTTGCGATCTACCAGCGGGTTGTCGCCGGCCATCTTTACGTAGCCACCCAAAGGTATTCCGCTGATCCGGTAGTCGGTGTCACCTCGTTTGATACCGCAGAGCCTGGGCCCAAAGCCGATGGAGAAAATTTCAACGCGCACACCACAGGCTTTGGCAACGATGAAGTGTCCCCATTCGTGCACCAGGACCATGATCCCCAGCACGATGCTTACTGAAACTGCCATATAAAGGAAGTTGGACAAGTGTTTCTCCTGGCGCTGCTTGGATACAGTTGGCGCCGTTTACAGAATTCAAGATTGCATCATTCAGATGCCCGCCTCTCGACCAAGCCGGGCCAAGTTTCGGCGGGCGCTACACAAACCAGCCCTAAGAAACAATGGAAGGCCGGGCGACCATTCGCTCCACTTCTTCCCGAGCCATCTGGCGCGCCGCTGAATCGGCTGCCAGCACGTCGCTGATCGATGCCAGTTTGATTTTTGGCGTCCGTTCCAGGACGCGTTCGATCACCTCGGCGATCCCCATGAAGGGTATTTGACGTTCGAGGAACGCCTCTACCGCCACCTCGTCCGCGGCATTAAAGGCGCAAGGAAAGGCGCCCTTCTTGCGCAATGCCTCCCGGGCCAGGCGCAGGCTGGGGAAACGCCGCGATGATACTTTTTCAAAATCGAGCCGCCGCAGCTTCCCCAGGTCAAGGGCCACTTCATTGGATGCTGCCCGCTCTGGGTAGGTTAGCGCATATTGTATGGGCATGCGCATATCTGTTGGGCCGAGTTGCGCCAAAATGGACCCATCCACGTATTCCACCATGGAGTGAATGGTGGATTGAGGATGGACGACCACCTCGATCTGGTCCGGGCGAACGTCAAACAGCCAGTGCGCCTCGATGACTTCGAACCCTTTGTTCACCAGCGTTGCGGAGTCGATCGTGATCCTGCGTCCCATGCGCCAATTGGGATGCGCCAGTGCCTGTTCGGGCGTGGCCGAAGCCATTTGCGCGAGTGGCATTTTTCGAAACGGTCCGCCCGAGGCCGTCAGGATGAGCCGCTTCACTTCCTTGCGTTGCCCGGCCCGCAAACACTGGTGGATGGCGTTGTGTTCGCTATCGACAGGCAAAACCTCGACATTGGCCTGCCGAGCCGCCGCCATTACAATTTCGCCCGCCGCCACCAGCACTTCCTTGTTCGAAAGGGCCACCTGCTTCCCTGCTTTTACCGCGGCATAGGTCGCAGCAAGGCCGACGACGCCCACGGCCGCTGACACCAGTGTCGCGGCGCCGGGGTGCGTGGCAACAGCCAGCAGTCCTGCTTCGCCCTGCTGGATTTCCGGCAATTTCGTGAGGCCTGCCGCCCGCAGACGCTCCGCCAGGTCCGCCGCCAATGGCGCGCTCCCGACCGAAACAAGTTCCGGGTGGTGCCGCGAAACTTGCCGTGCCAGCTCCTCCATATTGTTGCCGGCAGCCAGGGCGACGACACCGAACCGCTCCGGCATGGCTTCGACGACGGCAAGGGTTTGCCGTCCAATCGATCCGGTAGAGCCTAGAATGGCGATTTGTTTCACTGCGGATGCCTCACTACTTTCTGCCAGTCACAAATACTGAATCGGCGCTTGAGTAGGGCGCAATTCCTGAAAACAACCGAGCTTCGGGCCAGGGACCTCGCCGGGCCAATCAATTCTTGCGTAGGACAACCCATAGGAAATAATACCAGACTGCGGGAGCCGCAAGAATCAGGGCGTCGATTCGGTCCAGGATTCCTCCGTGCCCGGGAATGATCGTGCCGGAATCTTTCACGCCGGCACTGCGCTTGAAAGCTGATTCAAATAGATCTCCCACCTGTCCTGCTATGCTACCGAGAGCGGACATTGCCAGCATGTGTACTGGCGCAATCCCGGTCCAGTATCCGAACAGGGCGCCCACCAGCAACGCGGTGACCAGATTGGCGGCTGCTCCTTCCCACGTTTTATTTGGACTAATCTGCGGCGCCATTTTCATGCGCCCAAAGCCGCGCCCGGCAAAGTATGCCGCCGTATCCCCGGCCCAGACCAATACCAGCGTAAAAAGGAGAAGCTGCGGGCCCAAACGATCCACACCGTCCAGACGAACAACAGCGCTGAACGGGAGAACCACCAGGACGAGCCCAGCCGCGCTGATAGAAACCGACGGCAATACTTCCGATAGCGCGCGGCGGCTTCCCAGGGCGATGGCCGCAGCGCCTAGAACGAAAATAAATAAGACCAGTTCAAGTGTGACCTGCGGAGAACGCGCCTGATAGAGAAGTTCGCGCAGCCCCGAAATGCTTGCCGCCTGCGCCGTATAATATTGCTGCGCAAAAATTCCCAGAGCCGCCACGCAAGTCCAAAGGCGGTAGGCATGAAACCCCAGGCGGTCCCCCATGGCAAAAAATTCCAGGAGCGCCAGGACGGCGACGATCGCCGCCAGTGCGGCCACCAGCCAATTTGGCCCCCACCATACCGCCGCGCACACGGCAGGAATCAAGATCGCAGCCGTCAGTACTCGCAGTGGTGTCCCCGAACTCATGGTTTATTTCCTCGCTTCCATCTGATTGGTGTGCCGGGTCAGGAACAATTACCTCGCGGGAAGGCGCCCGCGCAATCAAGCTGTGAGGGGCCGCCGTATTTCCGCCAGGCCGCCATACCGCCGCTCGCGTTTCTGAAAATCAAGCAGGGCCTCGTAGAGCTGGACGCGCGTAAAATCGGGCCATAGTGTTTCCGTAACATAGATTTCCGCGTAGGCAATCTGCCATAACAGAAAATTACTTACGCGCATCTCTCCGCTGGTGCGGATCAAAAGATCCGGGTCGGGCAGTTCCGCGGTATACAAATGGCGCGAGATCATCTCCTCGTCCACGCACGCGGTGGCCAGACCGTTGCTCCGCGCATGATCCAGGATGTCGTTAAAGGCATCCACCAGTTCCGCGCGCCCACCGTAATTGAGCGCCACGGTAAGCTTCATGCCGGAGTTTCCGGCGGTTAACCGGGTGGCGCGGTCGATATCGGCGCGCACAGCCGGAGGCAATTGGTCCTGGCGGCCAATCACCAGCAATCGGATATTATTCCGCTGGATCACAGGGAGCTCTCTACGCAAGTATTCGCGAAGCAGACGCATGAGAAAGTCAATTTCCGATTTCGGGCGGCGCCAGTTTTCCATCGAAAACGCGTAGAGTGTAAGCGCGGAAACGTTCAACTTGGCGCACGTTTCAATGGCGGTGCGCGCCGTCTGCACACCCGCCCGGTGCCCTGCAACCCGCGGCAGGTGCCGGCGGCGAGCCCAGCGGCCATTGCCGTCCATGATGATGGCAATATGCTGTGGGAGCCGCTCTGCGTCGAGCTGACCGAGCAGCCGTTCTTCTGCGCGGCTTGCCGGACTGAGCGATTCGGGGACTTTCATGCGCTTGTTCCTGCGAATATGTAGTGGCGAATTGTGGCCAGTATCAGCACGTTGAATAATCAAAAGCTAACATACGGCATCGGGTGGTGCAACACACCCGCTGGCCGGTTGTGACTCATTTTCCATGATTAGGAACCGGGAATGCCGGGAACGGCGCTGTGATGAAACAGGGTTACGTAAACCAGGACCAGGGTAAGAGCGATGACGGCTACTGCCGTGACCCAGGCGATGACGTTGAACGTGCTGGTGTTAACCTGGTCGCCCATCAAATCGTGACGGTTCACCAACATCAGCATGAAAATCAATACCACGGGGAGCCACACGCCGTTACCGACTTGCGAAAGAATTAGAATTTTCTGCAACGGGGCGTGCGGAATCAAGATCACGGCAGCTCCCACCACAATCATCCCGGTATAAAGACTGTAGAAGATGGGGGCATCGTTAAATTTGTGATCGATACCCGCTTCAAAGCCCATGCCCTCGCAAATCACGTGCGCGGTGGAAAGCGGCAAAATGGAAGCGGCAAATAGAGACGCGTTCAACAATCCAAACGCGAACAGCATGCCGGCCCACTTCCCTGCCAGGGGCGCCAGCGATTGAGCGGCTTCCCCGGCATCGTTGATGACATGGTGGCCGGAAACATAAAGCGTTGAGCCGGTGCAGACGATGATGAAGAAAACGATGACCATGCAGCTTATGCTGCCGATCAGCACGTCGGCCCGGGCCTGTTTGTACTGGCGGGGCAAAACGCGTTTCTCGACGAATCCCGCTTGAAGGTAAAAGAATTGCCACGGCGCGATGGTTGTGCCAATCAGCGCGGTCAACATCAGCAGATAGCCACCATCGAGGTGCAGCGTGGGAATCAGCGTGCTGCGGGCAGCCAAAATCCAATCGGGTTTAGCCAAAAACGCGGACGCCACATAGGAAAGATAGAGCACGCAGGCTGCCAGAAATATCTTCTCGACCTGGCGGGAAGTGCCTCGCAGAACCAGAATCCAGACGGCCAGCGCGGCAATCGGCACCGAGACGTACCTCGAAATTCCGAAAATCTGCATCGAGGCGGCCACACCGGCAAATTCCGCCGCCACGTTGCCCATATCCACGATGAGCCCGGCGAGGATAATGAAGAAGGTGGGACGAAAGCCAAATTCTTCACGAATCAGGTCGGAAAGTCCTTTGCCGGTCACCACGCCCATGCGTGCGCACATCTCTTCGGTGACATAGAGCGCGATGGTCATGGGGATCAGGGACCACAGCAGCGCGTAACCGTACATCGCGCCAGCCTGCGAATACACGGAAATTCCACCGGCGTCGTTGTCGACGTTGGAGGTGATTACGCCGGGACCTACCACAGCCAGAAACAGCAGCAGGCGGCGGCGCCAGAAGCGTGTTTTCTTGCCCCACGCGCCCAGGAGTTGGCGCCAGGGCTCAACCCAGCCAGGAATGATCTTCCAGCGGGTTACGGGCGCGGAATTTCCGGTCGGGAGCGCCGCCTTGTCGTGTTTGTCCAATTCTGGCACGTCTACAATCTTCTCCAGTGATTTTGGTTACTGGGTCCGTAAGCGCGTGATGATGTCATCCACGGCGATGGCGCCACTCGGGTGTCCGGCGCCGTCCACCACGGCCAGGCTGTGAAGGTTGTACTTGTCGAACAGCTCAAATACTTCCCTGTCGTGGGCGTCGGGTGGAACCGAGAGCAATGGCTCCGCTTTCAGTGCCTCCATCTGTTCGCCGGCAGGCGCAAGCAGCAGGCGTCCGACGGCCACGGCGCCGGAAAGTTTTGCATCGCCATCGATCAGGAACACGGTATCGAGCTGTTCCAGATCCACGTCTATTTCGCGAATCCATGCGATGACTTCCTCACAGGTCGCCTTTTCACCCACATAAATGAAGTCGGTATTCATCATTCCGCCCGCGGAATTCTCCTCGAATTTCAGCAACTCGCGGACCTCGCGCGCCTCTTTCCCCGGCATTTCACGCAGGACGTCGCGGGAACTTTCCGGAGTCAATCCGGCGATCACGTCGGCGGCCTGGTCGGGGTCCATTTCTTCCAGAATGTCCGCGGCCTTTTCCGGATCCAGGGTCTCGACAATTTGCGTGGTCAGGCGCTTATCGAGTTCGGAAAGGGCCTCGGCGGCAGTCTCCTCATCGAGCGAGGCAATAATGGACTGGCGCTCCAGCGGCGACAACTCTTCCATGATATCGGCCAGATCGGCAGGGTGCATGCGCTCCAATTTCTGGTGCGTAATACGCAATTTGACGCGGCGCAGCGGATCAGGCTCGATGAGGCTGACGAATTCCCACGGAATAACGCGCGTGGGCAGCTTCGTTGCCACCCCGCGAATCAAGGCCGGAGAAGCCACGCCGTGAAGCAGGCGCCGCGCCGCGCCGGTCAAACCTACGTCCACATGAGTGACACGCAACTCGACCGTGCCGTTGCTGCGGTGCTCGGAAAGATCGATGTCATTGACGCGCACAACCTTGCGCCCGCTGGTGTCAATTATCTGCTGGTCCAGCAGGTCTTTGCGCATGGCCAGCCAGCCCTCATTCGGGTGGTAATACTCCAGCTCTTTTTCTTCCACGTTCAACCGGATAACGCCGGGAGCGACGAAGGAAATATGGTCATAGCGGGCTATCAGTGGAAGGTACTTTCCCCGTCCCAGCAACACGCGAGCAATACGGTTGGGCTGGTCGGCGGGTTCGATGAACAGTTCGGTGACGCGGCCGACGAAATGACCGTCACGATCATAAGCTTGTCCGCCCAAAAGCTCGGTAACGTGCAGCATTTCGCCTCCTTTCGGCACGCCAGCAGCTAAAGCCGCATTGATTCCTGGCTTTAGGTCACGGCTGAAGTCGAAGATCCCGGCCCTGTCGGGGCCGTGACCCACAAAGATTCAGGTCTTATCGCACATCGCACAGGCCCTTGGCTCGAAGATCCATGCAATGCCCGGTTCATATGCTCGCCAATCAAATCGATTGGCGAAAGTCGCGTGGGTTTGGAGAACAAATCCCGCAACCAGGGTATATCCCGGCCACGGGTGAGGCGAAAGACGTGCTCTACCCGAGGCGGGTGCGGGTCCCTTTCGAATCGCGGCGCACTTTGGTTCCGGCGCCCTGATGCCGGGCGGTTTTGGAACGCTGCGCTGCCAATCGCTTGCTACTCGGAAAAGGGTCTTGTGGTGCTTGTTCGCTCATAACCACACAAAATAACTCCATCACATTAGGTAAACGGAGTTGAAATCTTTGTCAAGCAAAGAGTGCGTGTTAATGCATTTTTTTGTTGATTCAAAGAGCATATTACCGGGTTTGAGTCCGTGCAGGCGGCAGGCGGCTATATAAAGTGCGCCGTAGCTGTGTGCAATGTAGTCCCTCAGGGTGTAACCGAGGAGTTTGGCGGCACGGTCAATCGCCGGTCGAGCGCCTTCCAATTCTAGAAATAATCCAACGGGCGTCTCGTCCAGCTCGATTTTCAAATCCCGAACATCGGGGAGAACATACGTTGTCCGGAACTTTTCGTATTGGAATACCGGACGCAAGCCAAGAGCGCGCAGGATGCGTGTCATTGCTGTGGCGTCTTGCTCCTTTTTGCCCAGGATGACTTCAAACTCCTCCTTGATCTTATAGCGTGACACCTTCCTGGTCGCGGAACGCACCGGCTCTGAGGATTGAACCGGTCCTTTGTAGGTGATTACGACATTACTTACCGGTTTTCGATGTTTCCTGTCGCCGGTGGGCGCCGGGTGTTCGACGCGGATTCGCACGAACTGCCCACGTGCAGTGAGGGTCTTGGCGGCGTTGTCATAGAGCGTGTTTGATTCATGCGTGCGAGGGCAAACTTGCCGGGCGCGGAGACGCTTCAGGCGCAGACGCAGCGCGGAAATGTCCGCAACACGGAGTTTGATCTCGATTTCCCGATTTCCCTTCCTGGGTTTCATAAGCACCAGTATACGATCTGCATACCTTATGTTGCGGAAAACGCGAATCGCGAAATGCTGGTGGTGCGCTAAGTTTCGTCCGGGTGAGCTCCTTGTGTCGCCCCTGCCGGGGCTTTGTAGTCATCCTAGACACGTTTTCCCACCGCTTGCGCAGTGGGCTGCGTTGTGCCGTCCCTCCGGGACTCCCAGCAACGCAGAATTAGGAGACTGCTGCAATTCTCGCCCGCTCGACAGAAACGAGCGTAGCAGGGTATAAACTTTCTGTAGCCGCCAGGTAAACTCACTCCCGGCGTTTCACGAATACATGACCGAACACTCTACTCCATTGATGCGGCAGTATCACGGAATCAAGACGCGCTACCCGCATGTGCTGGTGCTTTTCCGGCTGGGAGATTTCTACGAGCTGTTCTACGAAGACGCCATCGCAGCGTCGCGCGAATTACAGATCACGCTGACTTCCCGCAATCGCGAGCGGGGCGAGCCTGTGCCTATGTGCGGAGTTCCCTACCACGCCGCCGAGGGATACATCGCGCGACTTCTGCGCGCCGGCTACAAGATCGCCATCTGCGAGCAGATGGAACAGCCCGGCCCTGGAAAGAAGCTGGTGCGGCGCGAAGTCGTGCGCGTGATTACTCCCGGCACGGCAACCAGCGTCAATGTCCTGGATCCGAAAGAGAATAACTACATAGCCGCGCTGGCGCGTGCCGCCTCGGGAGCCCCGGTTGGCCTGGCTTATGCCGACGTCACGACCGGAGAGTTTCTAGTAACGGAATTTTCCGGGCCGGATGCCGAAGAAAAGTTGCGCGATGAGTTGCAACGGCTCAAGCCGCGTGAACTCCTGCTACCGCGTCAGGCAGGGTTGTTTGCAGCAGCACCAGGAGATTCCGATGGCGCCGGGCATACCCCCGGGACACGACTGGAATTACGCGACGCCGTCGAAACGCGCATCGAGGAGTGGGTGTTCCGCACCGACTATGCCGAACGAATGCTGCGCGAGCAGTTTGGCGTCGCCAGTCTCGACGGGTTTGGCCTGGGCGGCCATTCTCAAGCCATCGCTGCCGCCGGCGCCATGGTCCATTACCTGCGCGAAACGTCGGCCAAGCGGCCTGAGAACGGCGAGCATTCCGAACATCCCGCGGCGGCGCTGGGGCACTTGGACCGAGTGCGGTATTACGAGCAATCCGACTCCCTGGTGCTGGACACGGTAACGATTCGCAACCTGGAACTGGTCACGCCCATTTTTGCCGAAGATGCCGGCCGGGGCGGATCACCCACGCTGCTTTCGGCCCTGGATGAAACCGCGACGGGCATGGGAGCGCGTTTGCTACGGCAATGGATTTTGCGGCCACAAGTGAATCGCGAGGAGATCGAAGCGCGCCTCGATGCCGTCACCGAATTGAAAAGCCATACGGTCTTGCGCGAAGAGACTCGGCACAACCTCGCCGGAGTGCAGGATTTGGAGCGGCTGGCCGGCCGCGTGACGCTGGGCGTCGCTTCGCCGAGGGATTTGCTGGGTCTGCGGCAGTCCCTGACGCGCATTCCGTTGCTGCGTAAGTACTTGGCAAATTGCGCTTCCCATCGCCTCAATGCCCTGCACTCTCAAATCGACGAGCTATCCGATGTGCGCGCGCGAATCGAATCCGCCTTGGCGGACGATCCTCCCGCGCTCGCGTCCGACCCCGGCGTCATTCGGCGGAATTACAACCAGGAATTGGATCAACTGCGCGACCTCTCGCAGCACAGCAAGCAGATCATCGCCGCAATGGAGGAACGCGAACGCAAGCGCACTGGCATTGCCTCCCTGAAAATCCGTTTCAACCAGGTATTTGGTTACTACATCGAGATATCCAAGCCGAACCTGCACTTAGTGCCTCCGGATTTTGAGCGCAAGCAGACGCTGGTGAATGCGGAGCGCTATACCGCACCCGAGCTGCGGGAATACGAACGGAAAGTGCTGGATGCCGACGAGCGAATTTCGGAGATCGAACGGCGGCTATTTGACGAGCTGAGATTGTGGATCGGGGAGCAGGCTGTGCGGCTGCGCCGAACCGCGGCCGCTATCGCACAACTGGATGTGTTGGGGAATTTCGCGCGCCTGGCAGCGTCGCGGAACTACGTTCGGCCCGAATTTGTAAGTGACGGCCAAATCGTAATTGTAGCGGGCCGCCATCCCGTCATCGAACAATTGCTCGAGCAAAAAGGCGAGCGCTTCGTTCCGAATGACCTATATCTGGACGACGCGACACAGCAGATATTGCTGATCACGGGACCCAACATGGGCGGCAAATCCACCTATCTCAGGCAAGCCGCTTTGATCGTTGTGATGGCCCAGATGGGGTCTTTCGTTCCTGCGGGTCAGGCGCGGCTTCCGGTGAGCGATCGCATTTTCACTCGCATCGGCGCAGCGGACAATCTGGCGCGCGGCAGGTCCACGTTTCTGGTGGAGATGACCGAGGTCGCAGCGATTTTGAATACGGCCACGCCATCCAGCCTGGTGCTTCTTGATGAAGTGGGCCGGGGAACGGCAACGTTCGACGGACTCTCGATTGCCTGGGCCGTGGTGGAGCACCTCGCGAGCGAAACGAAATCGCGCACGCTATTCGCGACGCATTACCATGAATTGACGGAGCTGGCGGACTTGCTTGCCGGCGTCAAGAATGTGCACGTTTCGGCGCGCGAGACCTCGACAGGACTTATATTCCTAAAGCGAGTGGAAACCGGAAGCGCGGACAAAAGCTACGGAATCGAAGTCGCCAGAATGGCTGGGCTGCCACCGGCCGTAATCGCACGCGCTCGCGAGGTTCTGGAACGTCACGAACAAGCCGAACATCAATTGACGGAAAAGCTGGCACCGGCAACAAACGCCACGGGAGAAGCGTTCACGGAGCAACAGGCGCTTTTTACCACGCTGGACCGCAAGGTGCTGGAAGCATTGCGCGCGGCCGACTTGGACAACCTGAAGCCTATCGAAGCACTGAATCTGCTGGCGGAGTTGAAACGGCAGATCCTATGAATCGTTCGCGCAGAGGCGGAGCGCTGGCGCTGGGCATCATGTCCGGAACATCGGCGGATGGCATCGACGTGGCCTTGGTGCGGATCTCCAGCCAGGGCGTAAAACTCGAGAATTTTGCCGCTTTTCCATTCCCTCCGCGCGTGCGCGAGGCCGTGTTGAAACTGGGCGAGGGCCGGGCTGTGACGACAGGTGAAATCAGCCAGCTCAATTTTCTGTTGGGCGAGGAATTTGCCGCCGCAGCGCTGGCTGCCTGCCGGAAATTCCGCATACGACCCTCGCAAATCGCCGTCATTGGCTCGCACGGTCAGACCGTATTTCACCAGGGAGTACCCAAGCAGTTCTGCGGACGATCCATCGCCTCCACGCTGCAGATCGGCGAACCGTCCGTGATCGCCGCACGCACGGGCATTACAACTGTTGGTGATTTTCGTCCTGCCGACATGGCGGCGGGGGGCCAGGGCGCGCCACTGGTGCCCTTTGTCGATTATTTACTCTACCGCGATAAGCGGATTGGCCGCGCGGCGCTTAACATTGGCGGGATTGCGAACATCACTGCGATTCCGCCAGGAGCGGCGCTCGAAGACGTGTTTGCCTTTGATACCGGCCCGGGAAACATGGTGATCGACGCCTTGGTGCGGCATTTCACGCGCGGGCGAAAGAGGTTTGACCGGAATGCGGAAATGGCGGAGCGCGGAAAACTGTTGCCTCGTTTGCTGCACATTTTACTGCGCGACAAATATTTTACCAAGCTGCCCCCGAAGACTGCGGGACGCGAACAATACGGCGAGAAATACGTGCGTTCTCTGCTGGCGCATCCGGAGGCAAGACGCGGGACTCCGGAAGATATCGTGCGCACCGCGACTATTTTGACGGCGCTATCCATTCTGGATGCATTTCATCGCCACGTCGCGCGGCGCGCGCAAATTGCGGAATTAATCGTTTCGGGCGGCGGGGCGCACAATCCCTTGCTGATGGCCCAGATCGAGTCGGGGCTGAGCGGAATTCGCGTTCGCGGATCGGGCGAACTCGGAGTGCCCGGGGATGCCAAGGAAGCATTTGCCTTTGCGCTGCTGGCCTACCAGACGTTGCACAAACGTCCCGCGAACGTGCCGGGCGCGACAGCAGCGAGGAGGGCGGCGGTGCTTGGCAAGGTGTGTTATGCGTAAAAGAAGAGGAAGAGTAGGAAGTGGAGGATCAGAACGATGTCCCGCGAGTTGTATATCGCGCGCAGTCTTATCCTTAACTTCCTCTATTTCCTTTACTTCCATTACTTCCTTCTCTCTCCTCATCGTCCTTGCTCTCTCTTCCTGCGCTGGTTCGGTTCCGAGCGAGCCGGGCGTCGTCCATTTCCTGATTGAATCGATGCCCACCAATCTCGATCCACGGATTGGCACCGATGCCCAGTCGCAGCGGCTGGACAGTTTAATCTTCAGCAGCCTGGTTGAGC